>JANXSR010000110.1 GCA_025352625.1 Ferruginibacter sp.
TTTATACATTAAGCAGCATTTAAAATTTGTTGTAAAAGCTCAGCAAAAATATAGATTTCTTCAAAGCTGTTGTACAATGGTACCGGGGCAACTCGTATTACATTGGGTTCCCGCCAGTCTGCAAAAATACCAAAGGGTAGCAGTGTATCAAAAACAGCTTTGGCATTTTGATGTATGGAGAAAGAAACCTGGCAACCTCTTTCGTCAGGGTTGATGGGTGTAATGATTTTAAATTTTTCTACCGGTTGATTGATATGATTAAGTACAAAAAATAAATAATCGCTTAGTGCTTTGCTCTTAGTTACCAAATTATCAAAACCTGCCGCTGCAAATATTTCCAGTGAAGCTTTGTGTGCTGCCAGCAGCATCATGGGTGAAGTACTCATGGCCCAACTTTCTGCTGTTGCTGTTGGTGTAAATGCATTGCCCATTTTAAAACGGTTAGCTACATCATTGCCCCACCAGCCTTGCAATCTTGGTAATACGTTATTGCTAAGCTGACGTTCATGTACAAACGCACCGGCAATGGCACCAGGGCCGCTGTTTAAATATTTATAATTACACCAGCAGGCAAAATCAACCTGCCAGTCGTGCAATTGTAATTTGATATTGCCTGCGGCATGTGCCAGGTCGAAACCTGCATAGGCTCCGGCTTTATGCGCAGCTTGGGTAATGGATTTTATATCAAATACCTGGCCTGTATAATAGTTGATGCCGCTGAATAACACAAGGGCAACACTGTCTTTGTGTGCCTCAATGGTTGCAAGAATATCTTCTGTGGTAATGAGTTCTGTTCCTTCTTTTGGATGCACTTCTATGATCGCATCAGCAGGAGCAAAGCCATGCAGTTTTACCTGCGATTGAAAAGCATACTGATCTGATGGAAATGCTTTTGCTTCGCAGATGATCTTATACCTTGTGGCAGTAGGCTGATAAAAAGAGATCATCAGTAAATGAAGATTTACCGTAAGGTGATTCATGGTGACCAGCTCTTCTTTTTTTGCACCGATGATATCGCATAACAAGGGCGTAATTTTTTGCTGATAATTTAACCATGGGTCTTTACCTAAAAAAAAACCTTCTACGCCAAAATTAGCCCAGCCTTCCATGATGGTCATTACTTCGTCTTGTGCAGTTTTTGGCTGTAAGCCGAGGGAGTTACCTAAAAAATAAATGGCTCTTTTGCCTTGTAAGTAGGGTGCATAAAATTGCTCCCTGTAACTGTGTAGTGGGTCATTGCTATCGAGCGCCTGTGCATATGCCAATGAAAATTCATGCTGCATAAATAGAGTGTTGTTACTGTTTTTTGCCGGTAAGGCGATAAGACGTTTTTTAAATTTATTTTCCGTTCATGATCTTGATAATTTATATACTAATTTTATTTTTTTGAAAAACGACTTAACGCCTTCCGGCTAATTTAAACTTACCGCCTGTTTAAATAAATTAGGATAGTCAGAAATAATTCCATCCACACCCATCTCTTTTAATTCAGTTATTTTTTTTGCATCATTTACTGTCCATGGAATTACTTTTATGTTTTGCTGGTGGCATTTTTCAATCAGTTCTTTATTGACCAATGAATTTTCGGGACTGTAAATAGTGGGTATAAAACCAAGTGCTTTTATTTGTTCCTCCAAAGAACGTTTATCGAAGTCTTCAATCAGCATGGCTGTTCTTATGTTGGGATAATGCTGGTGAAGGTATTGCAGGGTTCTGAAATCGAATGACTGAATGATTACCTGCTCTTCCATTTGTTTTTCTCTGATTAGTTTCATTAACAGTTCAACAAATTCAGCGGGTGCAGGATGATAGAGATCGTCTGTTGCCGGCATGCATTTGGTTTCTATATTAAAAAATGGGTAGGGCCTTTTGTTGGTGAGCATGTAAGCTTTTACACTGTCAAACAGATCGCTGAGCAATGGTTTTGAAACGGCCAGCCGCTGTTGTTGCGCAAACCGTGGATGTGGCTTCAGACCTACATCATAAGTTTTGATGGAATCGTATAGCATGTGGTACATGTTATAATTGTGTTCATCTTTTTGTTCAATAAAACTGCCGTCGGGTTTGGTAGTTATTTCGTGGTTGAAGAAAGGTTCGTGTGAGAGAAATATTTTTTTGTCTTTACTGATGCTGGCATCCATTTCCAGGGTGGTTACTCCAAGGTCCAGCGCTTTCATCATAGCGGGAATGGTATTCTCCGGCATTAGTCCACGGCAGCCCCGATGGCCTTGTTTGTCAAATACTACAACCTGTGCTGAAGAAGAATTAAGATGTGTATTATTTTGACCGGACATATTTTTGTTTGAGGAGCAGGCATTAAAAATAAGCAAAGAAATTACAGTGGCTATTTTTATGTAGAATGGCATTGATTATGTTTTTAATGATAAGCTGTTTTTAAACAGGAGGCAGAAAATATTCTATTAAATAATAAAGGTTACCCCTTTTTAAAAAGATGTAAACTTTATATAAAAAACTTGAGAAGGTTCCAAAGAGCTCTTTTTGTACAAGAGGGCGATGCAAGGATATTCCACATAGCTTCTTAGCCTGGACAAAAATATTTTACTTAACTTACTCCACCATTTCCTGTATTTCTGTTGGCTCAAGGTTAGCATTTCTCATGGCAATACCACGGGTAGCATTTGCTGCGAAATCGATAAATGCTTTTTTAGTCAACTCATCATTGCTTACCATAATGGGTACGCCACTATCTCCACCTTCACGAATAGCTTGCACAATAGGTATTTGGCCAAGGAAAGGAATATCAAATTCTTCGGCAAGATTTTTACCACCATTTTTTCCAAACAGGTAATATTTATTATCCTGTAATTCAGCAGGAGTGAAGTAGCTCATATTTTCTACCAGGCCAATAATGGGCACTTTTAATTGTGCCTGTCCAAACATGGCGATGCCTTTTTTTGCATCTGCAAGTGCTACGGTTTGTGGAGTGGTAACAACAATTACACCGGTTACTGGTACAGTTTGTACAACAGTTAAATGAATGTCGCCAGTGCCTGGCGGCATGTCAATTACAAGATAATCCAGTTCGCCCCAATCTACATCGCTTACAAATTGACGGATGGCACTGCTAACCATTGGGCCTCGCCACACTACTGCTTGTTTTTCATCCACCAGCAATCCGATGCTCATCATCTTAATACCAAACTTTTCAATGGGCACAATCCATCCTTTACCTTCAATGTCTCTCATCATGGGCCGTTCGCCCCTAACGCCAAACATAATGTGCTGGCTGGGGCCGTAAATATCAGCATCCATTAAACCAACAGATGCGCCGCTTTGTGCCAATGCCAGCGCAAAGTTACTGGCTACAGTACTTTTGCCAACACCACCTTTTCCGCTCACTACTGCAATGATATTTTTTACGCCACTTAATACTGTTTTAGTATCCTTTCTGTTACTACTTGTATTGCTGGTGAAATTTACTTTTACAATGGCTTCTTTATTAACCAATAATTTAACTGCATTGATGCAGGCATTCATAATAAGGTCCTTTAAAGGACATGCGGGGGTAGTTAAAACAACCGTAAAAGAAACTTCATTGCCATCAATTACAATATCTTTAACCATATTCAGCGTTACCAAATCTTTGCCCAGGTCTGGTTCCTGCACATTGCTTAGCGCTTGCAGTATCTGTTCGTTCGTCATCGGTTCAATTATTTGTTAAAAAACATTTTCTGCGGCAAAATTAACCATTGATGCCCTTACTTTGTTTATTAATTAAGGAATGTTGTTATTTTTGAACACACATCTTTTCTTTAACCAAATGTTACTGCTTCCATTTATCCAATGGTTTTGGAATGGCCTGTAGTTATAGAACTTTTTTGAATGAAACTTTTTTTACGATACACCTTATTTATTGCTTTAATTATTCCTGTTGCTGCAAATGCACAATTTGAAACATTGAAAGATTCGGTGGTACAGTTGTACGGTGTTGTAATGACGGCAGATAGCCTGCAGGCCTTGCAATCTGTAAGTGTTATGGTGAAGGGGCAAAACAGGGGAACAGTAACCAATAGCCAGGGCGTTTTTAGCATTGTTGTTTTGAAAGGAGATGCCATAGAATTTACAAGTGTGGGATTTAAACCCAAATCGGTTATCGTACCCAAAAACATTGAGGGCAACCAATACAGTATATTACAATTAATGGTTACGGATACTGTATTTCTGGCGGCAACCATTATAAAATCGAGACCAACAAGAGAACAGTTTGAAAGAGATTTTATTAATACCAAAGTGCCAGATGATAACCTTGAAATAGCCCGGCAAAATAATGACGAAAGTCGACGAAGGTTATTGATGTCTTCTTTACCAAGAGATGGAAGAGAAGCTGCAAATACATATTTAAGTAAGCAGTCTGCTAAATATTCTTACGCCGGACAGGCACCTCCACAAAATATATTTAACCCGTTTGCATGGGCCGATTTTATTAAATCCTGGAAAAGAGGAGATTTTAAAAAGAAGAATTAATATTTTACCCGCATACCTTTTTAGTTTCGAAAGATTATTTACCTGTAATTTGTGTTACGCAGCTTTTATCAATTAATGCGGTAAATTTGTTTAATTCTTACTGTAAGAACAACCGTAATAACACTTTTATGATCTTTTTTTTGACAGGTTTTATGGGAAGTGGCAAATCGTATTGGGGTAAAAAATGGGCCTCGGCAAACGACTATACTTTTGTAGACCTGGATGAGGTAATTGAAAATGCGGAGGGAAAAACTATTGCGGATATTTTTGAGATTAAAGGAGAGGATTATTTTAGAGAAATTGAAGCGACTTACCTTAGAAATTTTGCAGATGCTAATAACACTATCATAGCCTGTGGGGGAGGTACTCCATGCTTTCATGAAAACATGCAGTGGATGAATGATCATGGAACCACCCTTTATCTTTTAACGACAGCACCGCAAATTTTGGACAGGGTTTTGGCAGAACAGGAAAAACGCCCTTTGATAAAAAAAATGAACCAGGGAGAATTGCTTTTTTTTATAGAACAAAAACTGAAAGAAAGAACCCCTTTTTATAGCCAGGCAAAACTGGTAATACCCTCAACAGAAATATCAGTACAAACTTTTAGTACTTTATTTTTAGCTAAACAATCCACGGCATAAAAATTTATTTTACATGCAAAAAAATTTTTTAAAAACGGCAGCTGTATTGGGTGCCTTGTCAGTTATTTTAGGAGCCTTTGGTGCACATGCGTTAAAGCAACTTATCAGTGATAAAAACCTGCAAACTTTTGAAACGGGCGTTCGTTACCAGTTTTATCATGTAATAGCGCTGTTTATAACCGGCATTTTATACAAAGATTTTACAAATAATTATTTACAATGGGCTGGTCGTTTATTTTGTTTGGGAATATTACTTTTTAGCGGTTCTTTATACCTTTTATCATTTATTGAATTGACCGATATGACAGGTTTAAAATGGGTTGGTGCTATAACTCCATTGGGTGGTGTTTGTTTTATTACAGCCTGGCTATTACTGGCACTTGGTATTTCAAAAAAAAATTAATTGTTTATTGCCCGTTGTAGGGTTATGAGTGTGCCATTTTTATTTTCTATAAAAAAATCAATGCCTGATTTATTCATTCTGGCTTTCATGTTTTTTAAACCATTGCCGAACCTGCGCAAATTTTCAAAATCAATTCCGGTGCCATTATCCTGAATTAGTAAGGATATAACTGTGTGTTCTTTCTTTAACACCAATATTACCTCAGTAGCTTTGGAATGTTTTAAAACATTGTTCAGTGCTTCTTTTACCACTAAAAATACATTTCGGCGTATTGCTCCATTTACTGCAATATCAGGTAAATCTGCAGCTATATTCACAGTGCAATTAATGCCTGTATTTTCAAAATATTCAATAGCGTAACTACGAATGTAAGCCACCATATTACCAAATGAATCATTGCTGCTATTCATTGTCCAGATGATAGCATTCATATTATTGAGCAATTCGTTTGCAGAAGATGAAATCTTTTCAATTTCGGGAATTGTTTCTTTTCCTAACCTTCTTTTAGCCAGTTCGCTAAATAAACGAATGGCAGTAACCCCTGCACCAAGGTCATCGTGCATATCTGTACTAATACGGTTTCGCTCTTCCTGCTGCGCATTTAATATTGCTATTTTTGTTTCGAAAATTTGTTTTTCTGCTGCTAATTTTAGGGCTTCCTGCTCCTTTATTCTTTCAATCAATTCTTTTCTGTTTTTGTATGTTAATCCAAGTAAGAAAAATATTAATTCACCCACTATGCCTACTTCATAATATAATAAGGCACTGGTAAAAATACCAGACCTGCGAACGGTTACTATTATTAACAAAAATGAAATAATGGAGAATAAGATTAAAATAGCATTACCTATAGCAAGGTAATTAAACAGCCTGTTTTTTTGTTTTATGCCAACTAAAATATACATTATACCAATGCCCAACATTAAGATTTTAGATCCATTTTCCACTGTACTTTGTAACTGAAAATTATCAGTAAAAAAATAAACAATACTGTAGCAAATAAATAGTGCCAACAGGATCTTTTCTTGGTAATAAAAAATTTTGTTTAACAAAGGATAGTTCGTTTTTGTATCTAAAAATTTTCGGGTAAAGGCAATGTAAAAAATGGTTCCAATTATCAACAATGCAAAAGCAAGGTATCCCATAAAAAAACTTGCAAATACACCACTTCGTCTATCAATATAAGTATTAAAAAAAATTAGCCAAAACATACAAATGGCATACAGGCAGTTATATAAAAATTCTTTTTTTCTGCCAAGACTGTAGTTAGCGGCATTAAAAAATATCATCATTACCAACAATCCACACAATATGTAACCAAAAATTAGTTCATTATAACTTCCTGTATAATATTCTTTCTGATATTTATTAAGATATTTTTTAGGTATAATTTCAGGTGATAGAGAATTGAATTTTCTTTTTGTAAAATGTAGTACAGCAATATAAGTAGCGCTTTCTTTTGATAAAACTTTCAGGGGTTGAAAGCCATCTGCCTTACTTTCATCTTTTAGCTGTTGTAATTGTTGAGTTGGTAATATTTTATACATAGCAATGCTTCGAAAAGAATTACCCGGGTAAAAATAAACGGTGTCAGCAATTTCAGCACTGTTGTTAAGTGTAAACTTTAAAAAAATGGTTTTATTTATGAATTCCGGAGGTATAAATCTTTTTAATTTTAATGAATTGTATGCAACCCATTGGTTTGCTGGTATTTTTTCAGCACTTAGATTATTACTGTCGATAAACACAAAAGTGGTATTACCAATCGGGCTATTGTCTTTTATTATTGGCAGTGTGGTACCTAAACTATCAATGTTTAATTGCCCGTTTGAAAAATTGAAGCACAAAATAAATAAAAGGATGTTAATTACTTTCCTCAATTGCGTACGTTTTATCAAACCTACATAATTTCGTTGATATCTTTTATCCTAATTCGTCCAAATTCTGCAATGTTGCAGTAATGGATTTATATATCTTTGTTAGTAATGGCAAGTAAAGTGAAATCAGCTAAATCCAAAGCTCCCGGAAAGGACGGTTTAAAAATCGAAACCGAAGAAAAAGTAGTAGTAAAACAATTACTTAAAGATGAACGTACGCACAAAATAATAGGCACTATTTTTTTATTATTGGCCTTTTTATTTTTCATTGCCTTTACATCTTACCTGTTTACCTGGGAAGAAGACCAGGATAAAGTTTTTTTACATGGATATAAATTGCTGCTTGGTACTGATGCTAAAGTAAATAATCTGCTGGGTACTTTCGGAGCTTTTATTTCGCACTTTTTTATTTACAAAGGTTTTGGTATTGCATCCTATTTTATTTGTAGTTTCTTTTTTGTTGTAGGTATTAATTTGTTTTTTGATAAGAAAGTTTTTTCAGTAAGACGCAACATAAAATATGTAATTACAGGGCTAATAATATTGAGTGTAAGTGCAGCAGTAATAATGAATGGAAAAGTATTTCCATGGGGTGGTGCAGTAGGAAATATGACCAAAGACTGGATGTATAAAACCATTGGTCGAATTGGAACTTTAGCAGTACTTGCAGTTGCCATTTTGGTATACGTAATCTGGAGGTTTAATCCGGTATTTAAATTGCCTTCAAAAAAAATCTACAATTCGGATAACGAACTGAAAGATATAGCGGAAGGTGAAATGATAACTTCTAAAACAGATACTCATGACTTAATTGAGCCAGTAACTAAAGTTGATGATAATAAGGGAAATACGTTAAAGGGAGAGAAAGGAGGCATGCTAAATATTCCTTTGCATGTTAATGCAGCACTAAACCACGATCTGCAGATTATTGAAAAAGAAATCCCGGGAACTATTGACGTAGAAAGACTGAAAAGTGTATCAGTTGACAATGTGAAAAGGGAACATATTGTAATTGAACAAGTAGAAGAAAGTATACCTGAATATGTAAGTAATGCAGCTTTTAAAAATAATGCAGGCCCTGCATTGGAACTGGAAATTAAAACGGTTCCTGAAGCAACAGCAGAACAGGAGCATGTAATTCCAAAAAATACGAAATCAACAACCATAGACAGTCCTTACGACCCTATTTTAGATTTGCGGGATTATAAATATCCGCAACTTGATTTACTGGAGGCTCATGGGAGTGAAAAAATTGTGCAGGATCCTGCAGAACTGGAAACAAACAAAAACCAGATCATCAATACGCTGAAAAATTATGATATTAATATCCAGAAAATTTATGCAACTGTTGGTCCAACGGTTACATTGTACGAGATCATTCCCGCAGCAGGTGTTAGAATTTCAAGGATAAAAAATCTGGAGGATGATATAGCGCTAAGTCTTGCTGCGCTTGGTATACGCATCATTGCACCAATTCCTGGGAAAGGAACCATTGGTATTGAAGTGCCAAATGCAAAAAAGACAATTGTAAGTATGCGCACTTTACTGGATACAGATAAATTCAGGCAGAATAATTTTTCTTTACCAATTGCCATAGGTAAAAAAATTAATAACGAAAACTTTATTGTTGACCTTGCGAGTATGCCACATTTATTAATGGCAGGAGCTACAGGGCAAGGTAAATCTGTTGGTTTAAATGCTATATTGGTCTCGTTGCTATACAGCAAGCATCCCTCGCAATTAAAATTTGTTTTGGTTGACCCGAAAAAAGTAGAGTTGAGCATTTATAAAACCATCGAGAAACATTTTCTGGCAAAATTGCCTGGTGAAGAAGATGCGATTATAACTGATACAAAGAAAGTAGTACACACACTTAATGCCTTGTGTATTGAAATGGATAACCGCTATGATTTATTAAAAGAGGCTGGATGTAGAAACATAAGGGAGTACAATGAAAAATTTGTTGCCCGAAAATTAAACCCAGAAAAGGGCCATCAGTTTTTACCCTTTATTGTTTTGGTAGTGGATGAATTTGCCGATTTGATTATGACTGCAGGTAAGGAAGTAGAAATGCCCATTGCACGTTTAGCGCAGCTGGCAAGAGCAGTAGGAGTACATTTAATTATTGCAACCCAAAGGCCAAGTGTAAATATTATTACGGGAACAATCAAAGCCAACTTTCCTGCAAGAATTGCATTTAAAGTTAGTAGTAAGATAGATAGCAGAACAATTTTGGATGCGGGAGGAGCGGAGCAATTAATAGGTAAAGGAGATATGCTGATTAGTTACAATGGAGAATTGGTGCGTTTGCAATGTGCTTTTGTAGATACGCCGGAGGTGGATAAAATCGTTGACTTTATTGGCGATCAGCGTGGCTATGCACAAGCTTTTTTATTGCCCGAATATGTGGATGAAAAAGAAATGGAAGGGAAAGATTTTGACTTGAATGATAAGGATTCTTTGTTTGAGGATGCAGCCCGTTTAATTGTTGCCAGCCAGAGCGGAAGTACGTCACTATTACAAAGAAGAATGAAACTGGGTTATAACCGTGCCGGGAGGTTAATGGATCAGTTAGAAGCAGCGGGTGTTGTAGGCCCTAATCAGGGCAGTAAGGTGAGGGATGTTTTGATTAAAACAGAAGCTGATCTTCAAATGTATTTAGATAATTCTTTGTAAAAACTAGTTACTCTAATACTTTTTCCATTTGCATACTGCGTGAACCTTTAATCAGCAATTGAGCATTTTTTAAATGCTGCAATTGTAACCATTCTTTCGCTTGTGTAGAATTGTTAAAGTAGCGATATGGGTGAGCTGTTTTATTAAAATCTCCACCCACCAGTACCACCTGTTGCCAGGTATACAAAGAAATCAAATCAATCAAAGCTTTGTGCTCTGCAATGCTTTCATTACCCATTTCCATCATCCCTCCTAACAATAGTATTTTATTTTGTCCTTCCATTTTAGCAAAATTTTCTATAGCTGCTTTCATGCTGCTTGGATTAGCATTGTAGGCATCTAAAATTATTTTATTACCATCTTTTTCTATTAATTGTGAGCGGCTGTTTGAGGGAAGATAATTTTCTAAAGCCATTTTTATTTTTTCATCTTCTACATTAAAATATTTACCCAGTGCTACTGCTGCCAGTACATTGGGTAAGTTATAGGCTCCTACCAAATGGGTTTTAATATTGTTAATACTAGCCCCGTGTGTAATTTTAACTTCTAATAATTCACTACTGTGGTTTATCAATCCTGTAATTTCAGCATTTTGTGTTCCATAGGTTTTAATAGTATGGATACCCTTGCTCATTTCCTGCAGGTATATATAATCACTCATTATAAATGCGGTACCATCATGTTCTCTTAAATAAGCATACAATTCGCCCTTGCCCTTTTTTACACCATCTATACCACCAAATCCTTCTAAATGTGCCTTACCACAATTTGTAATAATACCATGTGTTGGTAAGGTGTAGTTGCAATAACCCTCAATTTCCTTTTGATGATTGGCACCCATTTCTATTACTGCTATTTCTGCATCTTTTTGTATAGCTAAAATGGTTAAAGGAATACCAATATGGTTGTTTAAATTCCCTTTTGTAGTGTATGTTTTATAAGTAGTAGATAAAACTTCGTGTATTAATTCTTTAGTGGTAGTTTTTCCATTGCTTCCAGTGATAGCAATAAAAGGAATAGTAAATTGTCGCCGGTGATAGCTGGCTAATTCCTGTAACGTTATCAATACATCCTGCTTAGAAATTAATCTGTCATCAATAAATCCTGCATCCTCATCAATAACAACGTAAGCAGCCCCGGCATCAAGGGCCTGCCTGGCAAATTTATTACCATTAAAATTGGGGCCTTTTAGTGCAAAAAAAAGGTCACCTGGTTGTAATTTTCGTGTATCGGTTTGTATAGATGAATGCTGCTGAAAAATGGCATATAAATCTTGTATTTCCATAAGTCAAAAATAGGGTAGAACAAATAATTATCAATAATAAAAGAATGTTTGGGTTGTATGGGACTAATAATATGTTTTAAACTATCTTATTGTAAATTCAGAAAGGCGGCTAATTAAAAAGCCCTTCAACCATAAGGTGAAGGGCTTTCAATTATAATTTATTTTTATTAATTCTTTTTTGTATTCTGTTTACGTTTGCCGAATATATTTCCTTCTTTAAAGCCAGCACCTTCAGGAGAACCCATATAAGTTTGTGCACAACGGAAACCAATTGTACTGGATGATTGATCTTCTTCTAAGAATCTTCTTGCGCCTGGTGACAACCAATAAGGTCTGTCGTTCCAGCTTCCGCCTTTAAAAACTCTTGATTTGTCGCCAACTAAAGTAGTAATACCATATTGATAAAAGGCTCCACTGGTTGAATCACCATCCATATGACCTAACAAATTATTGTGTTGGTAATTTCGACGGTTTTTAACATCTTCATCAGAAGCACTAATCTTTTTTAATCGGCCTAAAGAATCCCTTTCAAATTCGCCACCACTATTTTTATAATATTTTTCAAATTTATTACCTCTGAAGTAATTAAAATCTTCTCCATCTGCAGGTGTTGATGGCCTGTATACATCCTGAACCCATTCTGCCACATTACCACTCATATTGTATAAACCAAATGCATTAGGATAAAAAGCTTTGATATTACCGGGGATAGCAGAACGGTCATTTAATCCGCCGGCAACTCCCATGTTATCTCCACTACCACGTTTGAAGTTAGCTAAAAACTTACCCTGCCAGCTACCTCTGCGGTTATCACGCAAACCATTTGGATTTTTGCTCCAGGAATATATTTGTTGATTAGATATTAATTCTTCTCCATTTTTTCCTTCTTTTTTACGGGGGTTAGGATTTTGATCCATTAAACCATAGGCTGCATATTCCCACTCTGCTTCTGTTGGCAGGCGATATCCCATATTTAAAATACCATCTTCCATTTTTACAATAGCCCTGGGTTTACCACTAACATCTTTTAAATCTGATTTTTTAGGTTTTGTTCTTCCCTGTATTAACTCGGGGTTCATTAAATATGTTTCTGTATTAAAAGAACCATCTGCGCCGCCGCCTTTCATTTCCTTTTTAGCAAAATCTTTTTTCAGATAGCCTTTTTTAACAAGGGATAATTCATTTACCCTGTCAGTTCTCCAAACACAAAAATCGTGAGCCTGCTGCCATGAAACCCCTACAACAGGATAAAAGTTATAAGCCGGGTACCTGAAATAATATTCCACGTAAGGCTCATTATAAGCAAGTTCATGACGCCAACAAAGTGTGTCAGGTAAAGCCTTAGCTAAAACGTTGGTGTCTCCGCTAAATGTGTTTTCCAACCAGTAGATATATTCACGATAATGAACATTTGCAACTTCAGTTTCATCAATAAAGAAAGATGGAACAGTTATGCGACGTGGAATATTGTTCCAGTCACCCATAACATCCTCGTCTTTGGCACCCATAACAAAGGTGCCGCCCTGAACAAATACCAATCCGGGGCCAGCCTGGGGATATTTCATTTTAGCAACATGGTAATTACCCATGTTTTTGTCATCATAGTTCCAGCCGGTTACTGAAGAAGAGTTTTTCTTCTTTCCAGAAATGCCATTGCTTTTACAGGCACCCAATGATAGGGCTACCGCTGCCAGGATAATTAAATTTTTACCAGAAAATGTTTTTTGCATGTGCGTTCGTTTTGCAAATTATTTAACGAAAGGTTTTCTTTATTATTGTATTTGGGGAATCAAATGCGAATATAAATATTTTAACCCATATAGACTTGCCATAAGTTTAATAATAGCATATTTACCAAAATATTAGCAGCTATTTAACTCCAGAATTGATAACGCATTTTAGATACCTATTGTTATATTTTTATTTTAAAAATATTGAATTTGCAAATAAATAGATCAGGTAATAACGATAATTTTTTAATTAGATGATCATAAAAAAATAATTAAATCAGTGCTGTTACAATTAAACAATTTATCATTCGGAGGCTCTTTTTTATATGCAATAAAACCGTATTTCAAACCGTTCTATTAAGTATAAATATATTATTGGTTGGCAAAAATTTCTGTAAAATTGATTATTAGCTGTTTGGTTATGCGGTTGATTGAAAAAAATCTTCTAATTTCACAAAAGGCAATGCTATTTTATTGTGTGCGCTTTAAACTCAATTTTATAAATTATTATTTTATACCCCAAAAAAAATCCTCGCTTATTGAGTGTATGTCTACCTAAACAAGACAAAATTTACGAATGAAAAAAGCAATTATTAAATTAGCTAGCTTAGTTTTAGTACTAACTGGTGTGATCACTAATGTAAATGCGCAAACTGATCCGATAAACGTTGTTACTACAGCAGTACCCTTTTTACGTATCTCACCTGATGCAAGATCAGGTGGAATGGGCGATCTTGGTGTTGCAACATCTGCAGATGCCAATTCGGCTTTTTGGAATTTGGCAAAAACACCTTTTAATACAAGTAAAGGTGGCGTGTCGTTAACATATACCCCGTGGTTAAAAGGCTTGGATATTAACGATGTTTATTTAGCAGCATTATCTGGCTATTATAAATTGGATGATTTACAGGCCATTTCTGGTTCTTTGCGATACTTCAGTTTGGGAAACATTCAATTTACAGACAATAATGGAAGTGAATTGGGACAATATCGTCCACGCGAATTTGCGCTGGATGCAGGCTATTCAAGAAAGTTGTCGGAAAAATTAGGTGTAGGCATTATGCTACGCTATATTAATTCAAGTTTAGCAAGTGGAGATCCAAACAATAGCGGTACAATTTATAAGCCCGGCACTTCAGTTGCCGCTGATTTAAGTGTGTTTCATACAGGCGTTAAGGAAGATGGTTCTGGTTTGAATTACGGCGTCACACTTAGTAATCTTGGTTCAAAAATTTCTTATACAAACGATGCTACTCAAA
This sequence comes from Ferruginibacter sp., assembly GCA_025352625.1. Taxonomy (GTDB): domain Bacteria; phylum Bacteroidota; class Bacteroidia; order Chitinophagales; family Chitinophagaceae; genus Ferruginibacter. Next base: position 14,360 of record JANXSR010000110.1, read on the forward strand.
AGGATTATATACCCGCTAATTTGGGTATGGGGGTAGCTTACACAAAAGTGTTTGATGTAAACAGTAAAATTACTTTTGGTTTAGACTTGCATAAATTATTAGTACCTACGCCTCCAGCCCTTGGAGATAGTGAAGGGTTGGTAAAATATCGTAACCAGGGTGTTGTTAGCAGTTGGTTTACCTCTTTTGGTGATGCCCCAGGCGGCTTCTCTGAAGAGCTTAAAGAATTTCAGGCTTCATTGGGAGCAGAGTTTTGGTACCAAAATCAATTTGCTTTAAGAGCGGGTTATTTTTACGAAAACCCTGCTAAAGGCAACAGAAAATATTTTACAGTTGGAGCAGGATTAAAATACCAAACTTTTGGTTTAAACTTCTCTTATCTTTTGCCATCTGGTAATGGGGTTAATCGTAACCCATTATCAAATACATTGCGCTTTAGTCTTATTTTTGACTTTGGAGATGAAGGTGAATCTGCAGCTAAATAATTAAGATAAAATCTTGTTTAAAAGCGTTCTGATGTATGTCAGAACGCTTTTGTTTTTTACAATCGTACATTTGCGCTTATTCCAAAAAACAAAAAAATATATAATGAGTTTGCGAATTGGCTTTGGTATTGATTTTCATCAACTGGTTACGGATAGGGAGTTTTGGTTAGGCGGTGTAAAAATTGCTCATCATAAAGGAGCTTTGGGGCATAGTGATGCCGATGTTTTATTACACGCTATTTGCGACGCTATGCTAGGTGCAGCCTGCCTTGGTGATATAGGTGTTCATTTCCCCGACACAGATAATTCCTTAAAAAATATCGACAGTAAAATTTTATTACAGAAAAGTTTTGAGCTCATTAAAAACGAAGGCTACTCAATTGTAAATATCGATAGTAGCCTTTGCCTGCAGGCACCTAAAATAAAGGATTATATTCCACAGATGCAAATGGCCATTGCCAATATACTTTCATTGCAAATAACTGATGTATCTATAAAAGCAACTACAACAGAAAAAATGGGTTTTGTAGGCAGAGAAGAAGGTCTTGTAGCCTACGCCACTATTTTATTACAAAAATAAATTAGCAGAAAGCTTGTTAAAATTTACCTTACTATTATAAATCTTATTCACATCATTACCTTTGCTCCCATGCAAAATATAGAGATTAACATTATAAATCAATCTAACAATGAATTGCCCGCCTATGCAACAGAAGGGGCAGCAGGTATGGACTTGCGGGCAAATCTTGAGGAGCCGGTTGTGTTGCAATCATTGCAACGTACATTATTACCCACAGGTTTATTTATTGAACTGCCTGATGGATATGAAGCACAAATTCGGCCAAGAAGTGGCCTTGCTATTAAACAAGGTATTACGTGTTTAAATACACCAGGTACAATTGACAGTGATTACCGAGGTGAAATAAAAGTGATATTGATTAATCTGAGCAAAGAACCTCAAACAATCAATCATGGTGATAGAATTGCACAAATGATAATAGCCTCAGTGACGAAAGCTGATTTGATATTGGTACAACAATTAAATTCAACAACAAGAGGTGAAGGAGGTTTTGGACACACGGGCAAAAAATAAAATCTATAAAAATGAAATTGAGTATCTATTATCGAATTAGCTCACCCATACTAATATGTAGTCTTTTTGCTACAATTGCTGTAAGCAGTTGCAAAACAGCAAAAAAAATACAAGCATCTGTTTCAAAAAAAGATTCTGTATCTGTACGTATTACCAATTCATCGGCAGATGATTCTATTTTAATGGTAAAAAATGTACTGTCAAACGTACATAATAAAGCAATAGATTTTAAAACATTTTCTGCTAAAATAAAAGTTGATTACCAAAATAGTAAAGGTAATCAACCAAATATTACTGCCTATGTACGAATATTAAAAGATAGCCTTATCTGGATATCTGGGTATGCTACCGTTTTTAATATTGAAGCATTCAGGGTGCTGGTTAATAAAGACAGTGTTTTTGTTTTAGATAAAATAAATAAGCAGGTACAATATCGTTCAATAGACTATTTGCAGGAGGTTACAGAGATACCTTTTGATTTTAAAACCTTACAAAATCTATTGGTAGGAAACCCCGTTTTTTTAGATGATAGTGTAGTAAGTTATAAAGAATCTGAATCAAAAATATTATTGGCCACACTTGGTAAATATTTTAAAAATTTGTTGACGATAGACAAAAGCAATCATTATTTGGTACATAGTAAACTTGATGATGTTGATATAAATCGGAATAGAACAGCTGATATTACTTACAATAATTTTGAAACTAATAATGGTATTAATTTTTCAACTTACCGTGAAATAACGGTATCAGAAAAAAATAAATTAGATATTCAACTGAACATTAAACAGTGGGAGTTTAACAAAGATTTGACGATAATATTTACCATCCCTAAAAATTATAAACTCAAGTAACCGTTATTTGTAATTATGCACAACTGTTAGCTTTACTGAAACCGTTATCTGCATACTGAATTGTATTTTTGTTTATCCAGTAAATTCAGCACATGATTAAAATCTTTGTAACCTTTCTTTCAATATTTGTTTTCAGTATAGCTGCTATTGCGCAGCAACCTGCTTCAAAAGAACAGCAGGATTTGGAAAAGCAGCGCCAGCAGTTGAAACGGGAGATAGAAGAAACGCAGGATTTACTTAATAAAAACAAAAAAACTACTAAAGAAAATATTAGTTCACTGGCATTAATCAATAAGAAACTAAGCTTACAGGAAAATGTGCTTGAAAATATAAACAGGGATATAAATTTATTGGATAATACCATTTTTAAATCTCAGCGAGATATTAATAAAATGCAATTATTATTGGATACGCTTAAGCAGGATTATGCAAAGAGCATGATTTATTCTTATAAAAACAGGAGTAATTCTGATTTTTTAAATTTTATATTTTCAGCCTCCAGTTTTAATGATGCCATTAAAAGGATAACCTATTTAAAAAGTTATAGAAATTACAGAGAGATGCAGGGGGAGAATATTTTACGTACCCAGGAGATATTGAAAAATCGTATAAACGAATTGAGCACGAATAAGAAAAAGAAAAGTGCTGTGTTACAGATTCAAGGAAAAGAAGTAGATATTTTAGAAACACAAAAGGAAGAAAAGAACCAGGTAGTTAAGCAACTAAAAGCACAAGGAAAGGAATTAAATAACCAGGTAGCTGCTAAGAAAAAGCAAATGATGAAAGTTAGCAATGCTATTACCGCTGCCATTAGAAGAGCTGTTGATGATGCCAGGCGGGCATCCGCAGCTAAAGCTACTGAAGATAGAAAAGTGAGAGAAGCAGAAATTAAGGCAGCAAAAAATAATACTGCCAACAATCCCGATGAAACAAAAACCAAGTCCATTACTAAAGCACCTAAAAAAGGAACCCCTGCTGCGCCTGTTAACAAAGAGAGTGAATTACTAAACACTTCTGCCGCTATAACCTTGAATGAGAATTTCAGGATAAATCAGGGAAAACTTCCCTGGCCTGTAGATAAAGGATATCCCCTTTTGCACTTTGGACCTAATAAAGTTGGTGATGTGACAATTGTAAGCGATGGTATTTCTATTGGCTGTGAAATAGGAACACCCGTAAAAATAATTTTCGGTGGAGAAGTAGTATTGGTTAATAATTATGATGATGTACAAATGGTGGTGGTGAAACACGGCACCTATTTTACCGGATATAGTAATTTATCGGGTGTGAATTTAAGTAAAGGACAAACCGTGCAAACAGGACAGGTTATAGGCAAGGTAGCTGCTAACTTAGATGGAATAGGGGCTATGGATTTAATTATTAGTAACGAAAAAGGAAACGATCTTAATCCTGAAGTTTGGCTAAGGCGTCGATAAATATTAAATCAAACGCTGGTATAATTTTTCATATTGTGGTACGATATTTCCAATATCGAATTTTCTTGCCTGCGCAAGGGCATTTGCTTTAAAACGATTGTGGGTTTCCTTATCCGCTAAAATAAGAATTGCGTTTTTACACATGCCTTCTACATCACCGACGTTACTCATGTAGCCACAGTTGCCATTGATGACTATTTCAGGCAGGCCTCCTGCATTGGTTGATATTACGGGCACTTCTGCAGCCATTGCTTCCAACGCAGCTAAGCCAAAACTTTCGTATTCGCTGGTTAATAAAAATAAATCAGCAATGGGTAATATGTCTTCCATTTGCTCTTGTTTACCTAAAAATTTAATGGCATCACAGGCATTGCTATCTCTTGCAGCAGCTTCAATAGGGGGGCGTTCCGGACCATCTCCCAATAGTAATAATTTGGAAGGAATTTTTTCGTTGATAAGTAAAAAAGCCTTTACTACATCATCTACTCTTTTAACCTTACGGAAATTACTTGCATGTACAATTATTTTTTCTCCATTGGGTGCAATTAATTTTTTAAATGCGTCAACAGGTTTTCTGTTAAAACGTTTTACATCTACAAAGTTGTGAATTACTTCAATCTCTTTTTCAATAGCAAAGTTTTTATAAGTTTCCTCCTTAAGGTTGTCAGAAACTGCAGTAAGAATATCGCTTTCATTCATTGAAAATGTAACAACTGGGCGATAGGTTTTATCTCTTCCAACCAGTGTTATATCTGTGCCATGTAAAGTAGTAATTACCGGTATGTTTTTACCTTCCTTAGCCAATATTTGTTTGGCCATATATGCTGCTGAAGCGTGTGGAATGGCATAATGTACGTGTAGTAACTCTATGCTATTATTGATAATTACATCCACCATCATACTTGATAAGGCAGTTTCATAAGGAGGGTAGTCAAAAAGAGGATAAGTAGGTACCCTTACTTCGTGATAAAATATATTGGTATGAAAATGACTTAACCTTACAGGCTGCTGGTAAGTAATGAAATGTATATTGTGCCCTTTGTCAGCAAGAGCCTTTCCTAATTCTGTAGCTAATACTCCACTTCCTCCGAACGTAGGGTAACAAACAATCGCAATATTCATAATTTATATTTTTAGCGGCAATTTTATTAAGGCTGCAATTTACAGATTTATTACCCATAGTATATTCCATTCATACATTATAATAATATCAATTAATTTTATGCCTAATGCATATTTGTAAAGCATTGCTCAAAAGAAAATTCTTGTAAGTAGTTTTTTACCTAAAACTGTCCTAACCAGATTATTAAAAAGCAATAATTTACATTATTTCCATGCTATTATTTCTTTGGAAATTATTGTTTTTACTCATTCAATAAATTAGTTGATTCATTTTATTTGTATTACAGCTAAATCGGTATGTTTGTTAATTCAATGATGAATATGTTTAAAAAAATTGTATCGGCAGTAGCCATTCTTTTATGTCAATTTATTTGTTTAGCACAAACAGAAGACTCAATTGCAATAAAGAAAATTTCAGATGAAGTATTGAGTAATGGGAATGCGTACGAAAACCTGCGCTTTCTTTGTAAAAAAATTGGCCCTCGTTTATCAGGTTCGCCGCAGGCTCAAAAGGCGGTTGAAGCAACAGTAAGTATGTTAAAAGAAGCTGGGGCCGATACTGTTTATCTGCAACCTTGCATGGTGCCACATTGGGTAAGAGGTGAAAAAGAAAAGGGATTCATACATGTAGCAAATAAAGAAAAATATCTATTGCATTTGTGTTCCTTGGGTAATTCAGAAGGTACGGGCAAAAAAGGTATTAGTGCCGGTGTGGTTGAGGCCAGAAGTTTTAAGGAACTGGAGCAAATAGGTGCGGCTGTTATAAAGGGAAAAATAGTTTTTCTAAATTTCCCAATGAACCCTACCTATGTTCATACATTCAGGGCTTATGGAGAAAGTGGAATTTCAAGATGGGCGGGTGCTTCCAAAGCTGCAAGTTATGGAGCGATTGGAGTAATGGTTCGCTCTTTGGCAAGCAATGCAGATGATTTTCCTCACACAGGCGTAATGGCATACAATGATTCTTTTCCTAAAATTCCGGCGGTAGCAATTAGTACTAATGACGCAGAGTGGTTAAGTAAACAATTGAAATTAAAGATGCCATTAACAGCATCTTTCACCAACACCAGTAAAATGCTGGCAGATACAATTTCTTACAATGTGGTGGGCGAAATAAGAGGCAGTGAATTTCCACAACAAATTATTACTGTTGGAGGCCATTTAGATAGCTGGGATTTAGCAGAAGGTGCACAGGATGACGGTGCTGGATGTATGCAAAGTATTGAGGTTTTAAGAACTTTAAAAGCCACAGGCATAAAACCAAAACGAACCATTAGGGCAGTAATGTTTATGAATGAAGAAAATGGAGGGCGTGGGGGAGAAAAATACCTGGAGCTTGCAGAAAAAAATAAGGAGCAACATTTGTTTGGATTGGAAAGTGATGAAGGGGGCTTTACACCACGTGGTTTTGGCCTTGAGATGAGTGAAGCACAGATTAATAAAGTTGCACAATGGAAAAATTTATTTTATCCTTATGGAGTATATGAATTAGTGGCAGGTGGTAGCGGCGCAGATGTAGGCCCACTTAAAAAAATTGGAGCCGCACTTGCAGGTTTAAATCCTGATAGCCAGCGTTATTTTGATGTACATCATGCAAGTAGTGATGTTTTTGAAAATGTTAGTAAAAGAGAACTTCATTTAGGTGCCCTTAATATGACGGCCCTGATTTACCTGGTTGATAAGTACGGATTATAGTAAACTCAAAAAAATAAATTATGGACGATCAAAAATCATCAACTTTGCAATCCAAAAAAACGGGCGGCTTCAAAAAATTTCTTCGGTGGTTTGCATTTATTGCATTGTTACTATTTGCAATCATTTTTTGGTGGCAATATTATTACACTTTTAGTACCGGGTTACAGGGAGGTAAAATGCAGAAAATATCTTACAAAGGAAATATTTTTAAAACCTGGGAAGGATACCTGCTTATTAGTCTTTCAACTACTGATAACAACTTTACATTAACCTCAAAAGAATTTCCTTTTTCTGTAAAAAACGACAGTATTGCTCATGTACTGGAGAAATATGAGGGCAAAAGAGTTAAAGTAAGATATCAGCAAAAAAATGGAACCTTGCCCTGGCGTGGAGATACGCCCTACATTGTTGATGAAGTTACAGTAGATGAATAGCAATTATTAAAAACAACTTAGTAAAAATATAACCGGCTTTTTATGAAAGTCGGTTATATCATTTTTCCACTCGCTTATAGTTTTTGTTTTTACAAACTCGTTGCTGCCGGTAAGCTCTGCCGCAATACAAATTTTTGTTGTTGGTTTACAGGTTCTTAAAAGAGATTCAATAAGCTGGTTGTTGCGGTAGGGGGTTTCAATAAAAATAATAGTACTTCTTTTTTTTTGCGAAGTAGTTTCCAACTCTTTAATTGTTTTAATTCTTTCACCATTGTCAATTGGCAGGTAGCCTACAAATTCAAACTGCTGTCCGTTCATACCGCTCGCCATTAATGCAAGTAGTATAGAACTTGGTCCTACCAATGGTTTTACTATAACGTTCATTTGCTGTGCCACTTCAATTAAGATTTGTCCAGGGTCGGCAATACCGGGGCAACCGGCTTCGCTAATGATGGCAATATTTTTATTCTCTTTTATTTTTTGCCTGAAACTATTTTTTTGTTCCTCTTCTGCTTTATGAATCGTAAACCATTCAAAGTCATCAATTACAATTTCCTTACAAATGCTTTTTAAAAAACGGCGTGCTGTGCGTTCGTTTTCTGCAAATATTACCCGGCAATTTTTAACGGCATCAATAATGTAAAGTGGTATTGTGTTAATAGCCATTTCATCTAACACCGATGGAATTAAATATATGGTAGAACTCATAAAATGACTTGCTTTGTTTTATAAAAACTGATAGTGGCAGCTACAACGGCATAACTTGGTGCCAGTATCCATCCTACAATAATTATGGCATGCATCAGGTAAAAAACAATGCCATTACCCACAGCCAGGCCTTTGTGTTTACCAATAAACTCAATACTTTGAGATGTTGATAATTTATTTCTTTCACAACTGTAATCCAGCATTGCAAACCCAAGGTAATAGCATTCTATGATTAACGCAATTAGCGGGGTGAACCAACCTACAAATGGGATGAATGATAATATTAAAATAGATAAGGTGTATACCGTTTGCCACAAGGCATTACGCAGTGCCAGTTTAATACCACGTGCAATATCTTTTAGTAATTGTGCAAAACTAAAAGGAAAATCCCTGCCCTCCATGATAGCTTCTGTTTTTTCGCTCAAATAAGCAAATAGTGGAGAGCCAATGATCAGGAAAAGAAATTTAAAAAGAGAAAAATAAAAAAGGAGTAATACAAGTTGCAAAATCACTTGTCCAAAAATAAAGAGAAATTTAAGCCAGCTTCCTTCAATGGTATACATCCATTTTTTTAATCCTGTAATTGAAAAAAGTGAATCAATAGCTTGTCCACTGCTGATCCAAAAAAGATAAATCCCTGCACAGAATAAAATTGAATAAAGAAATCCGGGGATTAAAATCCATTTCCATAACCGGTGCTTTACAATAAAGCGGTGGGCTTCAAGATAGGATTGTATGGCAATGATGATATCTTTTAACATGCTCAATTATTCAAGGTTATTGATTATCGCTGATTATTTATAGGATGCCTGATTAAATATAAATTTGTATTTAAAAGTACAGATAAGTTGAAGAAATTAACTATTGAATTTTATAATCGCAAAAATGTACTACTTATTGCCAGGCAATTACTTGGTAAAATAGTACAAACTAATTTTAATGGACAAATAACAAGTGGAAGGATAGTAGAGACCGAGGCATATATTGGAATTACTGACAGAGCATCACACGCCTGGTTAGCAAAGCGAACAGCACGTAACGAACACATGTATGCGCAGGCAGCCACAGCCTATGTTTATATTTGTTACGGTATACACCAAATGTTTAATATTGTTACCAATAAAATGGAAATTCCAGATGCTGTTTTGATAAGGGCTGTGGAGCCAATTGAAGGAATTGATACAATGGTGTTGCGAACAGGGAAAAAAATAGCAGATGCTACAATAACCAAAGGGCCTGGTAATGTTGCTAAAGCACTCGGTATAAACAAAATTCATTCAGGAGAAAATTTATTGGGTAACAATATCTTCCTAATGGCCGACGCTAATTTCATAAGTGAAGAACAAATAGGAATTAGTAAACGTATAGGTGTGGACTATGCTGGCGAAGACGCATTGTTGCCATATCGTTTTTATTTGAAGGGAAATAAATATGTAAGTGGGAAGCCATCTGGTTAAAGTTTTTCTTTCGATTGAAATAACAAAGCATATTACTGTTAAACAGGAAAAATAATAGTAAATAAAAAAGGAAGCAATGGCTTCCTTTTTTGAAATTGTATAATTGATTTCATTAAAATTTCGGACAAGGAATACTCTTTCCTTTGGTAGATGCCTTTTTAATATAGATAAGAGAAAACTCCGAACCTCCCCGACTACTTGTAGCAGCTTTAAGACTGCTGGTATTAATATCATAACTGGCCCCAATGCGCAACCCATTTATTTCTAAACCAATGTAAGGGATAATAGCATCGCCAATCCTAAGCCAGGAACCAAAATATACACTTACCGGGTTATTGTCATCCTGTGTAAGATTTGCTGCTAAAGCACCTCCCAATACTGTTTCGGTCGCTTTGTTTTGAAATTGAAAAATGGCGGATGTAAAAACAGAGAGATTATTGCCAATTGGGAAAGAACCGCCACCATGTACTGTCATTCTGGAAGATAAGTTCCAGGTTTTATCAATAAAACTTAAGCTAGGTTTATTAATATGATAAATGGAAGTTCCTAGGTAATAATTATTAATGCCATTGGTGGAACCTGAATATAAAATACCGGCATTTAAATCAAAGTAGTTTTGATTACTTCCATTATTAAGATTTTCGGCAGTAGTTCCGGTAAACCCGTTTTGTGTTAACTGATCTTCAAAAGTCAATTTGGTAAAATCTAAAATGGCACTGGAGTAGGTAGCCTGAAATCCGCCACCAATGGTATTGTATCCGTCTTCATCCAATGCTTTGTGATAGCTTAATGAAAGAGATCCGTAATTTAACTTTAAAGCGGCATCAGCACTTTGATCGCTTAGTCCCGAAATGCCAATTCCAAAAACATCTCCTTCGGGAATCTTATTTTTTAAAATAGCAAAATCTATGGAAGCGCTTGTGGTTACATAAGCCTTTGGAATGGAAGGCCATTGGTCTCTGTGGTTGGCAGCTACACGCCACTGACCATCAAACTTACCAGTGAAAGCTGGATTTAAAGTAAGCGGCGAGGCAAAAAATTGCGAAAAATGGGGATCCTGTGCATTAACTAAAATAGTAAACAGAAGTGTACAGGCAATTAAAACTAGTTTTCTCATTTTAAAAAATAATTCAGAATATTAAAGATAACCATTTGCAATATAAAGCTGCAAAGGTTCCTGTAAAAGTTTCTTAATCAGTAATAAAGCTGTGTATTAATTTATTTATGATGTGTACAGATTGAAATTTTTATAAAAGAGACAAAATTATTATGATTGCATTTTTTGTCCAAATGCTAAATCTCCAGCATCGCCCAAACCTGGTACAATATACCCTTTCCCTGTAATCTCGTCATCAATATCTCCACACCAAATGGTCGCCTTGGGCTGTTCTCTCAATACAAACTCAATACCTACTGTGCATGCGATGGCACAAACAATGTGAATTTCCTCTATAACGCCTTCTGCTTTCAGGTATTGTATGGCCTTTACTAAAGATGCGCCGGTAGCTATCATCGGATCACTGATAATTAACACTTTTCCGTCTATTTCAGGGCAACTGAGGTATTCGATGCTTATTTCAAAAGTACCATCGGGTTTATGCTTTCGATAGGCACTGATAAATGCATTTTCTCCTTTATCAAAATAATTAAGCAATCCATTATGCAAACCAAGTCCTGCTCTTAAAATAGTTGCAAGCACCGGTTGTGATTTCAACATTTTGCAATTGGCTATTCCTAGTGGGGTAGTAATCTCCTTTTCTTCCCAGGCTAAAGTTTTACTTATTTCATAGGCTGCCACCTCCCCAATTCTTTCCAGGTTTTTACGAAACCGCATCCTGTCATTTTGCACTTCAACATCTCTTAATTCGCTAACCCAATTGCTTATCAGTGAATGTTGGTCGCTGAGATTAATTACCATGAATATATTTTTTGAAACTTTGAATTTGAAATTTGAAATTGCACCCCAAACCTACGTTGTAAAAGTAAGAATTAAAACTTCAAAAAACATGATTTACAGGGCAATTGGGATAATGAGTGGCAGTTCGTTGGACGGGGTGGATATAGCTTTTGTAGAATTTACAGAAACGGGCGGTAAATGGAGTTACGAAATTATAGCAGCAGATTGTTTAGCATATTCGGATGAATGGAGAGGTAAGTTATTATCTGCAGTTGATCTTTCTGCATTTAATTATCAACTCTTGCACATAGATTATGGACATTATATAGGCAATAAAATAAATGAGTTTATTGAGACGAACAATTTGCAGCATCGGGTAAATTTAATTGCCTCACATGGCCACACAACTTTTCATTTACCGCATAAAAAAATGACTGCACAATTGGGCGATGGTGCTGCAATTGCCGCTGAAACCAAATTACCTGTAGTGAGTGATCTGCGGAATATGGATGTAGCTTTTGGCGGACAGGGTGCACCAATAGTACCAATAGGAGAAAAATTATTGTTTGAAGAATATCAATTCTTTTTAAATATTGGAGGCATTGCTAATATTTCTATAAATCAAAGAGGAAATTATAGAGCATTTGATATTTGTGCTGCTAACAGAATATTGAATATGCTGGCTGCAGAAAAGGGTTTTGACTATGATGAAGGTGGAATGATGGCCTCCTCAGGAGAAGTAGACAGGAATTTATTGCAACAATTGAATGTCCTTGATTACTACCGTCAACCTGCTCCAAAGTCATTGGCCAATGAATTTGGCACATCTGTAGTTTACCCAATAATTAAAAATGCAGGCCTTTCTGTTGAGGATGCATCAAGAACTTATATAGAACACATAGCTTTGCAAATACAAACTGCTATTATGGATAATGAGGTATCCGAGGCAAATAAAAAAATGTTGGTTACCGGTGGCGGGGCGTTCAATATATTTTTAATGGAAAGATTATCTGTTTTATTAAAGGAAGAAGAAATAACTATTGTTGTACCGCATAATCAATTGGTGCAATACAAAGAGGCGCTGATTATGGCATTGATGGGGGTGCTACGCTGGAGAGAAGAGGCAAATGTTTTATCGTCTGTAACCGGTGCTTTGCAAAATAGTATTGGCGGGGCGCTGTGGTTAGGAACAGAAGCTTAGTAACGCATAAGGCTGAACGTAATTCTGTTATTGAAAGATAAGCTTCCACATTTTGTCTTCCGTATTTTCAACAAACTATTTCAGTAATATTTATTTTAATTGTATAAATTTTTTTACATGAAAAAAATAGCATGCATTGTACTTTCCATCATTTTATTATCAGCCTGTAATAACAAAGCTAAAGAAGCTGCTGCTGAAAAGGAAGATTATCAGAAAGCAGCAGAAACTTTACTGGAAAAAGAAAAGAAAAACCCTATTTCTTTTTTAACAGTTAACAGTCACGATAAACATAATCTGCTTGGCCAAACGGTTATAAAGGGGAGTATAAATAATAAAGCTAAAGTATGTGCTTACAAAGATGTGCAGTTAGAATTATCTTTTTTTAGCAAGACCGGCACTTTACTGGAAAAGGATAATGAAACTGTTTATGATAATATTGAACCTGGCAAATCTGCGGATTTTAAGACAAAATATTTTGCACCCAAAGGAACTGATAGTGTTGCGATAAAAATATTGAGTGCTAAGATTAAGGAATAATTTCTTTGATAGGCACAAACGATAAAATAGTACTATTCAACAAATGCAAACGCATCTCCATCAAACAAACCTAAGTCACTCAATTTTAAATGAGGAATTACCAAAAGTGCCATAAAAGATAAAGTCATAAATGGTGCAATTAATGTTGAACCTAATTCTTCTTTTACCATTTTATCAATGGCTGTATAATTAGCCGCCACAGTGTACCCATTGGCATCGCTCATTAAACCGGCAATAGGTAAACCTAATACCATATCATTACTTCCATTAAAAGAAGCTGCACTAATTCCCCCTTGTTCTTTAATTACCAAATTAACAGCCCTGCAAATACTTTCATCATCAACACCTACTGCAATTATATTATGGCTATCATGTGCTACCGTTGAAGCAATAGCGCCATGCCGAAGCCCAAAGTTTTTTATGAATGATTTTGCAATAGGCCTATTATTGTAACGATTAACTACAACTATTTTTAAAACATCATTGATAACATCACTAACAATTTCGCCGTTTGCAATTTTTGGTTTAATACTTAATTTGTTAGTAATTAGCTGCCCTTCTAAAGCCTCAATGACCGATATTTTTTTTGTACCAATATCGGGAACTGAAAAATCACTGACTTTTTTTTCGGCACAATCAAACTGATTAATGAGCCGGGCTGTTTCTGTCTTTATTAATGATTTTCCATAGGTTGCAACCAATACTCCATCAACATAAGTTTGTAGTGTTTTAAAATTGGTAAGGTCTTCCACCACAATAAAATCTGCAGCATCGCCTGCTCTTAATAAACCAACATCCAATTTGTAGTGCAATATGGGATTTATGCAGGCGGCTTGTAACACTTTAAAAATATTAATACCCTTTGCCACAGCTCTTTTACATAACAAATTAATATGCCCTTCTACCAAACTGTCCGGGTGTTTGTCATCGCAACAAAACATCATATTGTCTGCATGGTCATTCATTAAATCAATCAACGCTTCAAAATTTTTAGCAGCACTTCCTTCCCGTATTAAAATTTTCATGCCGTAGTTTAATTTATCCAATGCTTCTTCGGCAGTAAAACATTCATGATCGGTACTAATGCCTGCTGCAATGTATTTTTTTGCAACCTCGCCTCTTAATCCGGGGGCATGTCCATCAATGGGTTTGTTGTATTTTTTTGCTGCTGCAATTTTTTTCATCACTTCCTCATCTGCATGCAACACACCTGGAAAATTCATCATTTCACTCAGGTATTTCACCTCTTCTTTTTGTAATAAAGCCTCAATATCTTCCGCATTCAATGTGGCACCGGCCGTCTCAAAAATTGTTGCAGGTACACAACTGGGTGCACCAAAGTTAAATTTAAAGGGAACTGTTTTTCCATTAGTAATCATAAACTCAACACCAGCCATGCCGCATACATTCGCTATTTCGTGAGGATCACTAACTGTTGCTACAGTACCATGCACAACGGCTAATCTGGCAAACTCAGCTGGCACTAACATTGAACTTTCGATATGTACATGACTGTCAATAAATCCCGGCAGAATAAAATTTTCTTTGGCTTTGGCATTGGCAGTTTTTACAACCGCTGTTATTTTTCCATTGTCAATGAGCACTTCTCCATAAAAAATCGTTTTATTAAAAACATTTACTACATTACCTTTTATAGAAAATTGCATATGATTATTTTACCTTGAAAAGACCATTTTGAAACATAAAAATAAGCATAACAAGTTACTTTCATTTGCATGGTATAGTAACCATTGATAGTATGCTTTGTCCATTTATCAATTATGTTAGCAGTGGCATAATTTTAGTATATCTTTCAACTTTATTTTAAACTGGTGAGATGAAGAACCTGGTTTTGTTTGGCATATTTGTTTTGTTTTTGGTAGCAGTGCAATTTGCAAGCGGACAAACCGTAGATGAAATAATTGAAAAGCATATAAGGCAAAGAGGCGGTTTTGATAAATTAGCCGCCATTAAAAGTATTTATATGGAAGGCATAATATCAATGTGGGGAAATGTGGAGCCGATAAAAATTTATAAAGAAAAAAATTCTTTGAATCCTGTGGGTTTTAATACCTTTTGGCAGATTGGAAATTTGGAATGCAATTCAACAGTTACAGATCATTTCTTTTTAAATAACAAAATGGCAGATGATTTTGTAGCGACAATGCAAACAGATACAGAAGCGTCAATAAAAATTCAGAATAAGGCTAATCATGGATTTTCAGCCGTCTTGATTGGGAAGGAGGATGTAGAAGGTACCAATTGTAATCAAATCAAGCTTGTATCAAAGTCAGGGGATGAGATATTCTATTGGATTAGCTTATCTGGTAATTTGTTAATTCAATCTTTAAGTAAAAGTAGTTTGGTTAATAACAATCAAAACGAAAGCCAATCAGAATTTCGTACCCGTTATACCAGTTATAAACCAGTAGATGGAATTATGTTTGCTCATAGTATTTCAATGACTTTATTGGAAGAAAATGCTATGATTGAAATATGCTTTAATAAAGTTGAAATTAACAAACCAATAGAAATCAATTTTTTAAACCAATATAAACAATCTTAAAAAAGTAGTCATGAAAAAAGTACAAATGTGCCTTTTTGCTGTAGCAGCAATTATGAGTATTCATTCAGTTAAGGCTCAAACTGCAGATGAGGTAATTGATAAGTATGTAACAGCCCTCGGAGGCAAAGAAAAAATTCTTTCGCTTAAATCTGTAAAGAAAGTAGGTAGTCTTAATGTGCAGGGAATGGATGTAGGCGTAACAGTTACAAGGGTGCAGGGTGTTGGTTCTCGCAATGATATTTCTGTACCAGGTATGGGTGAAGGTTTTCAGGTTGTGAATCCAATAAAGGGATGGGATTTTATGCCCTTTATGGGACAGGCAAGCCCGGAGGAAGTTTCAGTTGATAAACTAAAATCTTCTTTATCGCTGCTGGATATACAGGGTTTATTGGTTAATTACAAAGAAAAAGGTAGCCAGGTTGAAATGTCAGGTAAAGAAAAGGTTGAAAATACAGAATGCTATAAATTAAAACTTACGGATAAACAAGGAGTAATTTCCACGCTTTTTATAGATTCCAAAAGCAATTACCTGGTTAAAAGTATCATTACAGCAAAATCCTCCAATGGAGATATTAATACAGAACTTTCTTTTGGGGACTTTAAAAAGACAGAAGAAGGGTATATATTTCCTTTTTCTGAAGTAATGGAAAGAGGCACAATAATATTTACTTCGATTGAAACAAATAAGCTGGTTGATGAAAAAATATTTACCGTGAATTAAAGTAAAAATTATTCAGTAATCTTAAGATAAACCTGATCGAATTACTATAGATAATTTCGTGTTTTATAAATAATTCAGGCTAATTATTTCTACTTGTCTTTAAAAGGCCCCAACAGAAAATTTTATCTGTTGGGGCCTTTTTTTAGATAAACACCAAAAATATGCCCTTGTTTTATATTATGTATCTAACAAAGAGGCTAAAATTCAACATCATTTTATTGTAATCCTTCATACCTTTGCAATGTTTCTAAAAAATCAAAAAAATCACCTTTAATTATGAGTACAGTAAAAGTTGCCATCAACGGTTTCGGACGCATCGGCCGTTTGGTGTTTCGTCAAATCTACAACATGCAAGGCATTGATGTAGTAGCAATCAATGATTTAACCAGTCCAGCGGTATTAGCACATTTATTAAAGTATGATAGTGCACAAGGTCGTTTCGATCAGGAAGTTACTTCTACAGAGAATTCAATTATAGTAAATGGTCACGAAGTAAAAATATATGCACAAAAAGATCCTGCACAAATTCCATGGGGAAGCCATGGTGTTGATGTAGTGATTGAAAGCACAGGATTTTTCACCGATAAGGCAAAGGCAGAAGCACACATTGCTGCAGGTGCAAAAAAAGTAGTGATCTCGGCACCGGCTACAGGCGATCTTAAAACAATTGTGTTTAATGTAAACCACGGTATTTTAGATGGTACAGAAACCATCATTAGCTGTGCAAGCTGCACCACCAACTGTCTGGCGCCAATGGCAAAAGTATTGAATGATAAATTTGGTATCATCACCGGTATTATGAGCACCATTCATGCTTACACCAACGATCAGAATACATTGGATGCACCACATCCAAAAGGAGATTTACGCAGGGCTCGTGCCGCTGCTGCCAACATCGTTCCAAACAGTACTGGTGCTGCAAAAGCAATTGGCTTGGTATTGCCTGAATTAAAAGGAAAATTAGATGGCGGTGCACAAAGGGTGCCTGTTATCACCGGTTCGGTTACAGAACTATATTCTATCTTAGAAAAAGATGTAACTGCCGAAGAAGTAAATGCAGCCATGAAAGAAGCCAGCAACGAAAGTTTTGGCTACAATGTAGACGAAATTGTGAGCAGCGATGTAATCGGTATCACCTTTGGTTCTTTGTTTGATTCAACACAAACAAAAGTGCAGAAAGTGGGCGACAAGCAACTGGTAAAAACTGTTAGCTGGTACGATAATGAAATGAGTTATGTATCCCAGTTGGTAAGAACAGTAAATCATTTTGCGGGGTTGATTAAGTAGGTTTATTTTTGGTATGCCGGCAGAAGTTTTTCATGGTTCGCCGCGGCAGATTACTCCCTTGTAAGGTATACCTGTTTGGAACGCCTTTAAATCGCAACATTACAATTTTGAAGTTGCATTGTGCAGTTCTTTATGTAATAATATTATAAAAGCAAGGCTTTCAAATTTTTGAAAGCCTTGCTGATTTTATAACCTTTAAAATTAAGTTCTCCATCTGTTTCGGAGACATGCATCATGAGTAAATTTTCAGACTTCAATTTCTTCGGCTATAAAGCCCTTGTACGTGTTGACTTTAATGTTCCGTTAGATGATAAATTTAATATCACCGATGATACAAGAATGACTGCTACTATTCCAACTATTACAAGAATATTAAAAGATGGAGGTAGTGTTATTTTAATGAGTCATTTAGGAAGGCCAAAAGATGGTCCAACAGATAAATATTCACTTAAACATTTAGTAAACCATTTGCATAAATTATTAAATGCTGATGGAGGAAACACAACAAAAGTTTTTTTCGCAGATAATTGTATTGGCGAACAAGCTAACCTGACAGCATCTACATTAAGGGCCGGTGAAGTTTTACTTTTAGAGAATTTACGTTTTTATAAGGAAGAGGAAAAAGGTGATAAAGCCTTTGCAGAAAAATTAAGTAAGCTTGGGGAGGTGTATGTAAACGATGCTTTTGGAACTGCCCACCGGGCACATGCTTCTACAGCAGTGATTGCTCAGTTTTTTGAACCAGATAAAAGAATGTTTGGGTTGTTAATGGAGAGCGAAGTGTTAAGTGCAGAAAAAGTATTGCATGAATCAGAAAAGCCATTTACCGCAATCATTGGAGGGGCAAAGGTCTCAGATAAAATCCTCATAATAGAAAATTTGCTGGAAAGAGCAACCGACATCATCATTGGAGGGGGAATGGCTTACACCTTTATTAAAGCAAGAGGCGGTAACATTGGAAATTCATTGCGCGAAAATGATCGCCTGGAAACAGCATTGGATATTTTAGAAAAAGCAAAACAAAAAAACGTAAGCATACATCTGCCCGAGACTTCTGTTATTGCAGATAAGTTTGCTGCTGATGCCAACACAAAAGATTGCCCAAGCGATCAGATTCCTGATGGATGGATGGGGTTGGACATTGGCCCGAAAGCCATTGGTATTTTTAGTGAGGTAATACGCAACTCTAAAACGATTTTGTGGAATGGCCCAATGGGTGTTTTTGAAATGGAAAAGTTTCAGAATGGAACAAAATCAATAGCGCTTGCTGTGGCAGATGCAACTTCAAAAGGAGCATTTAGTTTGGTAGGTGGAGGAGATAGTGTGGCAGCAGTTAATCAATTTCATTTAGCTGAAAAAGTTAGTTATGTAAGTACAGGCGGCGGTGCTATGTTGGAATATTTTGAAGGTAAAGTATTGCCAGGCATAGCAGCAATAAAAGATTAGTAATTTAATTATAGAAATAATTCAATTAATTCACATATTCGCCATTCATATTCGTCCTTTAAAAAAAGAAAGAATGAACAGGTTATTTTTTCTAGAGAGTTATTTTTTTGCAATCATTAATTTTATTTCGATGATAAATCTTTTTAATAACGGATAAAATATTATATTTAAACTCTTAATAATAAAAAACTTAACAACATGAAACGTCCCGGATTATTAATTGTATTAGCCATCGTGGTAATCGTTGGCTTTTTAGGATGCAACGGCTACAATGGTTTGGTAAAACAGGATGAGTCCGTAAAAAAGGCATGGAACAATGTGCAGACAGAATACCAGAACAGGTCTGATTTAGTAGGTAACTTAGTGAACACAGTGAAAGGTGCGGCGAATTTTGAGCAGAAGACTTTGACTGATGTGGTGGAAGCCAGGGCTAAAGCAACCAGTGTAAATATCAATGCAGAAAATCTTACTCCTGAAAAAATAGCAGAGTTTCAGGCTGCTCAGGGCCAATTAAGTGGTTCATTAAGCCGTTTGTTGGCAACTGTAGAGGCTTATCCAACGCTAAAAGCAACAGAAAATTTTACCAAATTACAAGGTCAGTTGGAAGGGATTGAAAATGGCATCAAAAATTCACGTAAGGTTTTTAACGACGAGATTAACGTGTACAATACCAAAGTCCGTTCTTTCCCTATGAATATTTTGGGCGGACTTTTTGGCTTTAAACAGAAAGAAGGATTTAAAGCAGATGCCGGTGCAGAAAAAGCTCCTGAAGTAAAATTCTAAAACAGCATGAACAATAAACGCTGGTCAGGCTACATAATTGGCGGAATATTAATTCTGCTTGGTATCTTTTTGATGGTTACATATAATTCTTTGGTTAAAAAAGAAGAACAGGTAAAACTTCAATGGAATGAAGTGCAAAATTCCTATCAACGAAGAATTGATTTTATTCCTAATGTGGTAAATGTTGTAAAAGGACAGGCTGATTTTGAACAAACCACCCTTCAGCAACTGACAGAAGCAAGGGCCAAAGCTGCTGCAGTTACTGTTAGCGGGAACGAATTAACAGCTGATAAATTTAACCAGCAAACAGCAGCGCAGGATGGATTGGCTGTAGCAACTAACAAGTTATTGGTAACGGTAGAAAAATATCCTGAACTAAAAGGAACAGCAGCTTTTAAAGGTTTACAAACACAATTGGAAGGAACGGAAAGAAGAATAAAAGTAGCCCGTAAAGATTTTAATGTTTCTATTGCAGATTATAATAGTTCAGTTAGAAGTTTTCCAACAAAAGTAGTCGCTGGTCTTTTTGGATTTAAACCAAGACAAGGATTTGAATCTGATGCCGGTGCTGATAAAAACGTAGAAATAAAATTTTAATCGTGGGTATATTTTCTTTTTTACATAAGCCAAAAGATTTTTTTTCTGTCAAAGATAAAGAGCAGATTGTGCAGGCTATCCGAAATGCAGAAAGAGAAACCAGTGGAGAAATAAGGGTGTATGTAGAGAGCAGAAACCCTTTGGTGAATGTAATGGAACGGGCTGCTGAAATTTTCTTTAATTTAAAAATGCAGCAAACGGATGATCGTAATGCAGTGCTTTTATACATTGCAATGAAAGATAAAGAACTGGCATTGTTTGGTGATGAGGGCATTTATAAAAGGGTAGGCGCAGATTACTGGAACAATGAAGTGAAAAATATGATTTCGCAATTCAGTAAAGAAAATATCAGTAATGGAATTGAACAATGTATTCAGCACATTGGCCAAACTTTAAATGAGAAGTTCCCTTATGACGCAACTACAGATAGAAATGAATTGCCTGATGATATTGTATTTGGCAAATAAAAGAACCATCATTTTATTTAGTAGCAGCATACTTTAAGAAATAATAAAAACTTTCTTGCAGAAGAATAGGAACATGAAAAAATTCACCTCCATATTATTATTTGTTTTTGCGTCTTTTCTTGTTTTAGCACAACAAGGACAAAATTTCTCTATTGATAAGGTAATTAGTACACCACCTAATCCACCAAAGCTGGTTAATGATTATGCTAACATTTTAACCCCCGATCAAAACCAGGCACTCGAGAGAAAACTCTATCAGTTTGATGATACTACTTCTAACCAAATAACAGTGGTTATCGTACCACGTTTGGATGGCAAAGATATCGCAGATGTTGCAATAGAACTTGGAAGGTCATGGGGCGTAGGTAACAAGAAGAGTAACAACGGTGTTGTACTATTGATCTCTGTTGAAGACAGGAAATTAAATATTTCACCTGGATATGGCCTTGAAAAATCATTACCAGATTTAACCTGTCAGCAAATTATAGAAAATATAATTGTTCCCGATTTTAAAGGCAATGACTATTACGCAGGTATTGACCAGGGTACAGATGCCATTATACGAGCTACAAAAGGAGAGTTTAAAGCTCCGGAAAATTATAATAGAAAAGGTAAATCATCTGGTCTTGGCAGGATAATTTTCATAGTAATTATTATAATAGTTTTTTTAGCCATCAGCTCAGGTGGCGGCGGAGGAGGAGGTTCTTTCATGAGTCGTCGTGGGGCTATGCCATTTATAATAGGTAATCTTCTCGGCGGTGGCGGTGGTAGTGGTGGCGGAGGATTTGGAGGAGGTGGCGGATCTTCAGGCGGTGGCGGATTTGGTGGATTTGGAGGCGGCAGTTTCGGAGGTGGTGGATCAAGTGGAAGTTGGTAATCAAAATATTTAAATAAAAATCCCAACTATTAAGGTTGGGATTTTTATTTAAATATCAAAGTCAATTATAGAAAGTTAACTTTTAAGTATTCTTCAATTTCACTCCCTTTTGCTTTACTTAAAGCATCAAAGCTTTTTTTATAAGCAGGTTCAGTAAAATTTTTATATTGTGCAGGAATATTTTTTCTTACGCTTAACACTTCGTCAATTCCCTTTTTTATTTTTTTAATATCGCTTAAATTTTCAAAGTAATTAATTAACCCAATGCTCATACCTATTTTTTCCTGGCTAAATGCAGTTTCGTTAAACAGAGTGCTAATAGTTTCAAAATCTGATTCCTTGCCTTCTGAAATTAAACCGGTCATTACTACTTCAGCCAATACCCCTTTTGCATCTGCCGCATATTTTTTTGATAATTCATAACCTTTAGAAGGTTCTAATCCTATCAAGCCTCCCAATGCTGCACCTGCTACACTGTACGAAGAATCATTTATATTTTTTTCAAATAATGATTTATATTTCTCATCTTGAAGAGCTGCTAAAAAGCTAATGGCATCTGATTGCGTTTTTTTACTTTTATCGGTATTGGCAATTGATTCTATAGTTTTAATGATATCAGCATCTTTGGAAAATTTGGAATCATAAATACTTAAAACTGCCTGACTTCGTAATCCGGAAAATTTATCAGTCAAACCCAGTGCAGCCTCTTTCATTTGCTTAAGCGTAAAATAATCCAACGCCTCTTTTCTATCCAAATAATTTGCAGCAAACTTATATTGGTGAATGAAGTTTGCTGCGGTCTTGTTGTCTATTTTTTCGCAAAGTAAAATTTTATCGGCGTCAACATTTATTAAATCGGGACGCTTTGAATAATTGAAAGTAAAAGTATCAATCTTATTTTCAATCCATACTCTTTCCCTGATCTTACTGGCTCCGGAATAAATTTCTACAGCAATGGGTAAACGAAATAGTTTATCAGTTTTTTGTGTTTGTTCAATAATCACCTGCACCTTACCACTTGCATCATCATATACATAATCGATCTTTAATTTAGGATGGCCGCTACCATAATACCATTGGTTCCAAAACCAGTTTAAATCCTCGCCGGTAACCTCTTCAAAGGCCAATCTTAATTGTGTTGCTTCTCCAGGTTTAAATTTATTGGCAGTTAAATAATTGTTTAGCGATTTAAAGAAAGCATCATCACCCACATAATAGCGTAGCATGTGTAGTATACGACCGCCTTTGTTATAACTAACTGCATCAAACATATCTTCTTTATCTGCATAGCTAAAACGAACAAGGTCTTTTTTATCACTACCACTTTGCAGGTATCCCTGCATATCTTCAAGATTATGTTGATCTGCAAAATCTTTTCCATATTTATATTCGTCCCACAAGTATTCACTATAATTGGCAAAACTTTCATTTACAGTTAGGTTACTCCAGCTTTCTGCTGTAACCAAATCTCCAAACCAATGGTGAAAAAGTTCATGTGCAATGGTTTCTTCCCAGCTGTTTCCATCTGTTAACTGTCTTGCATTTTGATAAGCACTTTCCTGGTGTAGTGTTGCTGTTGTATTTTCCATTGCCCCACTTACATAATCTCTTCCAACAATCTGAGAATACTTTGACCATTGGTATGGAACGCCTAATATTTTTTCATAAAAACCAATCATTTCTGGGGTATTGCCAAATATTTTGCGGGCAACGGATTCGTACTTTTTTTCTACATAATAATTTACTTCCATTGCTTTGTATTTATCCTTTACAATGGCAAAATCTCCAATTCCCATGAAGAATAAGTAAGGGGCATTTGGCAGATTCATTTTCCAGTAATCTGTTCTGGTGCCATCTGTATTTTTTTGTTGACTTATTAAAAGGCCATTACTTAAGGTTACATATTTTGAAGGCACCGTCATATAAATCTCTTCAGTGCTTTTTTGGTTTGGCTTATCAATTGTCGGCATCCATACACTATTAGCTTCTGATTCTCCTTGCGTCCAAATTTGTGTAGGCTTGTCTTTTTCTTCTCCAGTAGGATTAATAAAGTAAAGGCCTTTTGCATCTGTAATAGCCGCACTACCTGCTACTTTTAAGTCATTTGGTCTGGCGGTGTAATTTATAAAGACAGTGTAGCTTTCTCCCCCTTTATACATTTTATCAAGGGTAATAAATAATTGTGTACTATCATATTTATATTTCAGAGAAATTTTAGAAGTACCCTTAACGATGTCAACTTGTTTAATATCCATTCCTTTTGCATCGAGAGTTAAAGTATCGGTAGAATAAAAATGTGGTTTAAGGGTTACCCATGCTTTTCCATACATCCATGCTTTGTTGTAGTCAAACATTACTTCCAGTTTGGTATGAACGAGTTCATTAACCTTGGGGTAACTGGCCCTGTATATTTTTTCACGAGAATCGGTATTCATTGATCCTCTGGTAGTCTGAGCTTTTACAATAAATATTCCACCAATCAAAGCAATAAAAATGAACATTTTCTTCATATAACTAATTTAGTTGGCTGTAAAAATAACCTTAGTGTTGTTAACCCAAAACGAATTTTTTAATAATTGGTAAAACGATAACTATAATAAGTAGTTTTGTAACCAAAGTATCATAAAGCATGAAGCATCAATTTTTCGCCCTGTTTTTAATATTTCTATGTATTTCAATTAGTGTAAAAGCTCAGCAAAATCATTTCATTTACATACAGACAGATAATAAGCAACCCTTTTATGTAAGGCAAGATAAAAATGTTTACAGTTCAACAGCTTCAGGTTATTTGGTACTTTCAAAATTAAAAACAGGCTCCTATGATTTAGTTTTTGGTTTTCCCAAAAACGAATGGCCCGAGCAAAATATTCATTGCTCTTTAGAAGACAAGGATCTCGGCTATTTATTAAAAAACTTTGGTGAAAAGGGATGGGGATTATTTAATCTTCAATCGTTAAGCGTACTTATGGCAAATGAAAATAGTAAAAAAAGTGACGTTGCTAAAGAAGTAAGAACAGATGCATTTTCCAATATGCTATCGACCGTTGTGAATGATCCTACAATAAAAGAAAATGAACCAGTAAAACAGGAAGTAAAGAAGACAATTACTGAAGATGTAAAACCTAGTGTTGCGTTAAATTCCGAATCTAAAAAAGAGCCATTAAAAAAGGTAGTTAAAGAGGAGCCTAAAAATGAGTCAGTAAAAGCAACAGAACTGGCCACTACTAATGTCTCATTAAGCTCGGAACCCCCAAAAGAACAGTTAAAAAAAGCTACTAAAGAAGAGCCAAAGATAGAATCTGTTAAAATAACAGAACCGGATAAAATCAATATTGCAGTGAATTCCGCATACAAGAAGGAAGAAATAAAAGGATCACTTAAAGATGAGCCGAAGATTGATTCTGTAAAGTCACCCGAATCTGTTACTCTCAAAAGCAATGAAAACACAAAAAAGGATCATTTAGAAGATAAAGTAAATATAACAAAAAAGCTAGCCAATAAAACTGCAGAAGGAATGGAAATGGTTTATGTGGATATGGCTAATGGAATTCAAGATACAGTGCGAATTCTAATTCCGGTTGAAAAAGAAATACTTGAAAATTCCTCGGAAAAGAATATTGTAAGCAATAAGCCTAAAGAAGATATAAGGGCAAAGGAAGCTAATCCTGTAATTGTTGCAAAGGATGAAAAAAAGAAAGAAACAAAATTCCTGGAAATTGAACTTCCTAATCCAAATGGGAAGGTAAATGATGTTAGGGGAGATAGTATACGTCATCAAAATATACCCCAGTCACAAATAATTAATTCAGATTGTCAGAATTTTGCAACAAACGAAGACTTTTTAAAGTTGCGAAAAAAAATGGCCGCTGTAGAAAATCCGGATGATATGATTGTTGTTTCTAAGAAGTTTTTAAAAACGAAATGTTTTACCACAGAGCAGCTCAAAAATTTGAGTGTATTATTTTTAAGTGATGCAGGTAAGTATAGTTTTTTTGATGCTGCATATCCTTTTGTCTCGGATTCTCAAAATTATATACAACTGGAAAGTCAGTTAACTGAGACCTATTATATTAACCGTTTTAAAGTAATGGTAAAACATTGATATTGCTTTAAGCACAATTCAAATCATTACATGCTGCGCTATTTTATAGAAGTTGCTTACAAAGGAAGTCGGTATTCCGGATTTCAGATACAACAAAATGCCAACTCTATTCAGGCAGAAATTGAAAAAGCTTTTAAAATCTTTTTTAGGGAAGAGATTGTATTAACATCTTCCTCCAGAACTGATGCAGGTGTTCATGCATTAAGTAACTACTTTCATTTTGATGCTATAAGCCTACCCCCAAGGGAAATTTTGGATAACGTTACATATAACCTGAATTCTATTTTACCAGATGATATTGTAGTAAAGCGTATATACGAGGTTGTTCCAAATGCACATAGTCGTTTTAATGCATTAAGCCGGTCTTATAAGTATGTGGTATATCAATCTAAAGACCCATTTGCTGCGGACAGGGCTTACTATTATCCTTACAAGTTGGACATTGATAATTTACAACTGGCTGCTAACGTATTAATGGAGTATAAAGATTTTGCATCTTTTTCTAAAAAGAATACGCAGGTAAAAACATTTAATTGTACAATTCTAAAAAGTGAATGGTCCCTACAGGACAATCTTACCGTTTACAATGTAGAAGCGAATCGTTTTTTGAGGGGTATGGTGAGAGGGCTTGTGGGAACAATGCTTAAGGTAGGTACAGGTAAAATATCGATAGGAGAATTTCGTGACATTATAGAAAGCAAAGACTGTACTAAAGCTGATTTTTCAGTTCCACCCTTCGGTCTTTTTCTTCTTAATGTTCGTTATCAAATTTGATAAGCCTCGATTTTGTTATTTTACGAATTACATATCACAATTGGTTATTAGGTTTTGACAACTCTGCATATTAAGTACGAAGAGTTATCACCTGTATTAATCTATACCTAGCAATTAATAAAAATTTCTGTAACAATCTTAAAATTCTCTCTATCCATAAAGTCAATATAGGTAGAGGTTTTATCTGATAGGGTATTAAAAAATAGCAAAAACGATATTATTTTTTATATAAAAAGTTTGCTGGTAATACATATCCTGCTATCTTTGCCGTCCGCTAGTAAAAAAGGCGAAAAGTTCTTTTAAAATTCCCCGGTTCGCAACTGTAAATTGTAGAAATTTTTTTTCAAAAAATTGCAAATTAAAGTTGGGGTGTATTGTAAAAGCTTATACCTTTGCAATCCGAATAAAAAAAGATAACCAGATCTTCGAAATGTCACATCTAAATTGTTCATTATCAATCTTTTAAAACTAAAGTTTTTTCTGAAAAAGATGAATTAAATTAGGAGTATAAAAAATAGATGCATACTTTTGCAGCCCGCTGAAAAAGTGGGGGAATAAAAAAGCAATAAGTTCTTTGAAAGTTAGGAAACAATAGCGCAAACAATTTTAGGATTGTTAACACAGGTAAACATG
>JANXSR010000143.1 GCA_025352625.1 Ferruginibacter sp.
ATAAAAAAATATGGCAACAAGAACCTGGGCAATAGACCCATCACACAGCGAAGTACATTTTAAAATTAAACACCTGATGATAACAAATGTTACAGGTAGTTTTAATATTTTTCAGGCTTCTGTAGCTACAGAAGAGGAAGATTTCTCAAAGGCAACAATTAGTTTTACTGCTGACATTGATTCAATCAGCACCGGCAATGAACAAAGGGATGGCCACCTAAAAAGTGCTGACTTTTTTGATGCGGCTACTTACCCACAAATTAAGTTTACTGCTACCAAAGCAGAAAGTGTGGACAATGATGGATCGTATGAATTATATGGTGATCTTACAATCCGTGATGTAACTAAAAGCATTAAATTGGATGTTGAATTTGGCGGCGTTGTTAAGGATATGTATGGTAATACCAAAGCTGGTTTTACTATTAATGGTAAAATAAACCGTAAAGATTTTGGTTTAACCTGGAGTGCAGTTACAGAAGCTGGTGGCGTAATAGTAAGTGATGATGTAAAAATCATAAGCGAAATTCAATTAATTGAGCAGGCCTAATTCTCATAGAAATATTCTTGTTATTTATAAAAATGCTACTTTTTTTAAAGTAGCATTTTTGTTTATTGTTATTATTTTGTACCTATCAGATTCGACTATGATGAATGAAATAGCCAGCTTAACCCGGTTTTATTAAAACTAACTAACTACCCAGGAAATACAATTGTTATTAAAAAATAAAATATGCACCAGCAGGTTGACAGGAGATTTTTTAAAAACTGTACAATGAGCAATACCGGTATTATCTGTTAAAACAATGTCATCAATATGCAGGTGTTGTATAAAATCAACCTCTCCATCCCCATACCATTTGTATAAAGATTCTTTAATACTCCATGCAGCGGTAAGCATCGAATCATAAAGAAAATGAATGGTGGAACTTTCAATTAGCATAATCATTTCCAGTTCCTTAGCTGATAAAAATTTATGTTTTACCCGTGCTACTTTTTGAGTTACCAACTCCACATCTACTCCAACCCTTTGTGTACTGCTTACCAGCACAGCAGCATAATCACCACAATGAGAAATAGAAAAATGATAGGCTTCGTTTTCCAAAAAAGGTTTTCTTGTATCTGCTATGCGTATCAGTTCATAAGGAAAATCGGGATATAATTCTTTAAGCAGATACCTGCCAGCCAAGTGTTGCAGTTGTTTGTGGGGATGTGTAATTTGGCGTTGCAGTGGAACCTGTTGTAAAAAAAAATCCTTTCCTTCGGCTATATGCCAAACCCCTAATTTTGTTGTGAGGTTGATATTTTGTTGATAAACGAGCGGCATAAGTGCAATTGAATCGACTGATTGGTTATCGAATATTTTATTTTTACAAAATAACACCTAAACATTTTTATACAACAATTTATTACAATCAATGATCCTTAGCGACACAAGAATTTTAGAAGAAATAGAAAAGGGTACCATCAAAATAGAGCCCTATACAAGAGATTGCCTTGGTAGTAATAGTTATGATGTTCATTTGGGTAAACACCTTGCAACTTACGTAAACAAGGAGCTGGATGCTAAAAAGCACAACCAGATTCACCATTTTGAAATTCCGGATAAAGGCATTTTATTACTGCCGCACGAATTTTATTTGGGTGTTACAGAAGAGTATACAGAAACACATGCACATGTTCCTTTTTTAGAAGGTAAATCCTCTACCGGGCGTCTTGGTATTGATATTCACGCTACTGCCGGAAAAGGGGATGTTGGTTTTTGCGGCAACTGGACCTTAGAGATTTCTGTAAAACAACCGGTTAGGGTTTATAAAGGAATGCCGATTGGTCAGTTGATTTATTTTCCTGTAGACGGCGAAATAGAAGTAAAATACAACCAGAAAAAAAATGCTAAATACAGCGGGCAACCCAATAAACCTGTTGAAAGCATGATGTGGAAGAATGAGTTTTAGTTATGCTTCCAAATGTAAAAATTTAACAACGAAGCAAAACTTACCCAAAAAATATATGGTACCAATAACCATGCAGCTGTGGTTGAAATTTTTCCAAACCAAATGATGGATAATAGAATCACTATCCACATGGCTATGATATCAGCAAAAGCCCAGCCAGGTTGTTTTGCGTAGAAAAATATAAAAGACCATAAAAAATTAAGCGCTAATTGAACACCAAATAAAATTAGCGCTGTTTGTTTAACGGCATTTGTAGTTTCAGTTTTCCAAACCAGGTACAATGCTATACCCATCATTATATATAATGCTGTCCACACCGGAGCAAATAACCAGTTGGGTGGATTGAAGGATGGTTTATTCGCTACTGCGTACCAACCGTTAACACCAGCAGAGGTAAAGAAACCAGCGATGCCCCCAACAAGTAACGGAATGAGTATTGAGATAAATAATTTCATTTAAATACATTTTAATTTTTTCAGAAATGCAGAAACAGCCAAGGAAGTCATCATTTACAAAGTACCGTATTTTTTGTAGTAGGCAATTAAAAAGCCGGTTACTTCATCATAACTTAATACACCGGAAGGCTGCTGATTGCTCTGTAAATATTTTCCGTATAACCAGCGGATAACTGGCTCGACAGGGTTTTGATGCTGCCTGTTAAAGTCTCTTACCTCTTTTAGATCGGCTTTTACTTCAGGTAATAATTGTTGGGCAAATAATTTAGCTGCCACTGAATCAACCGAATAAAGATTTCTATCAGCATATAAAAAAAGATCCAGGTAAACTGAATAAAGAAATAAGCTGTCTTTTGAAGAGGAAGCAGCCAGGTAACCCACAAAATTTGCTTCATTTTCTTTTGCATATCCAAGCTGATGTGCAATTTCATGACAGGTTGTGTAAGGTTGTAAAAATTTTGGTACCGTGGTATTCACCTGAGCTTCCCCAGTAAACGGATTATAATAGCCTGTAAACCCCAGATAGTTTCCCAACCATCCCCATAAAGAAGTTTTAACTGAGGGAGTGCGATATTCTAAAAAAGCATATTTTTTATAAGCTTCATTATAAGCAATAGCAGATCGCATAAAAATTTCATTACTTGTCAAGGGAAGTACTCCTTTTCTTATTATTATAGCTTTGTTTTTATTTACTTTATCCAGCAGAATATTATTCACCATTTTTAAATCCTGCGGTGTATATTTTTCCATTGTTAAACCTAATTGGCTGGCAATACCTTGCCTGTTATAGTTAATACCCCAAAAAAGATTAAAAGCAATATAAATAGCCAGTAATACCACAATGCTTGTAAATAGTTTTTTAAAAAAAAATTGCTTTGTTATTTTATTTCTGATCAGGGCTTTTATATTGGCAGTTGCTTTCCATATCAGCCAAATAACTGCCAAACCATATAGTAAATCTCCAAAACTAAAAGGGAACCAACCTGTCAAGGTTCTAAAAAATGTAGAAATGCAGGGATACAAACGGGTAGAATAATACCGTTCAGTTAATAATGTATTGGCCGAAAATAAACGAATAAAT
>JANXSR010000023.1 GCA_025352625.1 Ferruginibacter sp.
TGTCTCGTCCTGAAATAGGTTGACTACAAATCAACTTAAAAATGGATATCAAACAACAAGCAATTACCGAGTATTTAACGCAAGGCACCGGCTACAGGAAGTTAGCGGCCAAGTATGGGGTAAGCCGCACTACGATCAACAAATGGGTGATGATTCACCAGGGTATTCACAACATTGCCCCCACCGAAAAGCAGCAAAAATATTATCTTTCCGGAATGAATAGTAAGCCTGAAAATATTGCCGCAGATGCGTTTAAAAATAAACAGGCCATGGAGCAGCAGATTGCCCTGCTGGAGAAGCAACTGGCATGGGAAAAGCTGAGAGCCGATGCACTCGACATTATGATCAATATTGCAGAGAAGCAATTAGATATTGATATCAGAAAAAAGTCTGGCTCCCAACAGTCTCCGAAGTAAAAAAGGTAAATACACATTGCAGTGTAAAAAGTATTTGCCGGTTGTTGGGGTATACGCCACAGGCGTATCACAAAAAGACAAAACACCATTTAATAAAGCAGGTAAACGAAGGCATTATTGTACAACAGGTACACCAGCTTCGAAAAGAGCAACCCAGGTGTGGTACACGCAAACTTTTATTGATGTTACAACCATTTTTAACCAGTCATCATATTGTAATTGGCAGGGATCATTTTTTTGCATTGCTGGCAAAATATAAACTGCTGGTACGTAAAACAAAACGCAGTGTACATACTACCAACAGCAAGCATCACTTTCGCCGGTATGCCAACCTGGCAAAGGATTTTACGCCATTAAAAGCACACGAGTTATGGGTAAGTGATATTACCTACATACCGCTTAAAGACAGGTTTGCTTACCTGTTTTTAATTACGGATGCTTACAGTAGAAAGATTGTAGGTTTTCATGTAAGTGATGACATGAAAGTATCAAGTGCAGTGGTTGCTTTAAAGAAGGCGCTGGATCAAAAACCGGAGGCTACCATTGTAATCCATCACAGCGACCGGGGCATTCAGTATTGCAGCCATGAGTATGTGGCTTTATTAAATCAACATCATGCTTTAATCAGCATGACGCAGAGCGGTGATCCGCTGGAGAATGCCATCGCTGAAAGAGTAAATGGTATTTTAAAAACAGAACTTATCAGCAGCAGTTACCCTGATATTGATAAGGCTGCACTAAGTATTGCAAGGGCAGTAATTATTTACAATTTTAAACGCCGGCACAGCAGTTTAAATTATCAAATACCCAATGATGTTCATCAGCAAAAAGGGCCTCAGATAAAGCGCTGGAAAAACTATTATTATTCACCTAAAAAAGTGGAGGTGCCAATGCCAGTTCCCTGAGCCGCCGCCGCACAAAAAATATTTCCTTTAGCTGTGGTGGCTACGAAAATATTTTTGGCTGCCGCACAGGGAAGAAACTTTCGAGTCAACCTTATTCAGGATGAATTATCTTAGTCAACCAAATGCAGGATTTTTATTAATAACGAGTCAACTTTTTTCAGGACGGGTCAGTTTTTCAATCATCATCGGTTCCGGGCGGACGGAATACTTCTATGTTGAGTTTCCGCTGCATAGTCTGCTAAAAATATTTTTTGGTTTACTTTTTACATGGCAATATGATTTTAGGCTATGCTATAATATTGAAAAGTACACTTCTATAAACAGACATCACAAGTGTTTATCGCACCAGGAAGCTGCATGGTCTCTTTTAACTTTTAAAAATGTACACCTGTATCCTAATATAAAACAGACGACAGGGTTTTACGCTGTTGCTGCAAATTCCGTCTAACGGTGGGTGTACACAAAAAACTTTTCACATATTTTGCAAAGCCGGTTTAACTTTATATTACCAGCCTAAACGGAGCAAAGCAATGCCGGCGGGCAACTTTGCAAGGGATAAGCTGGGTTCGGCGAAGTGATACACTTTGTTTTTTAACTCCGGTTTACCGGAGTTTTTTTGTCATCACTTTGCTGAACAATGCCTAAAAAAACGCACAGGGTGATTGCTATTTTAATACTGCCTGCACATAAGGTTTTTGTTGTTTTAATACATACCGTATTCTTGATAAAAGATGTTTGCCTATGCGTATGATGGCTTTATTTTTATGCATGCTTTTACAATAATTTTTATACAGCATCAGCATGGCTGGGTCTTGCCGGATGATGACCCAACTACTTTCCACGATGGCTTTTCGCAAACGGCTGTTTTGCCGGTGTGTAATTCCTTTTGATTTTTTTGTGTCACCACTGTCATCCGTATCCGGCACCAGGCCTGCGTA
>JANXSR010000168.1 GCA_025352625.1 Ferruginibacter sp.
TGCGGATGTTGTTGGGCAAATAAGTTTAAAAAGCTTAGAGAAAACCAGCCGTAAAAGACGAGATATGGAACGGGGCCCACAGCAGCAAAGGCAACCACAGGGCAGGGGTAATCAAAATCAACAACAGGATAACAGGCAACAACGACCGTCGCAAAATAGGGAAGGACAGGGAGCTCAACAAAATAAAGAAGGAAACAGGCAACCCCAGCAGCGCAATAACCAACAGCAAAGGCCACCTCAAAACAGGGGAGGGCAAAATCAACCAAACAGACCACAGCAGGGGCCTCCACAAAATAGGGAAGGAAACAGGCAGCCTCAGCAGCGCAATAACCAACAGCAAAGGCCACCTCAAAACAGGGGAGGGCAAAATCAATCAAAGCCAGATCAACAGACAGGAAATAAGGAAGAAAAAAATAATTAATAAATAAACTATAACGTCGGGTTTTTACATCTGACGTTTTTATTTTTGTACAACAAATTTTTACATGTCCATTAAGGTTAGCAATCTTTCAAAAAATTATGGTGCTCAAAAAGCT
Source organism: Ferruginibacter sp. (assembly GCA_025352625.1). Taxonomy (GTDB): domain Bacteria; phylum Bacteroidota; class Bacteroidia; order Chitinophagales; family Chitinophagaceae; genus Ferruginibacter. The sequence goes on from JANXSR010000168.1 coordinate 537, forward strand.
GTCAATAATATTTCTTTTAGTATTGGTAAAGGAGAGATTGTTGGATTTTTAGGTCCCAATGGTGCTGGTAAAAGTACAACTATGAAGATTATTACCGGTTATATTGAAAGTGATGGAGGAGAAGTTGAGGTATGTGGTGAACAAGTGCATACAAATACGCTATCAACAAAAAAGAAAATTGGCTATCTGCCGGAAGCAAATCCTTTGTATTTTGATATGTTTGTTAGAGAATACCTGGAATTTGTTGCAGGTGTACACAAAATACAGCAACCAAAAAACAAAGTAGAAGAAGCGATAAAAACGGTTGGTTTAACAATAGAAGCAAATAAGAAAATAGGACAACTGAGTAAAGGATATAAACAAAGAGTTGGTCTTGCAGCAGCACTGATACACGATCCGGAAGTATTAATATTGGACGAACCGACATCTGGCCTTGACCCTAATCAGATTGTAGAAATAAGGGAAGTAATTAAATCGCTTGGTCAAAATAAAACAGTGTTATTTTCCTCTCATATTTTGCAGGAAGTGCAGGCGATTTGCGACAGGGTAATCATTATAAATAGAGGAAATATAGTTGCAGATGATACATTAAGTAATCTTCAAAAAGGCAAATCCGGCGAACACATTGTATTGGTACAATTTAAAGAAAATGTACCAATACAAATACTACAACAACTTAAAGAAGTTGTTGGAATTGAACAAGCTGAAGAATCTAATTACAAAATAAACACCACCAATCCTGAAAGCGTGCGGAAACAGTTAATGGAATTGAGTTTGAAAAATAACCTGAACATTGTTTCTTTGCAAAGTGAGAGCAATAGTTTAGAAGAGGTATTTAGAAGTTTAACATCAACCAATCATTCATAATTAATAAACATAACAACATCATGAGTTACATCGCAAGTATTTACGCCCGTCAGATTTTAGATAGTCGTGGTAATCCTACAATTGAAGTAGACGTATTAACAGAAAATGAAAAATTAGGAAGAGCCGCTGTACCAAGTGGAGCCAGCACAGGTATTCATGAGGCAGTGGAACTAAGAGACAACAATAAAAAATTGTATGGCGGTAAAGGCGTATTGAAAGCGGTAAAAAATGTAAATACTACCATTGCTGAAAATTTGTTAGGTTGGGATATTGCTGATCAAACCGGTATTGATGCGGCGTTGATAGCTTTAGATGGTACCCCCAATAAAGGAAAATTAGGAGCCAATGCAATTCTTGCAGTAAGTATGGCTGTTGCAAAAGCAGCAGCTTTGGAAGCTAATCTTCCATTGTATCGTTATATTGGTGGCACAAATGCAAAGATTCTTCCTATCCCGATGATGAACATCTTAAATGGTGGTGCACATGCAGACAATAAAATAGATTTTCAGGAATTTATGGTTATGCCAGTTGGAGCATCTTCATTTAGCGAAGGTTTACAATGGGGTGTAGATATTTTTCATGCTTTAAAACAAGTGTTAAAGAAAAAGGGCTTTAGTACAAATGTAGGAGATGAAGGAGGTTTTGCACCAAATATTCAAAGCAATGAAGAAGCTATCGAAACAGTATTGACTGCAATTCAATCTGCAGGTTATAAAACAGGTAGTCAGATAATGATCGCCATGGATGCCGCTAACAGTGAATTGTGGAATGCCAAAGAAAAAAAATATATTTTTCACAAGAGCGATGGCAAAAAAATGACCAGCGAGCAATTGGTTGCTTACTGGGCAAGTTGGGTGAAACAATATCCGATATTATCTATTGAAGATGGTATGGCAGAAGATGACTGGAAGGGATGGAAAATGCTTACAGAAGCTGTAGGTGATAAATGTCAGCTGGTTGGGGATGATCTTTTTGTAACAAATGTTACCCGTTTGGAAAGGGGTATAAATGAAAAAATTGCCAATGCCTTATTGGTTAAAGTAAATCAGATTGGTACTATTACCGAAACCATTAATGCAGTTAGTATGGCTCAGCAGGCTGGTTATAATACCATCATGAGTCATAGAAGCGGTGAAACAGAAGATACTACTATTGCTGATTTAGCAGTAGCCTTAAACTGTGGACAAATTAAAACCGGATCTGCCAGCAGAACCGACCGTATGGCTAAATACAATCAGTTAATCCGTATTGAAGAAATGTTGGCTGATACTGCTATTTATCCAAAAGGAAAGATTAAATTTGGTAAGTAAGATTTACAAGATTTTTGATTGAAAAATAATTTGTGATTTTTATTTCAAATTATTTTTCAACTTTACAAAAGCGATCCATGAAATTTTTTGCGCATATCCCCTTTTGGTTAAAGAATAAATACTTGCTTGCAGGATGCTTTTTTATTGTATGGATGGTTTTTTTTGACCCTAAAGACTGGGGTCTTGCGGTTGATAAAAGCCTAAAATTGAAAGAATTACAGAAAAGTGAGGAACATCTCACAAAAACAATAAAAGAAACAAAGGAAGAATTAGATCAGTTAAAAACAAATGCCCAAACGATTGAAAAATATGCAAGGGAAAAATACTTAATGAAGAAGGATAATGAAGATTTATTCATTATGTCGGCTTCAGCTAATATTAAATAATCGATAATCCTGTACAATAATGAAGATCAATGGTCGTTTATGACTACGGATATGGATATTTAATTTTAAAACAAGCAATTTAACTTGCCTATGCACAGCTTTACAACTGAGGATCTCATTCAATACGTTTATAATGAGACTTCCCAACAAAAAACAGCAGCTATCAAAGTTGCATTAGAATCGGATTGGTCACTGCGTGAAAAATTCGATGAAATTACATCTGCTCATCAAAGCCTTGAAAAATTAAACCTTTCACCGCGTAAGAAGGCAGTAGATAATATTTTAGCTTACGCAGAGAAATCGCTAAGCCATTTAACTACAGAGGTTTAATAACCACTGTTTTGATTTAATTTCATCCCGTTATTAACGGGATTTTTTTATGACTAAACAGCAACGTTACCAATTTGTAATTGACTATTTTCTTATTCATGCACCAGATGCAGAAACAGAATTATTGTATGACAATCCATTTCAGCTTCTGGTAGCTGTAATTTTATCAGCTCAATGCACAGATAAAAGAGTAAATCTTACCACACCAACTATATTTGAAAAATACCCTACTGCTGAAAGACTTTCAAAGGCAAATTTTGATGATTTGTTTCCTTTAATAAAAAGTATATCCTATCCTAATAACAAAACAAAGCACCTTATAGGGATGGCGATCAGGCTGGTTGAAAATTTTTCGGGTAAGGTGCCGATGACGGTAGATGAATTAATGCTGTTGCCAGGAGTAGGTAGAAAGACTGCTAATGTAATAACTTCTGTTATAGATGATCAGCCAAATATGGCTGTGGATACGCATGTTTTTAGAGTAAGCGCAAGGCTAGGTTTAACTACAAATGCAACAACACCTTTGGCTACAGAAAAGCAATTAATTAAATATTTCCCTAAAAAGTTAATATTTAAGGCCCATCACTGGTTAATACTTCATGGAAGATATGTTTGCACAGCAAGGAGTCCGAAATGTGATAAATGTGGGTTGAATGCAGCATGCAAATATTTTAATAACAAAAACAGGAAAATATAAAAGAAAAATTTTCGTTTAAAATAATTATCATTTATTTTGTATATATCGATAAATTTAGGAATAATCAATTAATTAAAATTTTACTTGGAGAATATAGTTGGATGAAAAAAAATAGAATATTTATTTTAGTTGGAGTAGTTTTTATTTTGTCTTTGCAAAAGGTAGTTGCACAATATTATTTTTATGATAACAACACTTATAACATGCCGGTCATGTTCGAAATTGGAGCTTCTGCAGGAGTTATGAACTCTCTTACTGATATTGGCGGTAAAGCAGGTTTGGGTAAAAAATATTTCAAAGATCTTAATATTGGTAACAACCAATTTAACGCGAGCATATATTTTACTGCTACCTATAAAGAAGCTGTAGCTGTAAGGATTGAGGGTACTTTTGGACACGTTAAGGCGTATGATAGTATTTTAAAAGAAGTTCAGTCAACAACACCTCGTTACAATCGCAACCTTAGTTTTTCTAGTAAAATTTTTGAAATCTCAGCTGTAGCCGAATTTTACCCATTATTCATTTTTGTAAACTGGGCTAGCCGGGATGATTATCCGCCAAAATATTCACCTTATTTGCTTGGTGGTATTGGGTATTATTCTTTTAATCCACAAACTATTTTAAATGGCAGGGTTGTTAATTTACAACCGCTAAGTACAGAAGGGCAGGGTTTTGCAGAATATCCCAATAGAAAACCGTATAAATTACAACAAGTAAATTTTCCAATTGGTGCCGGTGTTAAATATGAATTGTCTTCAAGGCTGAATTTAAGGGCAGAGTTTTTATACAGAATATTGGCAACAGATTATTTAGATGATTTAAGTACCAAATACATCGATCAATCATTATTCTCTAAATATTTTACGGGTACTCAATTGGCTGATGCCTTAGCTTTAAATGACAGAAGAAGAATTGATGCAGAATATCCTATTAATCCGTTAGGGGGTCAAATTCGGGGTAAGGCTACTAATAATGATGCTTATTTTTCTTTCAATATTAAACTTGGTTTAAATTTTGGAAGAGAGGAAATAAATAAACCCCGAAGAAACAATCATTATTGATCGTTTCTTCGGGTAGGCAAACTTTCTTAAGCTGCCACCAGCCTAAATCCATTTCCATGAATATTTACAATTTCAATAGTACTATCTTCTTTTAAATATTTGCGCAATTTAGCAATGTATACATCCATACTACGGCCGTTAAAATATGTATCACTACCCCAAATTTTCTTTAAAGCAATCTCTCTTTGTAAAAGATCATTTTTATATTCACACAACATTTTCAATAACTCATTTTCTTTAGGTGATAAGGTTTGAACTTTACCTTCATACACCAGTTCTCTTAGCCTCGGGTTAAAATGATATTTCCCCATATCGAATTCTGCATTCACTTCTTCTCTATGCATTTCTTCGTTGCGCTTTAAGATGGCTTTAATTTTCAGGAGTAACACTTCACTATCAAAAGGTTTTGTGATATAATCATCTGCTCCCAGTTTGTAGCCTTGAATAATATCATCTTTCATGGTTTTGGCCGATAAAAAGAATAAAGGGACATCAGGATTAATATCGCGTATTTCTTCTGCAAGTGTAAATCCGTCCATGTTTGGCATCATTACATCTAACAAACAGATATCAAATTTTTCACGTTGAAAAGCAGCCAGCCCCAAGCGGCCATCTCTTTCCAGCACAACTTCATAGTCATTTAATTCAAGATAATTTTTTAATACCATTCCAAGATTGGTATCATCTTCACACAATAATATTTGGGGTTTTGCTGCTTCCATGGTTTAAAGTTTTATGGCAAATAAAATTAATTCAAATTTGTTGTAGCTAATATAATGCCTATTTATTTGTTAAAGGTCATTTTCAAATTCTTATAACAAATTTACAACAGAAAAAATATGCATTCTTATGATTTTTCGTAAATAGAACGTACAAAAAAAGCCATCTTAATAACAAATGGCTTTTAAAATTTCTTTCATTTTTTTATAATCTACTAACCAACTCATCGCTCAAAGGCGTAACCTTGCTATCAAATTTTGTGATAAGATTTCCTCTTTCATCCAAGAGGAATTTATTGAAATTCCAACTGATAGAAGCATCTAATACACCGTTCTCACTTTTATTACAAAGCCATTTGTAAATAGCAGCCATATCATCTCCTTTTACAGAAATTTTTGCTGCCATGGGGAATGTTACACCATAATTTTTTTTGCAAAATTCTTTTATCTCCCCATTGGTACCGGGTTCTTGTCCTCCAAAGTTATTTGCCGGGAAACCTACAATAACCAACTTATCCTGGTACTTTTTATATAAAGCTTCTAATCCTTCATATTGTGGTGTGTATCCACAGGCAGAGGCAGTATTTACAATTAATATTTTTTTGCCTTTAAACTTTGAAAAATCAATCGTACTACCGTCGAGAGCCTCTACTTTAAAATCGTAAATAGATTTTGCTGTAATTGGTAAAGTAGCCACAACTTCTTTATTCATCATTGATGGGTTTGTACTTGTTACGCATGATAACAGCGTAAAACTGATTGCAATTAATTTGATCATAAAATTTAATTTGTATTTTAACGTATAGAAAAGAGTTTTGTTCACTGTTATTGTTTTTCATAGCAACCTATATCAGGCAATCCGACTGAACGATTATTATCATCAAGATCTTTCGCAAAACCAGTGCCATTAAATCCGTTATTAATACCCGGTGCATTATCTCCGGTTATACGAAAATTATACAATTGCTTGGTTATATCAATGTTATCAAATTGCGGATTCAGATTTTTAATAACTTCTATGAATGTACTATTTAAAGGATCTTCTTTGACTTTATATAAACAATGGTCAAAAATAACATTAAATGTATTAACGCCTTCTTTACTAACTTTTACTTCATTGTCAACAGATCCGTTATCACCCCAAAAAATGCAATTTCTTAAAGTACATTTTATATCGGCAGTAAGGTTACCTCCGTCGGGAGATGTAAAATTATTAATTAACAGCACAGGGTTTTTGTGAACAATATTGTTATTAGAATAAGAAGCAATCGTGCAATTGATAATATTGTAATTGCCTCCATAAGCAACGCTAACATTGGTGCCACAATTGGTAATTAAACTATTGTCAATATCAACACTTGTATTAATACATAGTAATCCCACATCATAGGCATTATCAATTATACATTGGTGTAAGGTAAGTTTTACATTTGAATTTACTGATGGCTTTTCTACTACTACAGCCTGGTAAGCATTTTTAATAACCGTATATTTAAGTACATTGTTTTTGCTGCTACCCCTAAAATAAATACCCGGCCAACTTGCTGGTAAATTCTTATAACCTTCATCTATCCTATCTCCGGTAACATTTACTGGTGCTGGTTTTGTTCCATTTATAATAAGTGTGCCATCCGTAATAAAAGGCGCATCAGCATGCAAATAAATTTTGCTACCAGACTCTATGGTAAGAGTCGCTGAAGTATCAATCCGGATGCTTCCTAAAATAATATAAGGCAAATTATTAGTCCAGCTTACATTGCCTTTTATTATCTGGTTACGAAGAAAATGGGCATTTTGCCCAAAGGCTTCCAGTTGTACAAAATGACTATTGCCATTGTACATTATCATGATGCTATCTTTAACAATAAATGGCAAATCGGCATTACTTGGATTAATACTTACAGTAACAAAAACATAAATACTGTCATTGGCTGCTACTTCAATGTCTCTTGCTTCGTTTCCAACTATTCCATTTATGTTTATTTTAAAAGCAGAATTATTTCCATTCATCAATTTAACTTTACTCAAAAGCAACTTTTGACTATTAAGATTATTTATTTTGAACGACTGGGTAACAGAACCAATACTTGTAAACACGGTATCATATTTCAGACTATCTACACTGGTAGAAATTTGGGCATTTTGACTGGTAATAAATAAATCTTTTTTGCAGGAAGAAAAGTATAAAGAAAATACTGTAAGCAGAATATATTGAAAAATTGATAACCTGAGAAAATTAAATACAATACTCTTCATCTGTTAAAATTAGTTATTTATTCTAATGTAATTTTGGGGTAGTTGCGTATTATTTTGTTTGATGAGCAAGTGTTGCAATACTCAATTTTACATTTTCAATTCCAATAAGCATACTACCGCATGCTTCAAGGGTTGCACCAGTAGTTACCACATCATCGACAAGTAATACACTTTTTCCTTTTAGTTTATTTTCATCCATTATTATAAAACTACCTGCTACATTTTCCCATCTTTCGATACGGTGTTTTTTCGTTTGTGTATCAGTATATCGTTGCCTAAGAGCAATATTTTTTGAAACAGGAATATTCATTACCGCAGCCATTCCATCGCAGATAATTGCTGCCTGGTTGTAACCACGTTTATGTTCTTTATCAGGATACAATGGCAATGGAATTAATGTGTCAATATTATTAAAACGATTGCTTACCAGGAGGCTTTTACCCATCAATTCACCTAAATAAATTCCAATTGCTTTATTGCCTTTGTATTTAAGTTGATGAATAAGTTTTTGTATGATTGATTCTTTAGAAAAATAAAATTCACTATGGGCTGCTTCCAGCCGTATTCTTCCGACAAAAATTTTCTCTATCGGGTTATCTGAAAATAGAGCGAAATTTGTTTTTGGTAAATTGTTGATGCATCTTAAACATAGCAAATCATCCTCCTGTAACAAATCGCTTCCACATCCAGTACATACATGAGGATAAAAAAGATGAAGCGTATCAGATAGTATTGTTTTTAAGTCTTGCATCACAATAAATCTACTTTAAATAACAGTATATTCAAAATGTTTGCTTATGTATTTGGTGCCTTTAAAATAAATACTGGTATAACTCTTCCACTTTTGCTAATGGTACAATTTCTATACCTGCACCGGATTTTATTCTCCCTAAAGATTTAGCATTGTATTTACTCACAATTATTTTTTCAAACCCAAGTTTTTCTGCTTCAGCAATACGTTGCTCAATCCTGTTCACTGCTCTTATTTCACCGCTTAAGCCAACCTCTCCTGCAAAACAATAATGCTGATTGATGGGAATATCTTCATAACTGCTTAACAAGGCGCCAACTATCGCCAGGTCAATGGAAGGATCTTCTACTTTTATACCACCTGCAATATTTACAAAAACATCTTTAACGCCAAAATGAAAACCACCACGTTTTTCAAGCACGGCTAATAATAATTGTAATCTACGCAAATCGAAACCACTTACTGTACGTTGTGGTGTACCATATACACTTTGGGTAACTAATGCCTGTCCTTCTATCAACAATGGTCGTATACCTTCAATAGTTGCTGCAATAGCAATACCACTTAGCTGCTCTTCTTTTTGTGTAATTAATATTTCAGATGGGTTACTTACAGCACGCATGCCTTCACCCGTCATTTCGTAAATGCCCAATTCTGATGTAGAACCAAACCTATTTTTCAAAGTGCGTAAAATACGATATGCATAATGACGATCACCTTCAAATTGCAACACAGTATCTACCATGTGCTCTAATATTTTGGGACCTGCTATGTTTCCATCTTTAGTAATGTGACCAATTAAAAAAACGGGTGTGTTAGTTTCTTTGGCAAAGCGTTGCAATTCGGCGGCACATTCCCTTATTTGACTTACACTGCCTGGCCCGCTCTCAACAAAAGGCGATTGCAAAGTTTGTATACTATCTACAATCACCAACTGTGGTTTTAGTTTTTTTACTTCCTGGAAAATGGTTTGTGTATTGGTTTCTGTAAGTAGATAAAAATTGTCACTTTTAATTCCTACTCTATCTGCACGCATTTTTATTTGTTGTTCGCTTTCCTCTCCACTTATATAAAGGGTAATGACTTCTTTTAATTGCAAGCCAATTTGTAAAAACAATGTAGACTTTCCGATACCTGGTTCACCTGCTACCAACACAATACTTCCCATTACAATACCGCCACCCAGTACCCGGTTTACTTCTGCATCTGTAGTAACAATTCTTTTTTCCTCGGCACTGCTTACATTATTTATCGAAATGGTCTTTAGTTTTCCTATCCCATTATACTCTTTCCATTCGTTGTTATCTTTTTTGTCAGTGCCTTTAATTATGACTTCTTCTACAAACGTGTTCCAGTTATTGCAAGAAGGACATTTGCCTGCCCACTTCATACTTTCATATCCACAGCTTTGGCAAAAAAATGCTGACTTTGATTTGCTCATTTTGTAAATGTAAAACGGATTTTTTTAGAACTATTTATTTTATTAATCACCATCAAATTGGTGTAAAATAATACGCATAAAAATTTTTCAATAAAATCGGGCACTTGCAAAAAAGTATAGATGGAAATTGAAAAACAAAATTGAAATAAATGTTGGTGTGATAAAAAGGCAACTTGCTTAAAAGTAAAAGGGTTAGCATTTCTGCTAACCCTTTGTACTTACTAACCCATTAAATTCTATTGCTAAATTACAAATTGCCCCAACATAAAAAAATAAATCTTTTTGGATGTTAATAAGTTTTTACTGGTTAACCGGTAATTTGGGTGTACGACAAATTCATCATAATTAATTAATAATCATTGTTTTAAGTAAGTGTTTGAAGGGATTAAAAACGTCTTTATCTTGCTAGAAATTAAAAATAAAACAATAAATTAATTTGGTTTATAAAATAAACTACTTTATGTTTACTATATAATTAAATTAAAATGAAAGGCCTATTGTTAAGTATATTATTTTTTTCAATTCTGAATGTTAACGGCCAAATTAGTATTACTGGACACATTTCAAATAATAGGAATAAGTTTTTATATGGGGTTAGTATTACATTAAAGAATACTTACGATGGGGCTACCACCGATTCTCTGGGTAATTATTCGTTTACGACTACAGAAAAAGGTGACCAAATACTAGAAGTTACGATTACAGGCTATAATTTGGCAACGCAAAAAATAGTAATTGGTTCAGCATCCCTTGTTCAGAATATTATTCTTAAAGAACAAATTACAGAATTAAAAGCGGTTATAATCTCTGCCGGAGCTTTCGAAGCTAGTGATAAAAACAAGGGCGCAGTTTTAAACTCTTTAGATATTGTGACAACCCCCAGTGCAAATGGAGATGTTACAAGTGCCTTTAAATCGCTCCCAGGCACCCAACAAGTAGGCGAAAGTGAGGGATTATTTGTAAGGGGTGGTACTGCAACAGAAAGTAAAATTTACATGGATGGAAATCTGGTAAACAATTTCTTTTACAGCAGCACTCCCGGAATTGCCACAAGGGGTCGCTTTAATCCTTTTTTATTTAAAGGCACTGTTTTTAGCACAGGTGGCTACTCTGCCCTGTATGGACAGGCGCTTTCTTCAGCACTTATTTTAGAAAGTACTGATCTGCCTGAAAAAACAGAAGCAGATCTCAGCGTTTCGGTAGTAGGAATCGGGGGAGGCATTCAACACCTGGCGAAAAATAAAAAATCTTCTTGGGGCATTTCTTACAACTATACCAATTTATGGCTTGCTTTTAATGTAATCAAACAGAAACAGGATTATTTTAGGGTGCCCCTTGCCCAGCAAACAGATGCCAATTTCAGGATTAAAAGAAAAAATGGAGGATTTCTAAAATATTACGGATATGTCAGCGGCAATAAAGTTGGCTTTAGAAATCCTGATATTGATTCTGTAGCCTTGAAAAATGCCTTTGTGCTGCAAAATCTGAATACTTACCAAAATATTAACTGGAAGGATCGAATAGGCAATGGCTGGAAAATAAACACAGGCATTAGTTTCAGTACAAATAGGGATGATATCACCAATGAACTGCAGAATGATGAAAACAATAAAGTAAGCATCAGCAATCCCGCATTTTATTCTTTCAAGAATTTTTCATTACAAAATGTTGCCCGATACGCACAGGCAAGAATGGTGTTGGAGAAAAAAATTAAAGGTTTATCGGTTGTCCGTTTGGGTGGGGATTATTTTTACAGCAATGAAAAAACAACCTATATTTTATTTGATGGTACAAAGTATGCTGAAAAAGTGACGGACAATTTAGTAGCCGGATTTGCAGAAACAGATATTTATTTAACCAATAACCTGGCGGCAAAGTTGGGTACCCGTTTGGAACATTCGGCCATTATAAATAAATGGAATATAGCACCCCGGATTTCGCTAGCTTACAAACTGGCCGAAAAAAGCCAGGCATCTTTCGCTTATGGTATCTTTTACCAAAATCCGGAAAGGAAATTATTGCCAGGCGTTGCAGGAATTGATTATTCAAAAGCAACCCACTATATTTTTCAATATACAATGCAAACTAAGGATCATACTTTAAGAACTGAATTGTTTTATAAAAAGTACGATAACCTATATAAAACAGTACCTAATTTTACCGGTAAAGAAATAGCTGCTAACAACAATGGTTATGGCAATGCAAAGGGTATTGAATTTTTTTGGAGAGATAAAAAAACAATTAAAAATGTTGATTACTGGATCTCTTATTCTTACCTTGATACCAAAAGAGATTTTCTTAATTATCCTTTCGCTATTCAGCCTTCATTTGCTGCTACACATACCGTCGCTTTTGTTTTTAAAAGGTTTGTGTTACCATGGAAAACAGGGTTTAATTTCAGTTATAATTTTGCAACAGGCAGACCTTACTACAATTTTACTTATGATAATACACAAAGTAAATACATCATTGGTGATCAGGGAAAAACAATCAATTATAACAACGTGAGTTTCAGCATCAATTATCTGCCAAATCTTGGCAAAAAAGATGCAACGGTATTTGCTGTATGGGTATTGGGCATTAATAATGTACTGGGGCAAAATCAGGTGTACAGCTACAATTACAATAATGATGGAAGCAGAAAAGAAGCAGTAACACCACCAGCAAAACGATTTATATTTATTGGATGTTTTCTGAGTTTTGGTATTGACAGAACACAGGATGCGATTAATAATAATTTATAAGATAACAACCAGTAAAAAAAATCGACTTAAGAAAATATAAACAATAAATTAAATCATCTTCAAACTAAAAAAATGAAAAAAGTATTCCTTTCAGCAATCGTATTATTTGTTACCGTAGTTGTATTTGCCCAAAGCGAAAAATTTACTGCAGCAATGAAAAAAAACCTGACAGCATTAGATACAAGTTTTAAAAATCCGGCAGATTTATTAATAGTAGCAAATAATTTTGAACGTGTTGCTACTGCGGAAAAAAATCAATGGCTTCCATATTATTATGCCGCTTTGTGCCAGGTTAATTATGGATTTCTGGAGCAGAATAAAGAGAAAATTGATGGTTATGCTGATAAAGCAACTACACTTATTTCTAAAGCAGATTCCTTATCGCCAAATAATTCAGAAATTTCCTGTGTTAAAAGTATGATTGCGAGTTGCCACATGATGGTAGACCCAATGCAAAGGTGGCAGGAATATGGCCAGGAAAGCAGCAGCAATATGGAAGCTGCAATGCAACAAGATCCAGCAAATCCACGCCCATATTTCTTAAAAGGTCAGGGTTTAAAATATACACCGGACCAATTTGGTGGAGGATGTACAACTGCAAAACCCCAGTTACAAATTGCATTAGAAAAATTCGCTACGTTTAAACCTTCCAGTGAAATAAGCCCCAACTGGGGTAAAGAAAGAGTAGAAATGTTGATTAAAGAATGTAAATAGAGTATTTCTGTTTTTAACAACTGAAAGCATTATTGTAACTGTAATTAGATAGCCATAATTATGCAAAAGGAAAATTTATCGTCGCAGCAAAGTATCAATTTAATTCAAAGTATGATTGATAAAACAAAAAACACTGTTGCTGATGGCAGTGTTTTTTTTCTATTATGGGGCTGGGTAGTCTTTATTACTTGCATACTATAATATATTAAAAAAAATGTTGTCTATTACCAGCATCACTACTATGCCTGGTTTATTATATTTATCGGCATAGCAGGATCAGTACATGAGTATCAAAAAAGTAAAACAACTATTGTTAAAACTTATGTAAGCGAAGGTATAGAGCAGTTGTGGTTAGGTGTAGCAATAAGTTTTATAGCTCTTGCATTTATTTTACAAAAATCGACAACGAACATTGTTTTCCTTTTTATATTATGCTTTATTCAATTGGGTGTTTTATAACAGGATGTCTCATACATTTCTCACCGTTAGTATGGGGTAGTATTGGTTGGTGCATGGTTATTGGCAATACTTTCAGCATACTTAGATTATGATACCAATATTCTGGTAACAGCAGTCGCAATTTTAATAAGTTATTTAATCCCCGGATATTTGCTGCACATAAAATATAAAAGAATAAACGCTGAATAATTATATGGAACAACCATTTACAGAGCAGGAAAGCATCAAGCTTATTAATGAAATGATAGGTAAGGTAAAAAGGAGCTATGTTGAAAAGGGTATTGCCTCTATTGTTTGGGGAGTATTAATTATGATATGCAGTATGCTTACATGGGCAAGACTTCAATTTAACTTTAACATTGGGTTTGATATTTGGCTGCTGGTTTTTTTTGCTGTAATTCCGCAAATATATTTTTCTGCAAAAGAAAGAAAACAAAAAAAATTTGTAGCTCATGATGATCACACAATGACATTTGTGTGGACTGCTTTTGGGATATGTATTTTTATTGCCACTTTTTATGGAAGTAAATACGGTAATGGAGAAATGTCAACAATATTTATGATGCTATATGGTATCCCTACTTTTATAACAGGCGGTATTTTTAAGTTTAAACCAATGATTGTAGGGGGCCTTATTTGTTGGGTGTTGAGTATTATTTCTCTTTATACATCTGCCGCAAATGATATGTTATTAATGGCTGCCTGCGGCCTGTTTGCCTGGCTGCTGCCAGGTATAATTTTATGGGCCAAATATCAAAAGCAAAAAATGGCCCATGTTTAAGGAGCTAGATCCTATACTACACTCGCAGTTACGGCTGGCAGTTATTAGTTTGCTTATAAGCGTGAAAGAAGCTGAGTTTACTTTCTTAAAGGAAAAAACTAATGCTACCGCCGGTAATCTTAGCGTACAAATAAATAAGCTAAAAGAAGCAGGGTACATAGAGGTTATAAAACAATTCAGTAATAATTATCCGCAAACAATTTGTAAGATCACTAAAAATGGGGTAGATGCTTTTGAGTTATATGTAAAGGCTTTACAAACATATATGAACCCCCATGGAGAAGGATAATAAAAAAGCCCTTCTTTTTTAGGGAAGGGCATTTCTGTTTGTGCTTGGTTATCAAAATTTATTTCCAAATCAAAAATTTGGTACTGTGAGTTTCATTATTATTTATCAATTGTATTGTATAATTCCCTTCATTTAAAGAATGAAAATTATCAATATTTATACTGTTATTACCTGCTTCAATTTTTGTAGTTTGTTGTAAAACTTTTTTGCCATTTTCATCCAGTATTGCAATTATTGCATCTCCACTAACAGCCGCTTTAAAAATAATTTTGACATCTTTGCTAGCAGCATCAGGCATTATAGTTAGATCATTCTTTAAAAATGCAGCTGAGAATGTTTGTATATCATTTACAAAATTTCCTCTTACTGTAATTGTTATCAATAAAATTGATGCGATTAAAATACTTAAGATTTTTTTCATGTTGTGTATATTTTGAGATAAGTAAACTAATTGAATTAATAATTCAGGTAGTTAATACACAGTAAATTGGGAATGATTGTAATTCTGTAGGATTGGGAGTTATCGTATCAAAACGAAAAAGAGATAAAATGTGGTTGTTGTAAGATTGTGCGGTAAGCAACACTCTCAAACAAAAGTAATACTTTATTTAACAAATCCAATTTTTTTTTAAAATAATTAAGACCACATTAAATGTTACTGAACAATTGATTCCGCTATCCGTTTATCTTTACTTACAACTCAGTACCATGGCATTGACTATAGATGTAACTCATCTTTCAAAAAAATTTAATGACACATATGCTGTTAATGACCTTTCATTTACAGTTAATGAAGGCGACATTTATGGATTTCTTGGGCAGAACGGTGCCGGCAAATCTACTACGATAAGAATGTTGTTGACATTGATACAACCCACCAGCGGAAATATAGAAATGTTTGGCAAAAAACTTTCCATTAGCAGGTCAGAAATTTTAAAACAGGTAGGTGCAGTTATTGAAAAACCAGACCTCTACAAATATTTATCCGCCTACGAAAACCTTTCCATTTTTGCAAAAATGAGTGGTATAAAAGTTAGCAAAAAATTACTGATGGATCAACTGAAGATGGTTGGTTTGGAAGACAGGGCAAAAGATAATGTAAGGACATTTAGCCAGGGAATGAAACAACGCTTAGGTATTGCCGTTGCATTGGTTCATAATCCTGCATTAATCATACTAGATGAACCAACTAATGGGTTAGACCCACAGGGTATTGCCGACATTAGAAATTTGATATTGAAACTTAGCAGAGAGATGGGTAAAACAATATTGATTTCTTCGCACTTACTAAGTGAAATTGAATTGATTGCTAATCGCATGATCATTATTCACAAAGGAAAAAAAATGGTGGAAGGGGCTGTTGCAGATTTGCTAGACCCTGCCCATACCCTTGTAGAAATTGATACCCTCAATAATATTGAAACAACACAGTTATTGCAGCAGTCTAAATGGGTACCTTTTATACAAACGAAAAATCAATTACAATTAATGATGAATAAAACTGCAGTTCCTGAATTGATTAATGACCTTGTTGAAATGGGAGTACAAATTCTTTCTGTAAACTCAAGCCATTCATTGGAAAATTATTTTTTATCACTTACAACCCAGTCCGAAAATGTGGAAGCTTTTACAAATTGAACTATTTAAAATATCTAAAAGACCACGAACCTATATTGCTTTTATAGCAGTAGCTGCTATCGTTTTTATTTTTCAGTTTGCCTTTAAGGCAGATGGACAAAGCTATATGGATCTAATGCTGCAAAGTGTAAAGGACACTTTTTCTTTTGATAGAGTTCAGGCGATTAATGGCTACTTTATGTGTTATATTATATTAAACACCTTGCTGATACAAGTACCTATTTTGATTGCGCTGATTGCAGCTGATTCTATATCCGGTGAAGCGAATATGGGTACATTGCGATTGCTAATATCAAAACCTGTCAGCCGCACACAAATAATACTTGTAAAATTTGCTGCTGCCACTATTTTTACAATTTTTTTATTGTTATGGATGGCGGTTACAGCATTATTTTTAAGCATATTAATATTTGGTTCAGGCGATATGCTGGTGTTCAGGTCAAAGGGAGATGAATCTCAAATTTTGCTGATTACAAAAGATGATATTATGTGGCGTTATTATGCAGCATTTGCATATGCTACAGTTGCTTTAACTGTAATTGCAGCGTTGTCTTTATTACTTTCTATTTTTGCAGAAAATTCTATAGGCCCCATTATTGCCACGGTTTGTATTGTAATTGTATGTACCATCATTTCAAATATTAATGTGCCTGTTATTGATAAAAATGTAAAGCCATTTTTATTTACATCTTACCTTGTTGGTTGGAAAGGATTTTTTTATATTGGTACTGATGTTGATGGAAAAACAATCAAAGGTAGTCTTGAAAACTGGCCAGCCATTCGCAAAAGCTTGCTAATATTAATTGCTCATATTTTCATACTGATAACTGCGGCCGTTGTTGTATTCAAGAAGAAAGATATTTTATCCTAATAAAAATAAAATGATCAGATCAATTAAAAGTATGCCATTATTATTTCTTTTATTAATTGCAATGGCAGGCAAATCACAAGACGTAAATACATTGCTTACTAAAGTTAAATTTAACATTGATAAAGTAAATGATTATGAAGCTTCGGCCCGAATGATTACAAATGTAACTTTTTTAAAAGTACCCGACGCAGATGTAAAAGTGTATTTTAAAAAGCCCAATAAATTAAAAATAAAAAATGAAAAGGGTATTTCTTTTGTGCCTAAAGGAGCTGTTAGCATTAACCTGAATAATATTTTAAGTGGGGGCAAATACACTGCTATTGATGCAGGAAAAGATAAAATCGGAACCACGGTTGTAAGGGTAATTAAGTTACTGCCAGAAGATGACAATGCAGATGTAGTACTGTCAACTGTATATATTGATGAAGCTGCTTTGGTAATACGAAGGGCTAAAACTACTACCCGTGCTAATGGCAGCTATCAATTAGAAATGAGTTATGGTAAATATGCTACTTATGGTTTGCCAGATAAAATTATTTTCTCTTTTGATACTAAAGATTACAAATTACCGAAAGGGGTAACTTTTGATTTTGATGATGGTACACAAAATAACAAAACAGCTGCTGATAAAGCCAAAGCTAAAAATGGAAGTGCAGAAATAACTTTTCATTCTTACGTGATAAACAAGGGCATAGTGGACGATGTCTTTAAATAATTACTTCTGTTTGTTAGCTTACAACAGATACTAGTAACATATTAGATACCAGGGTTTATTCTTCTGTTATTTTTTCATCTCTTGCATTGGCAACAAATGCGGCACTTATTTTCTTCAAGGGGTTTTTACGCTGCTCTGCATGTTCTTTTCTTGTATTGATAATATCAACGCATTTAAAAATTGCTTCTCTAAAAGAAGCTTCATCAGCCTTGTTTTTACCAGCAATATCAAATGCTACTCCATGATCAGGAGAAGTGCGAACCCCATTTAATCCAGCGGTATAATTAACTCCTTCGCCCATTGCCAAAGATTTAAAAGGTATCAGTCCCTGATCGTGGTACATTGCCAAAACAGCATCAAATTTTTCAAACTGTCCCCTTGCAAAAAAAGCATCTGCAGAATAAGGTCCAAAGCAAAAAATATCCTTGTGTTTTGCTTCTTTAATCGCCGGTTTAATTATTTCTTCTTCTTCTTTGCCAATCAGGCCTTCATCCCCAGCGTGTGGATTTAAACCTAATACCGCAATTTTAGGTTTATCAATACCAAAATCTTTTTTTAAAGAATTGTTGATAATTTGTAATTTACTCAGGATATTTTCACGGGTAATAAAAGGTGCTATATCTTTAATAGCTACATGTTCTGTAAGCAATGCAACCCTCATATTTTCTGCCACCATAAACATCGCCACATCTGCTACGTCAAATAAATTTTTTAAATATGGTGTATGTCCGGTAAAATTAAATGTATCCGAATGAGTATTTTTTTTGTGTATTGGGGCTGTAACCAGGCCATCAATTTTATTTTCTTTTAAAGCCTCTGCAGCTGTAATCAAACTTATAACAGCATATTTGCCGCCTGTTTCATTTAATAACCCGGGGGTAACTGCTACTTCATCTTCCCAGCAATTGTATAGGTTAACCTGTTTATGATTAATTCGTGAAGCATCTTTTACACTGGAAAAATTAAAATTTATTTCAGGCAAACCTTTCCTGTAAAAGTTAAGTACCTTATTACTGGCAAATATAACAGGAGTACAGACTTCCAGCAGCCGGGCATCACCTACAGTTTTAATAATCAGTTCTAAACCAATGCCATTTATGTCTCCACAGGTAATGCCTATTACAGGCTTGTTTTCTGAAATTGAACTCATGCTTACAAATATTAGGGCGTAAAAATACAAATTCTTAATGGTAAGGCTTTATTTTAACCAAGTTTGGTTAACAATTGCAAATAAGTACTTTTTGTGTTTTACAATTGATTATTGTCGAACCTCATTTTTATAATTAAAAATTGAATTACAAATTGACACACGACAAATAATACTGATAGCAATAAATAAAACCAGTATCGTATAACTGAACCCTCTTTCATTTAATAAGAATGCTTTTTGCTTAGTTTTGCACCAATGTTTAAAATAAAAAAATCTTTAGGTCAGCATTTTTTGAAAGACGAGACCATCATTAAAAAAATTATTGATGCTGTAAAGGAAGATACCTTTACCAATTTGCTTGAAGTTGGTCCAGGTGGTGGAGCCTTAACAAAACACCTGATACAGTTACCTGGCATTCATTTTAAAGCAGTTGAACTGGACGACGAAAAGACAGGATACCTCATAAAAGCCTATCCTGTTTTAAAAGACAACATAATAGCCAATAGTTTTTTAGATATTGACGAACCATTTGATACACCTTTTACCGTAGTAGGCAATTTCCCTTACAATATATCTACACAAATACTATTTAAAGTGTTGGATTGGAAAGATAAAGTACCCGTGGTGATTGGGATGTTTCAAAAAGAAGTGGCGCAACGTGCCGCCTCAAAAGAAGGTAATAAGGTATATGGGGTATTAAGTGTTTTAATACAGGCATTTTATGAAGTTGAATATTTGTTTGATGTTAGTAACCAAAGCTTTAACCCGCCACCAAAGGTGCAGAGCGGCGTAATAAGATTGAGAAGAAAAACTACTGACCTAAATGTAAAAAGTGATCGAGCATTTAGAGTACTTGTAAAAACAGCGTTTAACCAGCGTCGCAAAACATTACGTAATGCTGTAAAAAGTTTATTTACTCCTGAAGAATTAAATGACGAGATTTTTAATAAACGTGCAGAAGCCCTTAGTGTAGAAGATTTTGCTGCACTAACTTTTCGGATGAGTTAATTAATTATACTCCTTGCTACCCTCTTAATTATATTATGTACTGATTATCCCCTTTTCAGTTATTACCCCTTTTATTTATCTCTTCATACAGATTTGATCATTGACGATTATGATTATAATCATCTTTATGATTGATAGTAAGCAGGAAATCTCGTGCCCCTGCAATATAATTTTACAATCTGATGACAATAAACATTCTTTAAAAATTGTGAAATTTTAATTCACCAAAACTTTTTCAATATGAAACTTTTCCAATCAAAATACCTATGGGTAATTACTTCCTTTATTTTATTGGCCGGATACTGGACCAGTTGTACAAAAAAAGATCAGGTACTCACAATCGGTGATACTGTTACAGAAAACACCACTGATCTGTTATCACTTAAAACTACGGCTTCCCCAACTATCGATGGTACTATAGATGCAGCCTGGGAAAAAGCAGTCAAGTTAAGTGTGCTACCACAAGTACCAGACCCAGGCAATGGTCTTTTTGCCGGTTATATTGGCGACACATACAACGGAACAATTCGTTCTATGTATGATGATCAGAATATTTACTTTTTGTTAGAGGTAACTGATGCTACTCAAAGTATCAATGTAGCGCCATGGTATTTTAATCCAGATTTGAATGTGTTTGGCAAAAGTACCGGTTGGCAAAAAGAGCCGTCCAGTAGATCATTTGATGTAAATGGAGGTTTATTAAGAGAAGGCTTCGGCGAGGACAAATTTGCTATGCTTTGGAATATAGACTCTTCCACTTCAAAATTTGCATCTCAAAGTTGCTATGCCAGTTGCCATATTTTTACTCCCTACATGGATTATTCTAAAAATCCTGCCGTGTATACGGCTAACGCAAGCGGCAACCACTATACCAATGCTGCCAACGAAAAAATTGATATGTGGTGGGGACGTTTGGGATATATGAGCAAAGATGCTTCTCTCCAATTTGTAGATGATAACTACCAGGATTATGCCGGTGGACCAGCTGTAAGTAATTTGACTGGAGGAAGTTTAAATGGAAGGCACGTAGATGGCATTTATGTAGATTCTGCAAAAACTACACCATGGCCTTATGGTCCTCATTACACTGCATCACCAACACAAGGCGAAGTAAATAACTCACAAAATTTAAAAATAAATGGTACTGGTCCAACAGTAGCTGTTCCTCTTTGGATAAACCCAGCATTCACAAGCAATAATTTCATTTTAGTTGGTGAAACTACCAGTGGTGTTGCAAAAAAAGTTACCGCAGTTGATTCAACAGGTGCATTAACCTTAAGCGATGGTAGCATAATAACTCCTAATGCAGATTTTCAAAGAAGTATTGTTGCAACAGGGCCTACAGCAAAAAAATCAATACCTGCTTACATAGCTTATCCTTTACTTGGCGGAAGAGCAGACATTACTTCTGCTGCCGTTTATACTGGTTCAGGTTGGGTTATTGAATATTCCCGTAAGTTAAAAACTTCTGATGCATTGAAACAGGATATTGATTTTTCAAATTTTGCAGACCAACCATTTGGGATAGCCTATTGGGATAAATCAAATTATCAACATGGTATCAAACCAGGTTTAATGCTGAAATTTCAAAAATAGCAGGTATGCCATTAATTGGAATTATCAGAAATAAAAATTCTTAACAATTTAAAATATAAATTTTATGAAACTTTTTCAAAAAAAATACATCTGGGTAATAACTTCCTTTGTGTTGTTTACCGGGTACTGGGTAAGTTGCACAAAAAAAGATCAGATACTTACTATCGGTGAGACTACTGATAAGAGTACCGAATTGGTAGCATTAAAAGTAACGGCTGCCCCAACAATTGACGGAACAGTTGATGCCTCTTGGGCCGACTGTCAGAAATTAACAACAACAGTTACAGTACCTGATCCCGGTAATGATTATTTTAAGGGATATGTGGATAATGCCCATACCGTTTCAATGAGGTCTATGTATGACGGCAGCAAGATTTACTTTTTAGCGGAATGGAATGATGCCAACAAAAGTTTTAACAGAGATCCCTGGTATTTTGATCCGGCTACTAAAACATGGAAAGAAGAAAACCGTAAACCCACTTTTGATGAAAGTGGCAATAAAATAAGAGAAGCATTCTATGAAGATAAATTTGCCATGCTTTGGAATATAAATAATTCAGTTACTGATTTTAACGAAAAAGGCTGTTATGCAACCTGTCACACATCGTTAGATCCCCTTACTCACGGAGGAGCTACCGGTCGCCATTTTACAAGCAGCCCTACAGCATTTCTTGATATGTGGCATTGGAAATCAGTAAGAACAGGATTTCCGAGTAACCAGGTTGATGACCAGTTACAAAATAATACTGAATTTAATTTGGAAGATGGAGGACGTCATGGTGATCCAAAAGTATCAGGCGGCTATTCAGATAATGTTCAATCTCTTTCGGTAACCGGGGGTACACCTGGACAAAAAGCGAACGTACCAAAATATTTTGTACCAGGGAGCACTAATTATTATTGGGTTTTAAAAAGCGATCAGGTTTCAGGAACTGCAAAATTAATTACAGGAGTTGATGTAAATGGTATTCTTAGCTATTCCGGTGGTACAATTGATCCAAATACAGATGTAGAATTTCAACGTAAAGGGGAAACAACAGGTAGCAAATGCATGCCTAGTGTATGTGATGTTGCTCCATTTGTAGGA
Organism: Ferruginibacter sp.; assembly: GCA_025352625.1. Lineage (GTDB taxonomy): Bacteria > Bacteroidota > Bacteroidia > Chitinophagales > Chitinophagaceae > Ferruginibacter. The sequence goes on from JANXSR010000168.1 coordinate 23,407, forward strand.
GACAGAGGTGATATAGATGCAAAAGCAATCTTTACAGGAAATGGATGGATTCTTGAGTTCAGCCGTAGTTTAACTACACCAAGCGGTGTAGCAGGTAATTCCGATGTTCAATTTGATATTACCAGTGACTATGTATTTGGTATTGCAGTATTTGATAACGCTGCCATTGCGCATGCAATCAATTCAAGATTTACATTAAAATTTGCCAAATAGCGTATCATTCATTAAAGTCATATTCTTAAATATACAAGATCATGTCAAAACAAATAAAAAGGATAGAATGGTTATCGGCTTTAGTATTTATGTTTATAATATTTGGTTGTAGCAAAACCACAACAATAGTTGTAGATAATTCTCCTGCGATAACAGGAACTGTATATTTTACTAAAACTATTGTACCGATACTAACAAAAAGTTGCGCAACAACTGGATGTCACAGTGGAAGCGTTGCACCAAACCTAACCGCACCGGTTGCATACAGTTCTTTAATTGTTGGAAACTATGTTAATACTGCCAAACCAGAACTCAGCGAAGTGTATTTGTTCCTAACAGGAAAACGTTCGCCAACAATGCCTTTAGGCAGTGCAAACAATCCATCAAATATAAATGCATTAATGCTAGCCTGGATAAAACAAGGGGCTAAAAACAATTAAAAACAATCAAAAAATAATTTATGAAAAAGCAAAATAAATATTTCTCCTTTGCAATGTACAGTATAGCTTTTTGCCTGCTGCTAATGATAAGCATTGATGTTGTGGCTCAGCATGCAGTAGTAGCAGATAGTGCAACACCCGCAAAGTCGGCTAAAAAGAATCCGTATGTAAAAAACACCTTTGAAGGAAATTACATCATCGATAATCAAACCGTGATGGTGCCCATAAAAGGAACTTTTGAATTTGATATCCAGCACAGGTTTGCTACATGGGAAGATGGATTCACAAATCTGTTTGGTCTTTTTGGCGGAGCTACCATGAGGCTTGGATTTAGCTATGTGCCAATTAATAATTTGCAGATTGGATTTGGAGCATCTAACGAAAACATGTTACTTGACCTTAACGCAAAATATGCGCTGTTAAAGCAAACCAAAGATGGGGCTATGCCGGTGAGTGTTACATACTTTGGTAATGTAATGGCTGATCCTAGAAAAAAAGATGCCACCACATTATTCGTTACCACTTCTGATCGTTTTAGTTTTTTTAATCAAATTATTATTGCAAGAAAAATTAGTGACAAGCTTTCAATACAGGTAAGTCCCAGTTTAACACATTTTAATAATTTAGAAGGCTATACAGATGAAGCAGGCAAAATTCAGCCGAAGATGAAAAACGATCATTTTGCGATTTCATTTTCCGGAAAATATCGAATTACTGAAAAAACCACTCTTATTGCAAACTACGATCAACCACTAACCCAACACCCAATGGATAACCCACATCCAAATATTAGTTTTGGAATAGAAATGAAAACCAGCGGGCACGACTTCCAGGTATTTGCAGGTAATTATGGTGCCATATTACCTCAAAACAACAATATGTTTAATCAGAATGATTTCACAAAAAATCAATTCTTAATAGGTTTTAATATTACAAGGCTATGGAATTTTTAATTGCTTAAACTTACTGAAACCTGTTTAGTAAAATTAGTATCACATAAAGCAAAAGAAACCAGCCCAATTTGGGTTGTTTTCTTTTGCCATTTGTTTAAAAATAAAACAACATGTTATTTAAAATAATTTTTTTACATCTTTAGAAATAATTACTTTTTTATGGACAATAGTTTTTTTAATTACCTGCAACGGATTGAACTATTGGCTTTTTTTTCTGGCTACCCTTTAATATATACTTTGATAGTTTTTACAGCCGGAAATCAGCGTACAAAAAATAATTTTATAAGCAAACGCATTTCACTTTTACCGTTAGGATATGCCCTCGTGGGCACCTTATACCTTGGGCTGCAATTAAAAAATCTATATCCTAACTATTCTGTTGAAAATTTTAAACTAACAATACAAGAACCTTTATTAATAACCTGGGCACTACTTTCTATTCTATTCTGGTTACCTTTTTTTAGCAAAAAATTAGTCATTAGTTTAATTCATAGTCTTGTCTTTTTCTTCTTTTTATTAAGAGATTTTTTTTTACAATTATCTGCTAAACCAGGAGATAGAAGTATGGTAAGAAACAGCATGAAATTATATACTGATAGTCTTCTCTTAAACCTAAGTGCCTTTGTCTTCATTGCTTTGCTGGCCTTTTTATTTTCCTTTTATAATAAGCAATCAAGAGCCTGATTGGATTGACATGCTTTGTTAGAATGTTAAATAACATTTTAACTTCCCTTATTTTTTTGCTTTAATTTATTGTTTAAAAACTTCGCTACTTCGAACCATTACGCTAAGCCATTTTATTTTTTTATTTTATGACATATGTCACATTTGGTTTTGATGTAAGTCATTGCAATGCCTCATTGCCTTCCTTATTTTTGGGCTGTTATTCATTAGTTAATTATTCATTTTAAAATATAATTTATGAAACTGCTTAGCACCAAAACGCTTTTAATTCTGCTGGTACTCATTAGTGGTTATGGGTACATTGCAAGTTGCACCCGAGACAATGAACTACCTCCTCCTCCTGCCACCACTGGCCCAATTATTAACCATGGCACCAATGTGCACCTGCCTGGTAGTATGACGGTAGGAAATAGCAACGAATGGAAAGTTGATAAAGCCCACTCCAGTGTGTTATGGTCAACAAATTATGTAGGTGCAGCCGGATTATTAACCGGCAGGTTTAACCAATTTGGTGTACACGACGTAACAGATGCTAAAATGCTTAATTATGTAAGTGCGGGGCAGCCATTGCTAGACTCTTCATGGGCATTTTACGAAAATGAACCAGCCAAAACATACTTCAATGGTTATGTGCAAATAAATCAATCTAATACCGGAGAGCCTGGTCGTGATGCTGGTTGTAATGTTTCCGGTATGGGAACAACTGCCATTGTACCCGGTACTCAAAATTTAACTGTTACAAATATTGCCAGGATCAAAACAACAGAAGTAAAATTTGATCCGGCCAGCAATGATTATATAGTAACAGTTAAGTTTACATGGCAGGGTAAATTAGCTGCACCATTAACACAAACAATTGTAGGCAAATTAAAATACATTCCAAAAGCAACAGTTCAGTTTGGAACTGCTGCAGGCTACGATGTTTTTGGACTTCAATTTAAATTTCAGTTTAACTGTAGAGATTTTGGTATAACCAGCACCAGTATTTCAGATAAAATTGAAATAGAAGTTAACGTTAATTTAAACAATAAGTAACCAAAAAAGAAATACAATGAAACAACTAATAATATATGGAGGTGTCATTTTTTTGATGGCTATAGGCTTAATAAGCTGCTATAAAGATGTTATCCTTCCAGATGCTTTAGTGGATCCAGACGGACCCCCACAAGTGGTAAGTTTTAAAACTGAATTAGCACCAATATTTAATACAAAATGTGCTATATCCGGATGCCATGTGCCAGGCTCTCATCATCCATACATGCTTACAGATGTATCGTATAAGGAAATTGTTAATGGCGAATTTGTAAACAACATTATTCCTAAAGAGAGCATTTTGTATAAAATGATCAATGGAGAAATGCGGGAATATATTCCTTCAGCAACGGACAGGCAGAAGGTGTACGATTGGATAAGAAATGGTTCTCCAAATAATTAAGTGATCTTAAAAAAATAAAAAATGAAACTAAAAATAAAAATACCAAACCGCCTGTTTACTTTGGCTATATGCATGTTTAGTAGTCTGTTTTTACTTCACACAATTGTTAAGGCCCAAGACAGTACCATAGTGACAGAAAAAACAACTGCATCAAAAAAACTTAAGCCGGTAAAAAATACTTTTCAAAGTGTTTGGATAATTGATAACCAAACAGTGTTGGTACCGGTAAAAGGAACTTTTGAAATGGACATCATGCACAGATTTGGGACTGTTAATAATGGTTACCAGGATTTTTGGGGATTTTTTGCTCCTTCAAATATTCGCCTTGGTGTTGCCTATGCCCCTATCAATAAGTTGTATCTTGGAATTGGCCTCACAAAAAGTAATTTACTTTGGGATGCAAGTGCCAAATATGCTATCATCACACAAACAAAAAGTAAATACCCGGTTAGTGTAACGTACTACGGTGATGTAGCTTATGATACCAGGAAGGATGAAGATAAAAGTCTCTTTAAATATCCCGAGCAACGTGTGCTATTTTTCAACCAGATAATTGTTGCCAGGAAACTTACCGATAAACTGTCTGTACAGGTAGCCGCAAGTTTGTCTCATCAAAATGCTGTAAATGGCTATTATACAAAAAATGACAGCACAGGAAAAGAGATTTTCAAAGAAATGAAACATGATCATTTTGCAGTTTCAGTTTCCGGAAGATATAAAATAACCAATGTTACTTCTTTAATGATCAACTACGATCAACCTATTACAAAACATGCTACAAGTAATCCTAATCCTAATTTATCTTTTGGTGTTGAGTTTAATACAAGCAATCACTCTTTTCAATTGTTTATGGGTAATTATTCATTGTTAAATCCGGGAAGAAATAATTTATACAATGCAAACAGTCCATTTAACTATACTGATGTTAATGGTACAAAAATAAAGGGAGGACAATTTCTTATTGGATTTAATATAACCCGTTTATGGAACTATTAAGGCTAAATTGAGGTACACTAAAAAATCCTGAACTCTAAAAAAGTTTTGGATTTTTGCGATTAATGAATAAAAAAAGCATTGCCTTTATTTGTGAACAACGATAAAAAAAAGTAATTTGAATCAATGATAAAAAAATATTATTGTTACAGCCGCCATGTAATAATTGCTTTTATTTTAGTGATACTTTTTAATCTTTCCTGTACCATGGCACCTTCTAATCCCACTTCCAATACAGTTGTTAATAACCAGGAAAATGATGCCCGGCAAAAGCCATCTTCCAGCTTTAACGATACAATAATTATTAGAGTTACCGCAGCGGTTTTTTATAATCCAGATTCATTACAACTCGATAAAATAAAAGTGGTTACTGATAAAGATATTTTTGAAAGTAATGTTCATGATTGCTTTTTTCAGATTAAAAACGCCCAGATATTTTTAAAAAAATACTATCCGGCTGTAAAAATAATAGAGGTTAAAAATGCAAGGTATCTTTGTTTTATAAAAGACAGTGGCGAAAAAGAATACATAGATTTAAATACAAAAAATGATGCTTGCGGCCTGTTTATATTTAATGGTAAAAAAGCACCGCTACTGGTTGATATGACGAATATTGAAACTGAACTTGGATTTTATTTTTCTAACTAATTTTATATTTTTTCTTTCTCCGCCTAAGGGATCTTTACCGTATTTTATATGATTAAAATCATGTGAAAAGATGACTGGTATTGATTTAGAGTAATATTGAATAAAGTACTTTCACATTTGTAAATCAGATAATGATATAAAGACGTTGTCTTTTTAAATTTATACACTTTAAAAACAAAGATAATTATGAAAAAAGTTCTCGTTTTTCTTACAGTAACCATTGGATTAGCCAGTTTTAGCTTTACAGTATTAAACAATCAACAACCTAAACCATGGGCCGTACCGGATAATTTTAAGAAAATGAAAAATGCAGTTTCATCTGATGCAGCTTCTGTAAAAGAAGGTAAAACGCTCTGGGATACTCACTGCAAATCTTGCCACGGAAATAAAGGTTTAGGCGATGGGTCAAAAGCTGCCCAGTTAAAAACAGAACCGGGAGATTTTTCAAAACCATTTGTACAAACCCAGGCCGACGGAGAAATTTTTTATAAGATAACTGAAGGCCGTGATGACATGCCTAATTTTAAAAAGAAATTACCAGAAGCAGAGGATAGATGGAATCTTGTAAACTTTATTAGAACACTTAAAAAATAATTTTTTTTAAATAACTTTTTAGACCGGTCTGCGTTTTCGCAGACCGGTCTTTTTTTTTACCCAAATTTACAAATAGCCTTATGACATCAATCATATTTCATCCTGAGTGAGATTAGCTGTTGCCATAAAAAATCTTTCTACTTTGTATCATCAAATCAATCTCAAAAACTTATGGATCAAAAAATAAAAAATCCCTCCCGCAAAAAATTTTTGCTTTGGGGTGCCAGTATTCTTTCTTCAATTACTGTATTAAAATTTGTCACTGTTGGTAAAAAGAAAAAAAGCGAAACAGTAAAAATGCTTACCCAGGATGGTACGCTTGTAGAGGTAAGTATAGCTGCTCTTTCTGCCAAAAAGAAAAAAATTACCAATGCAGAATTACAAAACTGGATCGAAAGATAATTCGTCCGACCAATAAATCTCATTTAAAATGAATGGAGAAAAATCACGCAGAGAATTCCTGGCAGCCGGTTTATTAACTACGCTTGCCGTAGCCTGCAATTCAAAAAAATCCCCTTTTACTCCTGAGGAGGATGTAAAGGCATCTGGCGAAAAAGTCAAACTGCTTTCAGTAGATGGTGAAATTATTGAGGTAGATAAAGCTTTTCTGAAGCCGGTACCGCACATGCCTTCTGTCAGCAACGACGAAATAAGGAAAGGTATTCCAGGCAAAAAATTTGCCATGGTGATCGATCTCTCCCGCTGCAAAAATTTAAAAAAATGTCAGAGTGCCTGTAATCACATGCACAATGTACATTCAGAACAAAACTGGATAAAGGTGTATGAAATGCAGGATGCTGATAAAACTGCGCCTTACTGGCAACCCACAACCTGCATGCATTGTGATGAACCACCATGTGTAAAGGTTTGTCCGGTTGGTGCAACCTTTAAACGTCAGGATGGCATTGTATTGATAGATAGCGACCGTTGTATTGGCTGTAGATTTTGTATGGCTGCCTGTCCTTATTCAACAAGAGTTTTTAACTGGGAAGAACCAATACTTCCTGAAGGAGTTGCAGAGCAGGAATATAATGCAGAAACCAGCGTACCACAAAAAAGAGGAACTGTTGGCAAATGCGATTTTTGCCCTGATATGACCCGTATGGGTATGTTACCACATTGTGTTTCTGCATGTCCCAATGGGGTGTTTTTCTTTGGTGATATCAATGAAGATTCAGTTACCAATGGCTCTGAAACATTTCGCTTCAGCGACCTTGTAAAAGATAAAGCAGGCTATCGCCTGCTGGAAGATTTGGGAACTAAACCAAGTGTTTATTACCTGCCACCCGTAAACCGGAATTTTAAATTTGAAGATGGTCTTAAAAAAGAAGAGCCAGCTGAAAAAAAATCCTAAATGAACAACGTGGAAAATACTAAAAAATTTACCCCCGAAAAAATCATCAGTGATTTGTTGCCACAACAGTTTGGCCGCAGGGGAGTTATATGGACTGGTATATTACTGGCCATATGTTGTATCGGCGCATTCGCCTATATTCAACAATTAAGAAAAGGATTGGTAGTCACCAACATGGGCGACTACGTTTCCTGGGGTATTTATATTTCGAACTTTGTTTTCTTTGTTGCCATCAGCCTGGTGGGGTCATTGATCACTGCCATATTTAGGCTGGCTGATGTTCCGTGGCGCACGCCATTAACACGCATTTCAGAGATTATAGCGGTTTCTGCAATTACCTTCGCTGCGCTTATCATCATTGTAGATATGGGACGTCCTGAAAGAATGCTTTTTCTTTTTACCCATGGCCGTTTACAATCTCCCATCATGTGGGATGTGATCGTAATTAGCACTTATTTCTGTACCAGTTTATTGTTATTGTACATTACACTGCTGCCGGATATTAAGATTATGATTGGTGCTAAAGAAAAAATGAGCACTACCCCATTTTACAAATTATACAAGTGGTTGGGCAATTTCTGGAAAGGAACGGAAAGGCAGGAGAAAATCAGGGACAAATCTATTACCATACTTTGTATAACAATTATTCCAGTAGCATTTTGTATACACACAGTTACTTCGTGGTTATTTGCAACCACTTACCGCCCTGGGTGGGACAGTACAAACTTTGGTGCCTATTTTGTTTCAGGAGCTTTTTTAGTTGGTGCTGGCGGTGTGGTAGTGGCAATGTATGTTTTTAGAAAAGTGTATAAGCTGGAACATTATATTACCGAAAGACATTTTGATAAAATGGGAAAAATTTTGGTGCTGTTGGCATTATTGTATTTGTATTTTAATGTTAATGAATACCTGGTACCTGCCTTTAAAATGAAAAAAGATGAAGAAGCACATTTGGTTGGTTTATTTACCGGCGAATTTGCACCCCTTTTCTGGTTTGCCATTATAGTGGGTATGATCATCCCAATTATAATTTTAGTATTTAAAAAAGGAAGAAAACCCAATGCCATGTTTGTGGCCGGCGTTATGGTAGTTGTGGGTGCCTGGTTTAAGAGATACCTGATTGTTACACCAACTTTGCTGCATCCATTTTTGCCTAAATATGATGCCCCTGCAAAATACAGCCATTACTTTCCAAGCTGGCAGGAATGGGCAATTACCGCAGGTTCTCTTGCCGGCGTATTATTGATCATCACTTTTTTTGCAAGGGTGTTTCCTATCATTTCAATTTATAAAACCATTACCGATCATGAAAGTGAATTACCATCATAAACTTATTATACTGCTGTTTTTTCTTGCAGGAACAACCGCAGCTAAAATACAGGCACAGGATTCTGCTGCTGCAACTACCATACTAAGTCTTCGCTATTTTCTTCCTGAAAATAAAGTGCCTTACATTGAAGTAAATACAAAAAAGAAAACAGGAAGAATATTTGAACCTGTTAAAGGAGTTGCTGTGAATGTATATTTTAATGAAACATCTGAAAGAAATTTATTGGGTAAAATAACCACCGCTTCAAATGGAATAGGAAAAGTAGGTATCCCTGCTTCTTTTAAAGCAGCATGGGATTCGGCGACTGAGGTTAAATTTCTTGCTGTATCCGATTCCTCCAAAGAACAGGAATCTTTGAATAGTGACGTAACAATCAAAAAAGCAATCCTTATTCTTGATACTGCATTAGTTGATGGAGTAAGAAATGTAACAGCCCAATTGAAGGAGAAAAAGGGAAGCGAATGGATAGCTGTTAAAGAGATTGAAATGAAGGTGGGGGTTAAACGCCTTGGAGGTAACTTAACAGTAGGAGATGCAGATACCTACACATCCGATTCAACCGGGTTGGTAAGCGCAGCGTACATGAGGGACTCTTTGGCCGGTGATGAAAAAGGAAATCTTATACTGGTTGCAAAAGTAGAAGACAATGATGCGTATGGAAATTTAGTTGTTGAAAAATCAGTTCTATGGGGGAAACCTACACAGGCAGATACACATTTCTGGCATCGCACACTTTGGTCAACAGGTAACAGAGCTCCTGTATGGTTAATATTTATAGCTTTTGCCATTATCGCCGGAGTTTGGAGTACAATCATCTACCTGGTAAGACAGATTATTAAAATTAAGAAAATAGGTAAGGAATATGAACGCACGGCTACGGCGATAAAATAGTGTTTTATTTTTTGTTTAAGTGTTATTGAAATTTCTGTAACGATTGGTTGCTGATTTTAAAAATGTTCATCCGCTTTTGGCAGATGAGCATTTTTGTTTATAGTAATTTCTGAAATTTTTACTGCTAAAGAAACCTGTACTTTTGTTGTATGGAAGTATCATTTTTACTTCTATTTAATAATTGTTGTTCATGCCATTTACACCAAAAAATAAAGTTAGAATTGTAACTGCCGCAGCCTTGTTTGACGGACACGATGCAGCCATTAATATTATGCGCCGCATACTGCAAAGCAAGGGTGCCGAAATCATTCATCTTGGCCATAATAGAAGCGTACACGAAATTGTAGAATGTGCCATTGAAGAAGATGTGCAGGGAATTGCCATTACTAGTTACCAGGGCGGCCATGTAGAATTTTTTAAATACATGAAAGATTTGCTAGAGGAAAACGGTAGCGGTCACATCAAAATATTTGGTGGCGGCGGCGGAACTATTTTACCTTTAGAGATAGAAGAACTTCATAACTACGGCATCAGTAGAATTTATAGTCCGGATGATGGGAGAACGATGGGTTTGGAAGGAATGATTGCGGATGTGATAGAAAGATGCCTGGCAGTAGATTCGCCAAAATCTTTCCCTAAAGGAGATACTTTGAATCATTTAACTAATGGTAATAATCACTACGAACTGGGCGAGTGGCGGCCAGTAAAAAATATTGCCAGGGCAATTACACTTGCAGAAAATCGGGAAGATTATTTACAACTGATATCCAATTTAAAAGAAGCATCTTTTAAATTATCCCACCTTTCCTCACCTGTCCTTGGTATCACCGGCACTGGCGGTGCTGGTAAGTCTTCGGTAACAGATGAAATAGTGCGTCGCTTTTTAAACGCATACAACGATAAAACAATTGCAGTAATCTCAGTTGATCCATCTAAGAAAAAAACAGGCGGTGCATTGTTGGGCGATCGCATACGAATGAATTCGATCTCTTCGCCAAGGGTATACATGCGGAGCCTTGCAACAAGGGAAAGTGACAAAGCATTGAGTCAATATGTAGCTGAGGCCATCGATATTTGCAAAGCCGCACAATTTGATTTTATCATTTTAGAAAGTGCCGGTGTGGGGCAAAGTGATGCATCTATTTTAGATTTTGTGGATGTGAGTATGTATGTAATGACACCTGAATATGGTGCGCCATCACAACTGGAAAAAATAAATATGCTGGATTATGCCGATGTGGTTTGTATCAATAAATTTGATAAGGCCGGCGCATTAGATGCATTGCACGATGTACGCAAACAGTTTAAACGCAACCACAGTTTGTGGGATGCTAAAGACGAAACATTACCCATCGTTGGCACCATTGCAGCACAATTTAATGACACAGGCATAAATGAGTTGTTTGAAAGGTTAATGGAAAAGGTGGCAGAAAAAACCGGGGTAGAATTTAATGGTGAAATAGAACACCATGCTCATATAAAAAATACAGCCAGCCAGTCTACGATTATTCCGCCAAAAAGAGTTCGGTATTTATCTGAGATAGCAGAAGCCATTGAAGAATATGATGAATGGGTTATTAAACAAAGTAATCTTGCAAGGCAATTATATCAAATTGACGGTACATTAAAATCTTTGCTGTCAACTTCATCCTCCACAACTGTTGAAGAGGAGTTACTGAAATTAAAAAAATTAATAGAAGAAGAACTTTACACCGGGAATAAAAAATTAATCGACAGCTGGCCTGCTACACGTGAGCGCTATGCCAAAGCATTCTACGAATTTAAAGTGAGGGATAAAGTGATTAAACAACCACTCACTTTTAAAAGTTTATCCGGCACAGAAATAGCAAAAGTGCTGTTGCCAAAATTCAATGATTGGGGCGATATACTTACCTGGCAGTTACAGGAAAATGTACCCGGAGAATTTCCATTTACAGCAGGTGTATTTCCTTTAAAAAGAGAAGGGGAAGACCCGACAAGAATGTTCGCCGGTGAAGGAGGCCCCGAAAGAACCAACAGGCGTTTTCATTATGTAAGTCTGGGCCAGCCTGCAAAGCGCCTCAGCACTGCTTTTGACAGCGTTACGCTGTATGGTGAAGATCCTGCCCCCCGGCCTGATATTTATGGCAAGGTTGGTAACAGCGGTGTAAGCATTGCTACCGTGGATGATGCCAAAAAACTATACAGTGGCTTTGATTTATGTGATGCAAAAACTTCTGTAAGTATGACGATCAATGGCCCGGCACCTATGCTGCTGGCATTTTTTATGAATGCAGCCATTGACCAGCAATGTGAAAAATACATCATTGAAAATAATTTGCAGGAAGAAGTAAATAAAAAGATTGAAGCAACATACAGTATCGATAATTTACCGAGGTACGTTGATGTGAATGGAAAAGAGATTGTGCCAGTTAAAGGAAATTTTAACGGGCTGTTGCCGCAAGGTAACGATGGCCTGGGCCTCCGTTTATTAGGTTTAACCGGGGAAGATGTTTTACCAAAAGAAGTTTACCAAAAAATAAAAGCCCATGCATTGGCAACGGTAAGAGGGACAGTGCAGGCTGATATTTTAAAAGAGGACCAGGCGCAGAATACCTGCATTTTTTCTACTGAGTTTGCTTTAAAACTTATGGGTGATGTACAGGAATATTTTATTGAAAATAAAGTTCAAAATTTTTACAGTGTTAGCATTAGTGGTTATCATATTGCGGAGGCAGGTGCCAACCCTATTACACAACTGGCCTTTACTTTAGCAAATGGATTTACCTATGTAGAATATTATTTAAGCAGGGGGATGAACATCGATGATTTTGCACCTAACTTATCTTTCTTTTTCAGCAATGGTATGGATCCTGAATACAGTGTAATTGGCAGGGTGGCAAGAAAAATATGGGCCAAGGCAATGAAATATAAATACAAAGCCAACAGCCGTTCGCAAAAATTAAAATACCATATTCAAACAAGTGGCCGGTCGCTACATGCACAGGAAATTGATTTTAATGATATCCGTACAACATTGCAGGCACTGTATGCCATTTATGATAATTGCAGCTCACTACATACCAATGCTTATGATGAGGCTATCACAACACCTACTGAGGAGAGTGTACGAAGAGCAATGGCGATACAATTAATTATAAACCGGGAACTTGGTACAGCAAAAAATGAAAATCCAAACCAGGGATCTTTTTTAACGGAAGAATTAACCGACCTGGTAGAAGCTGCTGTGCTGGCAGAGTTTGAACGCTTAACAGAAAGAGGTGGTGTATTAGGTGCAATGGAACGTATGTACCAGCGCAATAAAATTCAGGAAGAAAGTTTGTACTACGAAACATTAAAGCATACCGGTGAATATCCAATTGTAGGGGTCAATACTTTTTTAAATAAGAATGGCAGTCCTACTATTTTGCCTACTGAAGTTATCCGCAGCACCACAGCAGAAAAAGATTTTCAAATACAATCTGTAACAAGGTTTCATGAGCGCCACAAAGAAAAGTCGGCATTGATGTTAAAAAGGCTGCAGGAAGTAGCCATCGCAAATGGAAATCTATTTACCGAATTAATGGAAACGGTAAAGTATTGTTCGCTTGGGCAAATTACCAATGCATTGTATGCAGTTGGTGGGCAGTACAGAAGGAACATGTAATGAATGCTCCAAATTTTTTGAATTGGTATCTTACCAATTTCCTTTTTTTATTTTGATTCTGCTAAAATTGTATTGCGGTAACTGTCTAAAAAAGAATTCCTAATTTAGCATATGATCATCTTGGAAAACGAAAAATTACGGGCAGTTATTTCTCCCAAAGGTGCGGAACTGCAAAGCCTTATTAATAAAGATACGGGCCTTGAGTATATGTGGAGCGGCGATGCAGCCTTTTGGAGCAAACATAGTCCCGTATTGTTTCCTGTTGTTGGGGCATTAAAAGAAGATACTTATTTTTATAAAGATAAACCCTACCATCTTCCCCGGCATGGATTTGCAAGGGAAAGAACCTTTTTAAAAGACCAGCTAAGTTTAGAAGAAGCGGTATTTACCCTTACCCATGATGCAGAAACACTTGCTGTTTATCCTTTTGCATTTTTACTTAGGTTACGATATCAACTAAAAGGTAATTCACTTATTTGTACCTACGAAGTAAGTAATACAGGGTACGATGAGTTGCTTTTTTCTGTAGGAGCTCATCCTGCTTTTGCAGTGCCAATGGTTAAAGACACTCTTTATAAAGATTACTATTTACAGTTTAATAAAACAGAGCCACTGCACAGATGGAAATTAGAAGGAGGATTAATTGCTGACCATGCGGAACTATTGCCTACTCAAAATGACCAGCTACCTTTAACACATCAATTATTTTATGAAGATGCCATTGTTTTAAAAAATATGCTAAGCAATAGTATTACCGTTGGCTGCACAAAGCATGGTCATGGCATTCATTTCAATTTTGAAAATTTCCCTTTCTTTGGAATCTGGGCATCAAAAGATGCTAATTTTATTTGTCTTGAACCCTGGTGTGGTATTGCTGATAGTGTGCAACACAATCAGCAATTGATTAACAAAGAAGGGATAATTACACTAACTCCTAATACTAACTGGCAGCATTGCTGGAATGTGGAATGTTTTTAAAATACCTCAAAAGTTTTACCTTGTTATTTCTGTTTATTCCAATTCTTTACAAAAATAGCCTGCATTCCCTAACAACTGTTCCACTTCTTTGCCTGGTATATTATTCGCCACCACCCTTAAAATATTATCGCAATCCTGTAAATCTACATTCCATTTAAAAATGTCAGGATGTACATTTAATCTACTTCCAATTTCATTAATATGGTTAATATCTGTAAGGTTAGTTTTAAAAATAAGTATCTCCATAAAAATATCTTTAGTAAAAGAACACCCTTTAATTATTGGTTGAAATAAACACAGCAGCAGGCAGTATAGCAGCATAAAAATTACAACATATCCATTAATCTAATCAGTTGCAGCAGGTGTTTCCTCACAATGCATTTTCCATCTTCCCCCACAACGTTTTTTCCATTCAGCTTTAAATTTTTCCTTTTCCTCCGGGGTCATACCACCCATTTTTTCCTGCATTTTCATTTTCCATTGTTGCCCGCCTCTGCCATGGCATCCGCCTCTAAAACCTCCGAATAATATTTTACTTAATAATAAAATACCTAATGCCTGTATAAATGTAATTGCTTTAACACCTAATACGGCCGGTAATATGGCATTCCATAAACCCATTACTATAAAGCCAATCAGTAAGGCGGCAGCAATAAAGAAAGCAACAAACATTAACCCTTTTTTAATCCAAAATTTTTTCATTGTATAATTTTTTGTTTACCTGACGTTCACTAAAAACGATAATTGTAACGGAGGTAATTGTTTAATAATTTAATAGTTCATCTTTTAACACCCGTAAACGATCTCTTAAATGAATTACAGCATAACGCTTTCGGCTGATTAGTGTGGCCACACTTACACCGGTTGCTGCTTCAATATCTTTAAAAGCTGTTCCATTCAATTCATGTTCAATAAATACTTCCCGTTGCTCTGCCGGTAATTCTTCCAAAGCCCGTTGCAATTCTTCCCAAAATATATTCCTCAGGTATTCAGTTTCAGGATTGGTATCTGCTGGTAATAAAATTTCCTTCCAGTCAAAACTATCCTCATCTGATGTTGCTGAGGTAAAAATATCATCTGCAAGGGGCAACTTCTTTTTGCGGTAACTATCGGTTATTTTATTACTGGCTACCGTATATAACCAACTTGTGGCCTGGTTAATGGGTTCAGTGTTACCGGCAAACTGGTAAAAAACTTCCTGCAAAATATCTTCTGCGTCTTCTGCGCTGGCTACTCTCTTTTTTATAAATCCAAGCAGCCGGCTGCTCATTGATTTAATGATATAAGTAATATTTTTATTACGCTCAGCACGCATAGCAGTAGTTGGTATAATCAGCGCATCTTCCATGTATAAAATGAAAGACGAACGACGAAGCCGGATATTTTAGAAGTGAAAAAATATTTTATGCAAGTTTACTACTTAATCAGGCAATGCGAATTTAGTTAATCTGGGAGTTGAAGAAAACCGGTATAAAATAAGCGCAAAATATAGCACAGTCGCACAAAAGAGGGAGGAAACTGCAATGGGAAAAAATCCGGCCAACCCGTTTTTACGATTAATCAAAAAGATACTTTTCAAAATAAAATAAAATACAGGCAGACAATAAAAGAAGTATAAAACCCTCAGGCAAAAAACCTTTGTGGTAAAAACAGACATTCAATAACTCCATCTATATATCAAAAGTCGGCTTATACAAGGGCCGACTTTTACTTTTATTATAATCCAAATGAGTTTTTAAAATTCATTAAGATAATTTCAACTTTAGTTGGCAAGTTTTACAACTCATTCATCTATCTTCTGTGCTTTTCACTTACCTCATTAATATCATCTTCTTCAAGTTCATCAATATCATCAGGCGATGTTAAAAAATTATCTTCGTCAATCTTGCTATCTGCCTCTGCTGCATTTAATGCATATCCTTCTGTATCCGGCCCTTCATCTTCCAACGCATCTAGTTCACTGGCCGATATTTCATCCTCTTCATCATCAAAAATTACAATATCGTCCCCATCTGCAGAAGCTGCAAATTCCATAGTATCATGCTTCAAATCCGGCTGTATTGGTTTGGGGTTAATTTCTTTATTCTTTTTCATAAAAAAGAGATTTTAATTTATTAAGAAACCAGTTTAAATACAAATGATTCTAACACTCTTAAAGTTACAACAATTTAAAGGCTTATACCATTAATTTATGGCCGGTTTTATAAAAATCATCACACTGTTCTTAACTATTTTTTATCTCTTTAACAGCAATGTTTAAATTGTATTTGATTGCTTCAAATTTGCAACTTATTTTCAAAATATTATTTGAATGTAGGCTTTAAGAGTAACCATAAAATACAGACAATGAAAGTAGCAGGATATTCAGGTACACCTCTGGCAAAAAAACTTGGCATAAAAGAAGGATTTAAAATACGATTGGTAAACCCGCCTGATTATTATTTTGATCTTTTTGTTGACATGCCACAAGATATCATTGTGAGTAACGAAAAGAAAACAAAGAAGCAGCTTATTCATTATTTTACCAAAGAAGCAATTGACTTGCATAACAACATTATTGCTTTGCGAAATGAAATTGAACAAAACGGAATGATTTGGATTTCGTGGCCAAAGAAAGCATCAAAAATACCTACGGATATTACAGAAGACGTTATAAGAAATGTAGCCCTGGCAAACGGACTTGTAGATATAAAAGTTTGTGCAGTAGATGAAATTTGGTCGGGACTTAAATTAGTGATTCCGGTAAAAGATAGAATTGTAAACCGCTGACAAAAGGTTAAATAAAAATTAGTAAAGTTTATAAAAATGCAGGAGCAATAAATGACTTTGCAGTCTTTGTTATTTTTTTATATAAAATTTATTCAATGAACAACGCAGATTATACAGCAAAAAAAATAACTGAATCAATCACTATTGATGGCAACACGAAGAAAGAAGTGTGGCAAAATGCAGCGTGGAGCAAACGCTTTGTAGACATGGTAACCGGCAATGCCGGCATATACAATACACAAACTGCGTTGCTCTGGAACGACACAAATTTATACATTGCCTTTACAGCAGAAGAACCTTTTGTAGAAGCAACGCTTACAGAGAGAGATAGTATAGTTTTTTTAGAAAACGACCTGGAAGTATTTATTGACGGTAAGGATTGTTATTACGAGTTAGAAGTGAATGCGGCGAATACTTTATACGAAGTGTTTTTTATATGGAAAGACGCTTACAAAAGAGGTAACAAATTCGACATCCCCCAGTTTGATGTGCACCAGCTACAGGCATATACTTTTGGCGGCGACTACGATCGCAGTGGCGCCAGTTTTTGGAAGGGCACTCATCCCCGGGGTATACGTTGGGCATTTACAAACTTTGATATGCCGGGTTTACAGACAGCCGTTCAGATAGATGGTACTCTGAATGATAATAGTGATATTGACAAAGGCTGGAGTTTGGAAATTGCAATACCCTGGAAGAGCCTTCAACTTCTTGCAGATGGAAGATCCATTCCACCCAATAATGGGGATATATGGAATATGTTTTTAGGAAGATTTCAAAGATTGATGGTGAGTGGCCAGGAAGTAATACCACACCCTGCCATGGCTTTAAACAGTCACGGAATTTATGATACACATTTAACCGAGAAATGGAGTAAAATTGAATTTGCAGTATAAGCACAAACCAACCTACTTTTTGATTATAAAAAATATTATTCAACAAAAATTATCAGCAATAATATGCGTAGCTAAAATCTTCGGCTACATTTGGTACTTCCACATTCTTGTTTCTGTAAAGTGGCATGTCCATGGCATCTGCAATTGATTTAACTAACTGAAACTTTGTATTCTTTAAAATGATTTTATAGGGTAACTCAATACCTTCATCTAGTAATCCCTCTCCCAAATCGGCCTCGGTATAAATATATTGAACTTGCTTTTTGGCAAATTGCGTTACTTTTTTTTGGTTACTTTTTAGAATGGATAAAATGTCTTTCTTTTTCAAAATAATAGTTTTAATAAAATGTATTAAAACTATGCCAGTCATTTGCAATAATTATTTAATCATTACAGATTAAATAACGGGAAATTAAAAATGGAAATAGTGCAATTTATTCTACAGTGGCCGGTATGTTTAGCCATAAAAGTAGCAATTATTTAACTGCGGTTTTGTAAACAACGCCATCCTTCATTACCCATTTAACATCGCTCAATACCTGAATATTTTTAAGGGGATCACTTTTTACTGCAATAATATCAGCCAGGTTTCCAACCTTTAATTCTCCCAATACAGGTTGCCCCAGCAAGTCGGCCGCATTAATGGTAGCAGTTTGCAAAGCCTGTAAAGGGGTGTAACCATATTGCACCATAAACTCAAAATCTTTTGCTTCAGGCAGGTTCCAGTCGTAGCCACCAATATCAGTACCGTAGGCAATTTTTACGCCTGCGCTCATCGCTTTTTTAAATAGAGCCGGTTCAGATTCTGAAAAATATTTATTAATCGGGCTGCCGGCTTTTGCACGGCCATCGGCCACGTAATCGTTTACATAAATGGTGGGACACCAATACACTTTCTTTTGCACCATCAGTGCCATGCATTCATCATCCATACCAAAGCCGTGCTCTATTGAAGAAGCGCCTGCATTGATGGCGGCAATAATACCATCCCTGGTAACTGCATGTGCAGCCAGTTTTCTGCGGTTGCGGATTGTTTCATCACCGATTGCTGTAATTTCATCCGTTGTAAAATTTGGACTGCTCCGGTAACTGCCATCGGCTAATTTGTAATAACCTCTGTCGGCATAGATTTTTATCCAGTCTGCACCATGGGCAATTTGTTCCCTCACCGCCCTGCGTGCTTCATCTGCCCCTGTTATTTCCTGAAGGCCCTTGGGCATAGTAAGTTCCCATGCATATTCTTTTTCGCTCATAGGATAATGGCCTGTTGTGTTGATAGCAAGTGTTGCAACAAACATTCTTGGCCCCGGTACTACTTTATTATTGATGGCTTTTTTTACGTCAACATCAGCAAAGCCGGCACCTTCTGTACCAAGATCACGAATGGTTGTAAACCCATTTTGCAATGCAATACCGCCGCTTCGAACGGCCCTGATAGTACGATAGGGAATTGATTCTTTAAGCAATTGAACATCATAATCTTCTGAAGTAATATCGCCCTGTAACAACACATGTGTATGGCAATCAATAAGCCCGGGAAGCACAGTGTAAGTGGAAAGATCAATAACCGTATCGGCTTTTATTTTGGCAACGGCACCAGGTGGTAAAATGCTTTCAATGCTATTCCCTTTCACAATAATTTCAACATGCTGATTTAATTGTCCTGTGCGTACATCCAATACCTGTCCGCACTTTAACACCGTTATTTTTTGAGCGTAGGTGGTTACCATTAAAAAAGCAGTCAATAAAGAAAGTACCAATCTCATAGTTGTAGTTTTAGAAAGTTAAAATACAACAATACTATGAGCAGCGATCAATTAAAACCCGTAAACGATTTGTTTTTTATTTCTGCTTCAACAAAATGCAAATGAAGTAATTAAAGCAATGGTATTTATTGGGGATACAAAGCCCCGTTTTTTATCTCATAGCAGCAAGAGGGCAGAGGCCGGCATTTCCTCATCATAAGTTAATGTACCAATCAATTATAGCACACAGGTATTTTGTACCTTTATTGCTCATTTAATTTTATTTTATGAAAAAGATTTGTACCGGTTTTGCAATGTTCCTTTTAGCAGCAGTTAGCCATGCTCAACAAACAGTTACTTTGCCCAATGGCTGGCAACTATCCCCTGCTGGTAAAAGCTTGCCATTGGGCGATCTGCCGCTCAACATAGCAGTTAGTAAAAGTAAAAAATTAATGGCTGTTACCAACAACGGACAAAGTACTCAAACCCTTCAGCTAATTGATGTACAAACAGAAAAAATACTGGACAATATTGAAATTGCTAAAAGTTGGCTGGGCCTTCAATTTAGCAGCGATGAAAAATATTTATACACCAGTGGAGGCAACGATAACTGGATTCTTCAATACGCCATTGTAAAAAATAAACTGCAATTAAAAGACAGTATTTCGCTGGGTGCCAAATGGCCCAATAAAATTTCTCCGGCGGGTATTGCCATTGATGATGCTAAACATTTATTGTACGTGGTTACAAAAGATAACAACTCCCTTTACCTCATCAGCCTGACTACAAAAAAAATAACCCAACAAATAAAACTGCCTGCAGAAGCTTATACCTGTTTACTATCGCCCAATAAAAAAGAGCTCTATATCAGTTGCTGGGGTTGCGATAAAATATTGATTTTTGATACGCAAAAAAATAGTATCCACACAGAAATTGCAGTAGGAGATAACCCAAATGATATTTGCAGAACAGCAAATGGAAAATATTTATTTGTAGCCAATGCCAATGATAATTCAGTAAGTGTGATTGACATAAAAAATACCAAAGTAATAGAAACACTTTCTTCTTCCTTGTTTGCAGCTGCTCCTCCTGGAAGTACTACCAATGCAGTTGCTTTAAGTGGGGATGAAAAAACATTGTACATCGCCAATGCTGATAACAACAGCCTGGCTGTTTTTGATGTTAGTAAACCTGGGTTTAGTCAGTCGAAAGGTTTTATACCTGTAGGCTGGTACCCCACCTGTATAAAAGTAATTGGTAAAAAAATATGGGTAACCAATGGAAAAGGGTTTTCTTCTATGGCAAATCCCAATGGCCCCAATCCATTAAAAAAAAGAAAAGTTGTTTTTCAGGGCGATGATAAAACCACTGAAGTAAAAGAGCAATACATTGGCGGATTATTTACCGGCACGATGAGTATTATTGATGAACCAACTCCGGAACAGTTGAGCATGTATTCGCAACAGGTATACCGCAATACGCCTTACACAAAAGAAAAAGAATTAATGAGTAAGGGAGAAGGCGGTAACCCCATTCCACAAAAAATCGGTGATCCTTCTCCCATTAAACATGTATTTTATATTGTAAAAGAAAACCGCACTTACGACCAGGTATTGGGTGATGTAAAAGAAGGCAACGGCGATACAAGCCTTGTTTTATTTGGAGAGAAAGTAACTCCCAATCAACACAAACTGGTAAAAGATTTTGTATTGCTGGATAATTTTTATGTAGACGGAGAAGTTAGTGCGGATGGGCACAACTGGAGCCTCGGTGCTTATGCCACTGACTACCTCGAAAAAAACTGGGTTACCAGCTACGGTGGTCGGGGAGGCGAATATGATGCAGAAGGAACTAGAAAAGTGGCAAATAATAAAGGTGATTTTATCTGGGGTGCCTGTAAAAAAGCTGGTGTTAGTTACCGCACCTACGGCGAGTTTGCAGACGATTACAAAGCCAATATCCCGGTATTGGAAAATCACTTTTGTACTTACTATACCAGTTGGGACCAGCATGTAAGAGACACAACAAGGGTTGGCCAATGGAAAAGAGATTTCGACTCGCTTATTGCCATCAACGCATTGCCACAATTAAATACCTTTCGTTTAATAAACGACCATACCGAAGGCATGAGTAAAGACAGGCCAACTCCTTTTGCACATGTGGCAGATAATGATCTTGCCGTAGGAATGTTTATCGATTATCTTAGTAAAAGCCCTGTGTGGAAAGAGAGTGTTGTTTTTATTTTGGAAGACGACGCACAAAACGGTCCAGATCATGTGGATGCACACCGAAGCCCCGTGTATATTGCCGGACCGTATGTGAAAAGAAATTTTGTTGATCATACTCCTTACACCACCAGCGGCATATTGCGTACAATAGAATTAATTTTGGGCCTTGCTCCTATGAGTCAGTACGATGCTGCAGCAACACCACTCTGGCGCTGCTTTACTGCAACACCCGATTTAGCACCTTACACTACGTTACCTGCGCAGGTAGACATCACAGAGAAAAACCTGGTATGGAATGAACTCTCTAAACGGTCTGCTGGTTTTGATTTTAGCAAAGAGGATCGTGTGCCGGATATGGAATTTAGTGAAGTAATCTGGAAAGGAGTAAAGGGCCTGCAATCAACCATGCCTGCACCTAAACGGGCTGCCTTTATAAAAGTACCTGCAAAAGAAGATGATTAAAAAGCGAAGCAAAAACTTTTAATTTCGATTATCAATATTATTAAAAAAAAGTACTTCTGACTGATAAAAGTAGGAAGTACTTTTTTTATTTCAAGTAAAAACAGTATTGACCTTAAATTAAATAGAGAATAAACTCTTCGTAAAATAACAAGCTCCTGGAGTTCAAAAAGTTTTTTTGATTAAAGACTTTTTGAAGATTTGAAAGTATAAATATCTAGTTAATATATGAAGTGCCATTCTCTCTCTTGCACAGTTGGTAGAAGAAAGCGGAGGCTAATCACATCAAACGTTTGCAACCAAAATTATCGCAACCCGAACCCATGCTTCGCTAAAAGGCTTAATTTTACTGCAGTTGTACACAGTCATGTTATTATTGATTCACTGATCAATAACGCAGGCTTATAATTTAAAAGAATGTCAGCAGAACACCAGCGGTTAGCAGTTAATTATAAAAAACCTATTCCACTTGAGCAATGGGGGCCATATTTAAGCGAAAGGCAATGGGGCACTGTAAGAGAAGATTACGGGTATCATGGCGATGCCTGGGGCTACCTCCCTTTCGACCAGTCGCACTTTAGAACCTATCGCTGGGGCGAAGATGGCATTGCAGGTATCTCTGATTATTTTCAGAACCTTTGCTTTGCTGTAGCATTTTGGAATGGGAAAGATAAAATTTTAAAAGAGCGGCTTTTTGGACTGGGTAATTATGAGGGTAATCATGGAGAAGATGTAAAGGAATTGTATTATTACCAGGATAATATTCCTACCCATTATTACATGGAATATTTATATAAATATCCGCAGAATGAATTTCCGTATGAAGATCTTAAAGCTACCAACCGTGGCCGCACTATGGTTGATCCTGAATATGAAATACTCGATACCGGCGTATTTGACAAGGATGAATATTTTGATATAAACATTACCTATGCCAAACAAAATCCGCAGGATATTTATATTAAAATTGACATTACCAACAGGG
>JANXSR010000200.1 GCA_025352625.1 Ferruginibacter sp.
TAGCGCAAAAACCAGGTTATCGTCAATTATACGATGTTACGCAAACACCCACTGTTTACCTCCTAGATAAAGACAAGCGCATCATCGCTAAAAAATTAACGTGGCAGCAACTGGATGAATTGTTACAGGTAAAATGGAAATTAAAAACCAACTAAGTTAAACAGGTTAACAATGAAGAAAACGTATTTATTGATAGTGTTAACCCTTGTAGCAGTGAAGCTATTTTCTCAACCTGTTTTTACTTATGGCGAAAATCAGGTTGGTAAAGATGAGTTTTTAAGAGCCTATAATAAAAATAAAACACCTGTTGCAGACAAAGAAAAATCGCTGCGGGAGTACCTTGACTTATACATAAAATTTAAGCTAAAAGTAAAAGCAGCAAAGGAACTTCGACTGGATACTTTGCAGCAGTTGAAATACGATATGCAAAATTTCAGCAGCCAGGTAGAAGAGGGTTACATGAACGATGAAAAAAGTACCAATGCTTTGCTGGATGAAGCTATTAAACGAAGTCAAAAAGACATTCATCTAATTCATTTTTATGTACCACTTAATGCAACAGCCTCTCAAGCAGATTCGATAAAGACAATTAAAGCAATGGATGCGGTGATTGAAAATTTAAAAAAAGGGTTTACAGATTACAATGGGATTGTTAATGCAGCTAGTGATAAAAGTATAATTGTGACCGTTAAAGATATTGGCTACATCACGGCGTTAACTTTACCTTATCCAATAGAAAATATTGCCTACAATTTACAACCGGAAGGCGTTAGCAGCATTTATCATGCAAAGAACGGATTGCACGTATTTAAAAATGCGGGTGAAAGGGCAAGTGCAGGTAAGTGGAAAATTGCGCAAATATTATTTACCGTTCCTCCTGATGCAACAGCCGGGCAATTGAAGCTAACAGAAAAAAAAGCAGACTCGGTTTATGAACTTCTAAAAGCTGGAGCCGATTTTACTTCGATGGTAAAACAATATAGCGAAGACAGGCTTACGGCATTAAGCAGTGGTGAATTGGCAGAGTTTGGCACCGGAAAGTACGAAATGAATTTCGAAACCCATGTATTTGCCTTGCAGCATGATGGAGACATATCAAAGCCTTTTAATACAAGTTATGGATACCACATTATTAAACGACTTCAACAACAGGCAATACCAACCGACAGAGGTGATGAAACATTCACCAATACTTTAAAACAACAAATAGAAAAAGATTCAAGAAGCAATGCTGGCAAAGAGAACTTTTTAAAAGACATTACAATAAAAACAGGCTATAAAAGAAATGCAGCAGTAAAAAATGCTGAACTTTTCCGGTATGCAGATAGTGTAACTGCAAATAATAAAGTTGGTAAATATGCAATAAACAATAAAGTAATTTTCTCTTTTTCAAAGGCAAGCAATAAAGGTGCAGACTGGTTAAACTTTGTGAAAGATTATAAATTAAATGCGGATGTTTATAAAGGAGAATCGAATGCAGCATTATTGGATAAGTATATAGCTACCTCTGTTTTGGACTATTACAGGAAACATTTGGAAGAGTACAATGCTGATTTTAAATATCAGATGCAGGAGTTTAAGGAAGGCAATATGTTATTTGAAATAATGGAAAGAAACGTTTGGGGCAAAGCATCTGCAGACAGTATTGGGTTGCAAAAATATTACAATGCGCATAAGGAAAAATATCTTTGGGGCTCCAGCGCAGCGATTATATTGTTTAATTGTAATGATACGGCAGTAGCAAAAGAAGCGATAAAATCTTTAAAAAGCGGCAAAAACTGGAATGAAATTACCACACAAAGCGAAGGAAAAATTCAATCAGATTCAGGGCGGTATGAATTGGCACAGCTTCAATTACCAGTAAATGCAACGCTTGTGCCAGGATATATTTCACCGCCTGTTTTAAACAGTGGAGATAATACCGCTGGTTTTGTAAAAGTGCTGCAATTGTTCCCCGCAAACCAGCAGCGTAGTTTTAATGAAGCAAGAGGGTTGGTAATTAATGAATACCAAAATTACCTTGAAGAAAAATGGATTACAGAATTGAAAAAAAGGTATCCGGTAAAGGTTAATGAACCAGTTTTTCAATCTTTGCTCAAATAACCAACACAACAATATTTGTTTAAAAGCCGGTCATTTTTTTAATGGCCGGCTTTTTGTTTTTATATAGCCAAACTTAAAAGAATGGCAATGGAGCTATTCTAATTTTAAAAAATAAAGTAAAAGAGTATGAAGAAAATGACAGTACTGCTATTTGTAACACTGGTAACTATCGGGGCAAAAGCACAGTTTTATGCACAAGGTGGATTAAATCTTGCCAACATCACCAACACTAACAACGGACAAACAGAAAAGAATCACTGGTTGCCTACATTTAATGCCGGATTAATAAGCAGGTTTGGCATATCAAGCTCCTTTGACCTGGA
>JANXSR010000213.1 GCA_025352625.1 Ferruginibacter sp.
GTGGCTGGTATTTTTTATTTTTATTGAAGCTTTGCACGATCAAACTGCTAAAGCCATCAGCAACACTATGAGAAATGTTTTTGGTTTAACAGGCGTTTTTGTGTGGGCTTTTGCCGGCACTTGTAATGTGATGGTAAGTAATTTAATGGGGCAAAAAAGAGAAGATAAAGTTCTTGCTGCAATCACCAGAATTATGTTGTGGAGTTTTGCTCTTTGCAGTATTATGTGCTTACTTATCAATATTTTCCCAACTGTATTCTTTGGTTTATTTGGGCAAGGAGAAGAATTTGTAGCTGAAGGTATCCCTGTAATAAGAATAGTAAGTACTGGATTATTATTAATGAGCATTGCGAATATATGGTTGAACGGCGTAACTGGCACCGGTAAAACAAAGGTGAATTTAATGATTGAAATAATTGCAATAACAGGCTACCTTATTTACACCTGGATATTTATGAAAGTGCAGTATATATCTCTTACAATAGCATGGAGCAATGAGCTTATTTATTGGAGTATCATATTTTTATTGTCATTCAGTTTCTTAAAAAGCGGCAAATGGAAAACAAAAACTGCTATATAAATTTTGTTAGAGGCAGTTTCTTTTTTATGGGACCATTGTTTTGTCCTCATTCACTTGTACCAAAGAACATTGCGGAATTTCTATTAAAGCCTAAGGCCGAATTTGAAAAAAATATTCGGTGCGAAAAAAAAGTGCCGCAATATTTTGCAGCACTTTTAAATTAATTTGCTTTCCAGCTATTATTGGCAAAATTCATATCCGGAAAAACCTTCCCAGGGTCTATTACCACACTAACTAATTTTTCAGTGGTTGGTAATTTTACTTTCCATATTATGGTATTGTTCCAAATTTCTACTGGTAATTTAATTGTCCCTTTTTTACCACTTACAGTTTCATAAGCAATAGTTACGGGCATAGCCATCTGGTCTAAATTAGCAATGGTAACAATTGCCCCATTGGCTTCAATATCTCTTTCATACTTTACAGATTCAATGGCCTGGTCTAACTTGTAATTTTCCAGAAACCATTCCTTCCAAAACCAGCTAAGGTCCTCTCCTGCCGCATTGTCCATCGTTCTGAAAAAATCCCACGGTGTGGGGTGTTTATAGGCCCAGCGCTGAATGTACATTTTAAAAGCATAATCAAATCTATCTGCCCCTAAAATTTCATTGCGCAATAGCTCTAACCCATATCCTGGTTTGGAATATAAGGCTGTGCCAATATTGGCCTCTCTAATTGCATCTGGGGTATTTAGTATTGCTTCGCTGTTTGGGTTAAACATATATTGCGCCACCTGCTCCATATTCTTTGGATCTTCTTTGTATTCTCCTTTATTAAAATCATCATGAGACAAAGAATTTATAAATGTATTAAACCCTTCATCCATCCAGCCGTATTTACGTTCGTTACTACCAACAATCATCGGGAACCAGGTATGCCCAAACTCATGATCAGTAACTCCAAAAAGGCCTTCTTCAGTAGCTTTCCATCCGCAAAAAACTATGCCAGGATATTCCATTCCACTAACATTACACGCCACATTGGTTGCCACCGGATAAGGAAATTCAAACCACCTTTTACTATAATTTTCAATACTATTTTTAGTATACTCAGTTGCCCTGCCCCATGCTTTTGTTCCATTACTTTCTGCGGGGTACGCACTCATTGCTAAAGATGTTTTGCCACCAGACAAATTTATTCTGGCTGCATCCCAAATAAACGCTTTAGATGATGCCCATGATACATCTCTTGCATTGGTAATTTTATAATGCCAGGTAAGGGTATTTCCTTTTGGTCTTGATGTTGGATCTGTAACTTCTTTTTCAGACCTTATTATAATTGTTTTATCACTCTTTTTCGCAGCATTAAATCTTTCATTTTGTGAAGGTGTTAATACTTCTGCAGGGTTTAGCAATTCGCCACTGGCTACTACAATATGTGCTGCTGGCGCAGTGATAAAAAAATCAAAATCACCATACTCTAAATAAAACTCACTTGGGCCCAAATACGGAGCTGTATTCCATCCCTGTACTTCATCAAATACACACATGCGTGGATACCATTGCGCCACAGCAAATATTTCACCGTTTTTAGTTTTTAAAATACCACAACGATCAGCACCATATTCCGGCAAAATAAATTTAAAATCAATTTTAATTGTAACAATATCTCCACCTGCGTTTACTGGTTTTGCCAAACGAATTTGCATTCTTGTATCGGTAATAATATAATTAGCGGCAACGTCATTTATTTTTACGTTGCTTATAGTATTACCTCCATTAAAACCGTTTTTTGCATCTCCATAACGGCTGCGGCTGTTTACGGGCATCCGTGATTGTCCCCTGCTTTCTTTGTTGTATAAATTTTGATCTAACTGTAGCCATAAAAATGGCAATGCATGGGGACTGTTATTTTTATAGGTGATTATTACAGTTCCTGAAATCTGATGAGTAACATCATTTAAAGAAGCTGAAATTTGATAATCAGCTCTGTTTTGCCAGTAACCAACATTTGGCTCACCAGTTGCAGACCTTGTTATAGTTTCCCCACTAGGATAAAAAAATGGAGCGAATAAAGTATGTGGATCATAATTTGATTCCAACGTTTCATCCTGTGCAAAACTGCTAAATGACAGCATATATAACACAGAAAAGAAGTAGCATTTTTTTATCATATTTTCATTTTTTTAAAGATATACCAAGTAAGCATTTCCTATGCTGTATTTAATAAATCCATTTCAACCTATATAAATCTGTGAATTTTGCAATCAGTAATAGTAGTAAAACTTCTTTTACATTTATTGTATGCTTTTCAACAATCTTCTTGCATCTTCTTTTATAGCAGCATCATCTTCTGTATGGTTAGGGATCAATAACATTTTATTAATAGTATAAATGGCTTTATCATTTTCGTCATTTTTATTATAGGCTTTTGCCAGTTCAAAATAATTTAAAATAAATCCATCCGAAATACTGTTTGATTTTTCAAACGCCACAATTGCCTGTTTAAAGGAACCTTCCGGAATACTGCCATACAAAAGTTTAGCTGCAGTGCGTTCAATAAAATTAAGATTACCTAATTCGTAATTCCATCTTCCCAACACATGCCATGCTTTAAAATTTTGAGGATCATTTTTTATTGACCTATCTACATAAACTTTAATTTCTCTGGCAGAGATTATTTTTTCTTTCCCACTTTTGTTTAAGGAGCTTCTGCCTAATGCAATTGCCATTACACAATTTGATTCCGCATTGTTAGGATCAATTTTTAATGCAATGCCTGCGTAGGTTTTTGCTGCTTCATAATAATCATTAATTACTTTGTTATCTGTTTGCCGCTTCCCTATTCTGCTGCACAATTCGCTGCATTTATTGAGAGAATAGATATTTGTCGGCTGTAGTTTCAATATCTCTTTAAACTTATTAAAAGCAGCATTTTCATCTGGAACAGATTCAAGACGATTACCCTCTTTTCTTAAGCTAACAATATCCTGAGAAGATACTTTGATAAGAAACTGTAAAGAAAATAAAAAGATTAATAAAACCTTCATAATTAAAAAATTGTAGAATAACTGATGCCCACAGTTCCCTGAAAATTACCGATAGGTGGATTTAATTTTTTTATGCTAATAGAAACTGCTTTTATTTTTTCATCAAACAATCTTACTCTTTCTGCCAATTCCTGAACCACGGTTTCAAGCAAGGGGGTTGGTTGGTCCATCACTTCTTTAATAAGTGCATGCAACGATACATAATCAACAGATTGCTGAAGCCTTGTAATTTTTTCCTTAACTTCAAAAGAAACATCCATATTTACTTCAAAATCATTCCCCAAAATTTTTTCTTCTTTAAACATTCCATGAAAGGAACGGAATATTAAACTATGTAAATGAATGGTTAACATTAATTGTAGAAAAATTTAAGGTAATAAATAAATAACACCCAAAAAGTTAAAAGGCATTTACAGCCTTACTCATGCGTATTTTTGGCACTCAAATACCTTTCTGCATCTAACGCTGCCATACATCCGCTGCCAGCTGCAGTTACCGCCTGGCGATAAATTTTATCCTGTACATCGCCTGAGGCAAATACCCCTTCTATGTTTGTTTTGGAAGTTCCGGGTATAGTTAAAATGTAGCCAGCTTCATCCGTTGTTAACCAGTCTTTAAAAATATCGCTGTTTGGATGATGGCCAATTGCTACAAAAAAAGCACTAACAGGAATCTCTTGTTTTTCACCCGTCTCATTATTTTTAATACGCACTGCTTCCACTTTTTTCTCTCCTAAAATTTCGTCTGTTTCGCTATGCCAGTAAACTGTTATATTTTTTGTATTTAATACCCTTGCCTGCATTACTTTACTGGCTCTCATTTCACCTTTTCTAACAATCATGTGGACCTGAGAACAAA
>JANXSR010000027.1 GCA_025352625.1 Ferruginibacter sp.
TGCTATAAAATGATGATTCGGAAGGGGTGAGTAGTTACCTCTTTTATATCATTCAGAATTATTTTTGCTTCTGAAATGTTTCCTTTATTCATTTCCTCACCGACTTCATCAATCAATTCGGCATTCACTTCCGAAAAATTATTTACAAAGTTCAACGGGTTTTGTATTTCATGAGCAATGCCTGCGGTGAGCTCTCCAAGCGAAGCCATTTTTGCTGACTGGATGAGTTGTGCCTGCGTAGATTTAAGTTCTGACAATGCATTTTGTATTTCGTGTTTTTGTTCTTTTAATACAGTATTGGATTTTTGCTTGTGCCTGTTACTTTGTGCCAGCACTATTAGTAATACTATAAAAAGAAACATCCCGGTGATAAAGGCATAGCGTTGTTGTTTTTGCCTGTTAATTTCACTCTCCTGTAATTGTTTGTCACTGTTCAGGAGGTCTATCTGGGTCTGTTTATTTTTTAATTCAAATGACTGCTGCAAAGCTGCCAGCCTTTGATTAAGATCTTTCCGCTGTGCCGAATCTTTTGCTGATGTGTATTGCAGCTGATATTCATATGCCCTGGAGTAATCTTTCATAGCTGCATAAATCTGCGATAAGGTAAGGCTGACATCTTTAATAATTTCCTGGAACCTTTTTTCTTTGGCAATGTTCAGGCTGCTGAAACAATTTTCCAGTGCCTTTGGATAATTATGCTGTGCAACATACACCTGGCCGAGATAATGCAGCGTAACAGCCTTTTCATAAATATTCTTTTGATCAGCGATCTCCAGCGCCTTTTTAAAATGAAGTAAAGAGAGCGGGTAGTTTTTTAAAGCTAAATAAGTTTGGCCGATTCTTATCAGGGAAGTAGCAACACTGTCTTTTCCAAAATAGTTCTGCTGTGCCTCCAGAGATATTTTAAAATACTTAAGTGCTTCATTGTAGTTTCCGAGTTGCTGGTTAACATTTCCAATACTTAAGGCTGCGTCAATAATATTCTGATTACGGCCGGTTTTTTGGGCCATTTTATAAGATTGCTGGTAGTAGTCAACGGCCTCGGGAAATTTACTTAATTTAAAATACATATCGCCTACCCTGCTAAGGGTAAAAGCGGTGCCTGGCACATCTGCAATTTCCCTGCGAATAGCTAATGCTTTTAAATAAAACTCCAGCGCTGCTGAATAATCGTACTGGGTGTTGTAAATGTTTCCAATCTGCTTAGTAACAGCACCCACGGCTTCCTTATCTTGTAATTCATTAAATAATTTGAGTGCTTTAAAAAGTACATCCAGTGCTTTTGAATGGTCATTTTGCTGCATGTAAAAAACATTCTGATTATTTAATGTAGCCGCAATGCCCCTTTTGTTTTCTAACTGTGTAAAAATGGTTAAAGCTTTTGTTAAGTAGGTCATTCCTGCCAGGTCGTGCCTGAAAGAAAGTATCACCCCATGGCAACGGTTTGCCTCAGCCACTCCTTTTTGATAATTGAGACTATCGGCCAACTGAAGTGCCATGGTATTATAGGCTGCTGCTTTATCTAATTGGTAATACCATAAGGCCTTGCTTATTTCGTTTAAAACATTCACCCGGGCAGTATCACTGGTTTTATCAAGTAACCCTATTAAACTATCTGCCTTATTTTTTTGTGCATGCAGCTGTATAAATAGGCCAATAACCACCAAAAAAAAGATAGCTTTTTTCATTGTATGAAGTATTTACTTTTGAGTGTGGATAACATGAAATTATAAACTTTAGTGTTTTTAAATAACTGTGTTTTTAAAAGTTAATTGATTAATAAAAACCGCTCTGTCATCTCCTTTCGGCTGCCTGCCGACCGGCATGGTTTCTACTGCTATTTGTCCGCCATATTTTTTATAATATTCAGAGTATTGGTAATTGAATAATAAACTCACTTCTTTCCCCTTCCTTTGTCTCTACCTTTATTTCGCCACCATGTGCCTTTATGATATCATAAGATAATGACAGACCCAGTCCTGTGCCTTGCCCGGTTGGTTTGGTTGTAAAGAATGGTTGAAAAATTTTATCAATAATTTTTTGTGGAATGCCGCCACCGTTATCTGTAATTTTTATTTGTATTTTATCAGCCATCTTTTTTGTACTCACTGAAACGGTTGGTTCATATCCTTGCGATAGTAGCTTCGTTTTTTCATTCACCGCATAAAAAGCATTATTATATAAATTCAATAACACCCTTCCAATATCCTGCTGAATGATGTGGATGTTACCTACCGTTTCATCATAGGCGGTGTTCAGGGTGGCGTTGAAGGATTTGTCTTTTGCCCGCAGGCCATGATAGGAGAGCCGCAGATACTCATCGGCGAGCGCATTTATGTTTGTTGGTTCTTTTTTACCGGTACTTGTTTGTGAATGTTGCAGCATACCTTTTACAATGCTGTCTGCACGTTTGCCGTGGTGATTTATTTTTTCTTCATTGGCTATTACATCGTTGATCAAATCATTTTGCAAATCTTCATCTCTCTCTGCGTTTGGCTTTAAGCGTTCTGCCTTCAGCTCTTCCAGCATTTCTTTATTTACTTCACTAAAATTATTCACGAAATTCAACGGGTTTTGAATTTCATGTGCAATGCCTGCGGTAAGCTCCCCAAGCGACGCCATTTTTTCTGATTGTATTAATTGGGCTTGCATCGACTTGAGATCAGTAAGTGTTGTTTCCACATTCTTTTTTTGTATTTCGATTTCTTGTTTTTGCGCTTGCAACAGCTCATTTGCTTTTCTGCGGCTTCGGTTATTCCTGTACTGTAAAAACGCAATCACTATACAGATTGCAATGCCAGACAATAATGCATATGATCTCATCTTACCCTGGTAAACTACTTTTTCATTTTCCACGTTCTGCAGGCGCAACTGTTCATTAAAGGTCAGGTTTTGAAATTCAGCGAGGTTTTTGATTCTTTTTCTGTATAAACTGTCCTTTGTAAGCAGCGCAAGTTCCTGGTACTTATTGGCACTATCTGGTTTATCTGCCAGTTGATAACTCCTGTAAAGATTTTCATAAGCAGTACCCATATTTTTGTTTTCATCTAAATATCCAAAACCGGTCAACCTTAACGACTCAATAGTTTTATTACTATAGAATACACTCGAATCCTTTTCTTTAATCGATAAAAAATAGTTGGTTAGCATGAAATATCCCCAGGTCAAGCTCACCATGTTATGAACGTCTTTGGAGCTTTTCACGGCTTGATAATAATATTCTTTAGCCAACGGAAAATTGTTTTTTTTGAAGTAAACGTCGCCAAGTGTGATTAGCAGCCACCCATGGATATTTTTCTTCGATCCTTTTTGTGTAAAGAGAGATTCAGATTTTCTTGCGAAATACATTGCGGAATCTGGTTGATTAAGTCTGAGGTAGGTTTCACCAAGATTTTGATTAGCCATCATGCTCCAGTCTTTGTTATCAATCTCCTCCGCTATTCTAACGGCCTCCTTGTAATGAAATATTTCCTGATCGGCATTTTGCGTCAACGCCATTAGGTTGCCCAGGTTATTGTGGAGGCGTGCAAGTGTGACAAGCCTCTTCAGGCGTGGGGAGGCTTCATCTAATCTCCAGCTGTTGTTGTCTGTTTTCGTGTTGTTGATTAGGCTAAATGCTTGCTCCAGGCATTTAAGACTTTCTCCAAACTTCCCGGAAGACATTAATTGGTATGCAATATTTGTAAGGGCATCAGCTTCTGCGATTTTTTGATCGTTCTTCCGTGCGACTTTTACCGCCTCTTTTGCAAAAAATAATGCGGAATCCGAACTTAATTCCACGTAAAATTCGGCAAGATTTAAGTTCAGCAGAAGTCGCTCAGAATCACTTGTTGCTTGTTGTAAGTCTTGTTTAAGGCTGTCAATATAAACTTGCTGGGCACCGGCAAATAGCGGAGCCATTAAGATAATTAAAGCTGTTTTAATGGCTCGCATAGATACTATTGGTTGATTGGTATTTGAATAATAAAATCAGTGCCTTCTCCTTCTTTGGTTTTCACTTTTATTTCACCGCCGTGGGCTTTTATGATATCATAGCTCAATGATAAACCCAAACCTGTTCCCTGTCCCGTTGGTTTAGTAGTAAAGAATGGTTGAAATATCTTATCAATTATTTTTTGGGGAATGCCATTGCCATTGTCGGCTACCCGGATTTCAATGTGGTCATTTATCTTTTTGATACTTACGAAAATTGTTGGTTCGTACCTGTTGCTTTGGGCTGGCTGTTGTAAGCTTTCAACTTTTTGCTTTTCATTCACTGCATAAAACGCATTGTTGTATAAATTCAATAACACTCTTCCAACGTCCTGCGGAACAATATTGATGTTGCCAATTATTTCGTCAAAATCTGTTTTGAATGTTGCATTGAAAGATTTGTCTTTTGCACGAAGGCCGTGGTAGGATAGACGTAAATATTCATCGCACAAAGCGTTAATATCTGTTGGTTCTTTTTTGCCTTCACTCTTTCTTGAATGCTGCAACATTCCTTTCACAATAGCATCTGCACGTTTGCCGTGATGATTTATTTTTTCTTCGTTGGCTTTTATATCATTTGATATTTCAATTGCATCTTCAATCTTTCCTGTTTTTAATTCCTGTTGCAACTCATCAACCAATTCTTTATTAACATCCGAAAAGTTGTTCACGAAGTTCAACGGATTTTGAATTTCATGTGCAATGCCGGCGGTGAGTTCTCCAAGGGAGGCCATTTTTTCCGATTGTATCAATTGAGATTGTGTGTCTTTTAAGTCACGAAGGGTTTTCTCTAATACCTTATTGGCTCTTTGCTTTTGCCTGTTGTTTCTGTATAATAATAATGCCACTAAAAGAAGTATGGCCAGGCCGCCCAGAAAGGCAAATTGTTTTAACCTGATCACACTAGCTTTCCTGTTTTCAGCAACCTGTCTTTCTCTTTCCTGTTGTTCGGCAACCGTTTTTTGCAGGGCTATTATCTTATCCTGACCATACATTTTAATGTACATCGCGTCATATATTTTTCGGTAATGGAGCGCCTTCGCCACATCTGTAGTTTCAAATTCCGTTGCAAGCATAAGGCTGTTGATCAGTATGCCTTCATTCAATTGAATGTTTTCAGCAAGGGTTTGTCCCTTTATTGCGTAGTAAATGGTGGAGTCAGGCTGATTGAGTGCTTTATATAATTTTGCTGTACTGTTATTGGCCCATATAAGGCTATATAGATCATTGTCTTTGGTATCAATTGAAATTGCCCGTTGCAGGTATTCTTTTGCAATAGGATAATTGCCGAGGCTGGTATGAATGTTTCCAAGTACCTCCAGTATTATCGCCAGTGTCTTTTTGTTTTGGGTGTCATCATATACTTTTTGCATACATAGCAAGGCACTGTCTTTTTTATTGGTAGCCATATAGGTATTGGTGATGGCAATTTCATTTTCCACATTGTAGCCGCCCCAGTAATTCCCTTTAAATAGTTCCCGTGCCTGTAGAGACAAGTCAAGTGACCGGGTATAGTCTGACAAATCCTGGTAGGTGTAGCCCAGCTCCATAAGGCTGATCGCCTTTTCTCTTTTAAAGTGAAATTTTTCAGACAACTCCAGCGCCTTGAATGCGTATTGCAATGCTTGCGGATAATCCCCCTGCCGCAGGTACAGGTTTCCGAATCCAATCAATGCATTGGCTTTTCCCCTGGCAAAGTCAATGTCTTCTGCAAGTTGTAAAGCTTTTTGCGCATACAATAAAGAAGAGTCGAAATCAGAATAGGCATACTCATAGCTAAGTCCTGCCCAGATAAGTGCCCGGCTCGTGTCGCTGCTAACTTTTTCAAGTTCCAGTTTTAAGTCAATGGTTTGATAGGATGATGTATTATTTTTCTGGCCATAGCCGAAGCTATTCATGAAAAGATTACATACAATAAAAAGGATTATTTTTTTCATATTGTTAGTTTGCCTGCAATTGAACCAGAAATTCAGACCCCTCATTTTCGTTCGTATCTACCCTTAGTTCTCCACCATGGGCTTTTACCATATCATAACTCAAGCTCAAACCCAGGCCTGGTCCCTGGCCGGTTGGTTTGGTAGTAAAGAATGGTTGAAATATTTTATCAACTATTTTTTTAGGAATGCCATTGCCGTTATCGTTTACTGAGATTAAAATTTTGCCTCCATCCCCTGAAGGGGAGTTGAGTCTTCGGGTAGTTACAGTCACTTCAGGTTCGTAAGCGTTGCCCTCAGCTTTAGGCTTTAAACTTTCCGCTTTCTGCTTTTCATTAACCGCATAAAACGCATTGTTAAACAAGTTTAAAAGAACCCTTCCTATATCCTGCGGAATGATGCTGATGTTGCCTATCGTTTCATCAAAGGCGGTGTTCAGGGTGGCATTGAATGATTTGTCTTTTGCACGAAAGCCATGATAGGAGAGCCGCAGATACTCATCTGCGAGCGTATTGATGTTTGTTTGTTCTTTTTTTCCTGTGCTTGTTTGGCTATGTTGCAGCATGCCTTTTACAATGCTGTCTGCACGTTTGCCGTGATGATTTATTTTTTCTTCGTTTGCTATTACATCATTTGCAATCGCTTTTACTTCTTCAATGTTTCCTTTGTCTGCTTCATCTTTTAATTCTTCAAGTAATTCTTTATTGACATCACTAAAATTATTCACGAAGTTTAAAGGGTTCTGTATCTCATGTGCAATGCCTGCAGTGAGTTCGCCAAGGGAGGCCATTTTTTCTGATTGGATGAGCTGAACTTGCGTGGACCTGAGTTCGGCTAATGTTTTCTCCACATTTTTTTTCTGTATTTCTATTTCTTCTTTTTGTTTTTGAAGTAACGCATTTGCTTTTTGCCTGTGTTTATTATTGCGGTACAGTAACAAAGTAATCAGGATAAATACGCCAATGCCTGCGAGCAGTGCGTACGTTCTTATTTTTGTTTGCGTTTGTATCTTTTCCTGCTCCAGTTCTTTAAGCCGCATCAACTCGCCAAAATCCTTGTTTTTGAATGCAAGGAGGTTTGTTTTTTCTGCCTCATTCAGGCTATCTTTTATAACTGTGGCCAATTTTAAATAGGTATAAGCGCTGTACGGCTTATCGTGTTTGGCATAGATGGATGAAAACAAACGATAGGTATTTGAAATACCCGACGGTAAGCCTACATTATTAAAAACTTCCAACGCTTTTTGGGCATAGAACATGCTTGAGTCCATCTTTTGGGTAGCCTCGTATAAATTTCCAAGCGAAAAGTAACCCCACGCCAATCCTGAAAGATTATTTTGTTCTTTGTTAGCTTTTACTGATTGTAAAAATGCTTCCTTTGATTGGTCAAAATCTCCACGTTGCTGATAAATTCTGCCAATGGCCGATAACACATCGCCTTCATATTTTTTAAAGACATTTGAATGTCTGTAAAGGAACAACGCTTTTTGCTGAAAAAAAAGCGCTGAGTCCAATTTACCAGCCTGGTAGTAGGCAGATCCGAGATGCGAATTGGTTACTTCCAGCAAGGTGGTATCCCGAGCAGATGATGCAAGTCTGTTTGCTTCAAATATATTTGAAATTTCATTACTGGTATTACCGGTAATGCCGTACAATATTCCCAGGTCATTATGAATCCAACCTAAAAGGTCGAGTCTTGCATCTTTCGGGTGCGGACTTCCTGATGTATTCCATGTATTGTGTGTTAAATCCCACGCATTTTTTTCGCTGGAAGGTGTGCCGGCAATTTTTTGAGCATCTAAAAGCGACTCTAATGCTTTAGGATAGTTTCCTGATTGGCTCAATATATATCCTGTTCCATTCAGCGCATCAGCTTCATATAACTTTTGATTCAGTTTTCTTGCAACAGGCAAAGCCAATTCGAAATAAGAAAGGGCGCTATCACGGTTTATTTCAGCATAATACCACCCCAGCTTATCATAAAGATTCATTCTGACAGAATCATTTGTCGTATTCTTCAGCTCCTGTTGCAAACTGTTTAGCAAAGAGAGCTGTGTTTGTGCTTTACAAGCGACAGTAAAAAATAGAAAGAAACCGATTTTTAAAAATAATTTCATTTTAAGTCTGTTAACCAATTAGTAATTTAATGACAAACTTTCTTACTTCACCTTCGTTTGTTTCCTTTGTATCCGGTTTCAATTCGTTACCATCTCCTTTGTTCACTATGCCCTTACTAATGTAGGCTTCTTAAATATCAAAGTAACAATAGTTCCGTTATTGATCTCATAGGTTAATGTACCGTCCAGTTGTTTTGTCAAAAGGTTCACCAATTGCGTCCCAAAGCCTGTACCTGTTGCTTTTTCATCGACTGGTTTGCCGATACCATCGTCTGAAATTTTTAATAAAAGTAGCCCCTCAGAATTCACTGCCTTGTCTTCTTCGGTCAAACTGATTTTGATTGCCCCATTTTCTTTTTCATTAAAAGCGTATTTCAATGAGTTGGTCAAAAGCTCGTTGGTGATAAGGCCAATTGACACAGCAGTGTCCACATCCAACACCAGTTTAGGCATATCACAGTCCACTTTGATGTGTCCCTCTGCATTGAAAGAATCGAGAATATTTTCACTGAGATTGATAAAATAATCCCGCATTTCAATGGCCGCTAAATTTTCGCCCTGATACAGTTTTTGATGAATAATACCCATTGAATGTACCCGGTTTTGGCTTGCCAACATAGCCGATTGTACAGAGGGGTCGTCAATTTGAGCGGATTGTAAGGCTAAAAGACTGGATACTACTTCGAGGTTATTTTTAACCCGGTGATGGATCTCTTTTAGTAGCAATTCATTTTCTGCATTTCTTGCAGCGAGCGATACCTGGGTAGCTTTGAGTTGGGTTACCGTTTTTTCTATTTCATCATTTTTTTCTTTTAAAACCAAATTGGCTTTCACTTTTATTTTATTGCTTTTGTATAATATAAAAGCGATGATGCAAAACAATAATAACCCGGTCAATAAAAGCAATATTTGAGTCCTGCTTTTTGTTTTAATTCTTTCAGCTTCCAATTCCTTCAATCTCATCTGCTCTTTGAAGCCAATGTTCTGAAAATTAGTCAATGTTTTTATCTCTTTGTCATTTACAGAATCACTCAACATTTTAGACAATTGCAAATAATAAAAAGCGCTGTCATACTTAC
Organism: Ferruginibacter sp.; assembly: GCA_025352625.1. Lineage (GTDB taxonomy): Bacteria > Bacteroidota > Bacteroidia > Chitinophagales > Chitinophagaceae > Ferruginibacter. The sequence continues at coordinate 9,102 of JANXSR010000027.1, forward strand.
TTTCGTCTTTGAAACTCAGCGCAAGTGCTGTGTATGCTTCTTCCATTTCAGGTACATAACTACCCAACAATCTGTAGTTGGCAATACCTGCTTTAGCATAATACAAAGCTGAATCAACCCTGGCCAGTTTTCTATAAGTGTCAGCCAATGCAAATTGGGTGAGCGCTATGTAAAATGTATTTTTATTTTTTTCGAGTAACTTTAATGCTGTGAGGTAATTGATTTTTGCATCTTCAAAATTTCCTTTCCTAAAAAGTATATCACCAATAGCTTTATTGGATGCGCCGCCATAATTTTTGTTTTCCATTTGTTTTTCAATAGGCAAAACAATTTGCTGAAAGTGCAGCGCAGAGTCAAGCTTGCCCATATTTAAATAGGCATTGGCAATATTGTTATTGATGGTCCATCTTAAATTCAAATCTGTAGTTTCCGTTTCGATTGTATTTTTTGCTTCTCTTAATTCTGCCAGTTGTTTATCAAGATTTCCCGTTCGGCCATACAACATAGCCAGGCTGTTTTTAATGTAGCCTAATAATATTACCCTGTTTATTTTTGGATCATTGCTGGTAAAATACTTACTAAAAAAGGGCGTAATAATAACATTGTTTGCAATATTTTTATCTTCAATTAATTTATTGGCAATAAGTAATTTAGTAAGTGCGGTACCATAGTCTCCGCTACTCAGCAATGTAAAGCCGAGGTCACTCAGGATACTTGCCTGGTAAAATTTTTGATGTAGTTTTTCTGCAATTGAAAAAGCAATATCAGCATAATAAACAGCGCTGTCTCTGTTAACTTCTGAGTATTTTAATGCCAGCTCACAAAAAGTATTCAACCGAATGGTATCGTTTTGTCCGAATGACGCAACCGGAAAATTAAACAGGATAACCAGGATGAATAAATAACTTTTAATCCGTTTCATTTTTGACTTTAAAGTGTTATGATAAATGTTGTTTCTTCTCCCGGCCTTGTCTCTACTTTCAACTCCCCGCCATGAGCTTTCACGATATCATAACTCAAGCTCAAGCTCAAACCCAATCCTGTTCCTTGTCCCGTTGGTTTGGTGGTAAAAATGGTTGAAAGATTTGAAAACAAATATTCATACTGCTATTTTAATTTCTTGTTCTGTTTTGATAGAGGTAAAAAATTTTCACCTGTAATTACTTTTCTTCCTGTTTTATTTTCCAAAGCAAGCCTTGCATCTTTTGCAATCTTTCCACCTTTCTTTCCTGCAACTGCATTTTGCCGTACTCCTTTTGCTTCGTCTGTTTCTGCAATTTGCCTTGTAGATAACTCCGCCAGTGCAGTAAAGATCAATTCAGCTTCGCTCATGTGGTCACGAAGGTTTTGTGTTTTTAAACTTTTAAGATTTTTATGCTGTTTTACCGAAAGCCCCGCCCATTCTGTGTGAATGATATTTGTTAAAAATGCAAACTCATCCGATTTTTCTACACCGCTTTCTTTCCAGTAATCTGTTAATTTATTTCTTGTTTCCTGGCCTGTCATTCGTTGCTGAATCCACTTTTCGCTACGGCCAAGTTTTTGCCAATTCTCTCTTGCCCTATCAAGACTTTGTTCTGGATCAGCAATTTCCTTCATTCTCTCATAGCCGGTTTTTGCCAGCCATTGTTTAAAGGGCTCTGCTTTGGGTGAAGGAATGGATTGAATAAGACGAAGAAGTTGTTCTGTATCTGCCACATCAGTCATTCGCATTTTACCATCTGCAGCTTTCATTTTCAACCCGTGACCGTTTGTCACGGTTTCATTTCCATCCTTCTTTAGTCTTTCTTTTAGTTTTCTCCAATAAGCTACAGGGGCAACACTTTCAGTTAGAATTGCAATTACATCGGAAATGGAGAAATACCATTTCTCTTCTTTCTCATCCCAATGCGTTCTTACTTTTTGCTGTTCAAACAGCTTCATTTCATTTTTCATATTCTCAAATATTTACAGGTAAACTAATTATAAACTCACTTCCTTCTCCTTCCTTCGTCTCCACCTTCAACTCACCACCATGTGCTTTTACAATATCATAACTCAATGACAAGCCCAAACCTGTTCCCTGTCCTGTTGGTTTTGTGGTAAAGAAGGGTTGAAATATTTTATCCAATACTTTTTGCGGAATACCGTTTCCGTTATCAGCAACATTTATTTCAACTTTACCATTATTCTTTTTTGTCCTTACTGAAACAATTGGTTCATAGCCATCACCGATTTGTTTTTTCTTTTCATCCACGGCATAAAATGCATTGTTTATCAGATTGAGAATAACTCTTCCAATATCCTGCGGAATAATATCGATCTTTTGAATACTTTCATCAAAATCTGTTTTCAATGTTGCATTAAAAGATTTGTCCTTGGCACGCAAACCATGATAAGCCAAACGTAAATATTCATCTGCCAGGGCATTGATATTGGTGGCTTCTTTTGTGGCGGTGCTGCTGCGGCTGTGTTGCAGCATTCCTTTTACAATGGCGTCGGCACGT
>JANXSR010000255.1 GCA_025352625.1 Ferruginibacter sp.
AATGTTGATTTAACCATCCGCAATAAAGCAGTACAGGTGGTTCAGCAAAATAACTATCCATGGGATGGTGCGTTGGTTTTCAACATCAACCCAAAAACTGCCACTCCATTTAATTTATTGGTACGCATTCCGGGCTGGGCACAAAACAAAGCTATCCCTTCAAGCCTATACCAGTTTCAGAGTATTTCAGCCGAAAAGCCAGTAATAAAAGTAAACGGCGTGGTGGTTGACTATACCATTACCAACGGCTATGCGGCCATCAACAGAACATGGAAAAAGAATGACAAGGTAGAAGTAAACCTGCCGATGGAAGTAAGAAGGGTAGTAGCCAACGAAAATTTAAAAGAAGATATAGGTAAGATTGCCTTGCAACGTGGACCATTAATGTATTGCGCTGAATGGCCTGATAACAATGGCAAAACAAGCAATATAATTATACCGGCAACCGCCAATTTTACCACCGAATTTAAGCCGGCGTTATTGAACGGCGTAACGGTTTTAAAAACAGAAGTACCTGCGGTAATAATAAATGGAGCTGAAAATATTTCAACAGTAAAGCAATCTTTTACTGCAATTCCTTACTACAGTTGGGCCAACAGGGGCAAAGGCGAAATGATGGTTTGGTTTCCAACCCAAATAAAAGATATTGATTTAATCGCAAAATAAAATTGCTGGTTGATTTGCCGGTAAAACGTTAAGACGTCTTAATGATAGTAACAAAACAGAATTATCAATAATTGAAAAAAACGCCTTAACGTCTTCACGGCAAAATAAAAAAGTAATTAAAAAATGAAGTAACGCCTCAACGGCAAATAAAAAAACAACAATGATTAATTTAAAAGAATTTGAAGTTTGGTTTGTAACCGGCAGCCAGCATTTATACGGCGAAGAAACATTAAGGAAAGTTGCGGAACATTCTACCATCATTGCTGCATCCTTAAATGATGCAAAGCAAATTCCGGTTCGGGTGGTATTTAAACCCACGGTTAAAAGCACAGAAGAAATTTACAGCATTTGTGAACAGGCCAATACAACAAAAAATTGTATCGGCATCATTGCGTGGATGCATACTTTTTCGCCAGCCAAAATGTGGATCGGCGGATTAAAGATTTTGCAAAAACCATTGTGTCATTTGCATACCCAGTTCAACCGTGACATTCCATGGAATGACATTGACATGGACTTTATGAACTTAAACCAGAGTGCACATGGTGACAGGGAGTTTGGTTTTATGGTAAGCCGCCTGCGCAAAAACAGGAAAGTAGTGGTAGGCCACTGGCAAGATCCGGAAGTGCTGGAAGAACTGAATACATGGACCCGTGCCGCCGCAGGCTGGAACGATTGGCAGGGTGCTAAGTTTGTACGCTTTGGCGATAACATGCGTTTTGTAGCTGTTACAGACGGCGATAAAGTAGAAGCCGAATATAAGTTTGGCTATGCAGTAAATACACATGGTATTGGAGACCTTGTACAGGTGATCAACCAGACAAGCGACGCAGCCATTGACACGCTGATCGAAGAATATGAAACGGCTTACACATTGGTACCTTCTTTGCAAAAAGGCGGTGCACAATACAGTTCCTTAAGGGATGCCGCAAAGATCGAAATAGGCTTGCGTACTTTTTTAGAAGCAGGCAATTACAAAGGCTTTACAGATACCTTTGAAGACCTGCATGGCATGACGCAGTTGCCCGGCATTGCAGCGCAACGCCTGATGGCAAGTGGTTACGGCTTTGCCGGTGAAGGCGATTGGAAAACATCTGCCCTGGTTCGGGCCATGAAAGTAATGGGCAGCGGATTGCCTGGCGGTAATTCTTTTATGGAAGATTACACTTATCATTTTGATCCTGCAAACCCGATGGTATTGGGTTCTCACATGCTGGAGATTTGTCCATCCATTGCACATGGTAAACCAAGCTGCCAGATACATCCGTTGGGGATTGGCGGTAAAGCAGATCCTGTGAGGCTTGTTTTTAGTGCATCCGGCGGTCCGGCATTGAATGCTTCTTTAATTGATATGGGCAATCGTTTCCGTTTACTGGTGAATGAAGTGGAGGCAGTAGCGCCGTTGCATGATTTACCAAAGCTGCCGGTAGCAAGGGTTTTATGGAAACCATACCCAGACATGAAAACAGGTTGTGCTGCCTGGATACTGGCCGGTGGCGCACATCATACTGGGTACAGCCAGAATTTAACTGCCACTCACCTGCAGGATTTTGCAGACATGGCAGGCATAGAATTTACCTTAATCGGTAAAGACACCAGCCTCTACCAGTTTAAAAATGAGCTGCGTTGGAACGAAGTGTTTTATCAAATCAATAAATAATCCTATTATTACAATCTTATTTTTAAGTTCCATTAAAACCTACAAATTGCTTTCGTATGAATAAGAACCTCGCTTTTGCCGATTACATGGTATTCATTGTTTACTTTGTAATTGTGGCCACCTATGGCTATAGTATTTACCGTAAACGTAAAAAGAACGAACATGATGCCAAGGCTTATTTTTTGGCAGAAGGCACATTAACCTGGTGGGCCATTGGAGCCTCGTTAATTGCATCGAATATTTCTGCAGAGCAGTTTATTGGTATGAGTGGTGAAGGCTTCTTTTTAGGTGTTGCTGTTGCAGCCTATGAATGGATTGCCGCCATTGCATTGATTATTATTGCTGTGTGGTTTATACCGGTATATCTTAAGAACAAGATTTATACCATGCCGCAGTTTTTAAAAACAAGGTACAATGAATCCACTGCGTTGATCATGGCAGTATTCTGGTTGTTCCTGTATGTTTTTGTAAACTTAACTTCCATTTTATACCTCGGTGCAGTTGCCATCAATGGTATTGCAGGCGGTGGATTGTTGCATCCTGTAATGATTGGATTGGCAGTATTTGCGTTGCTTATTTCTCTTGGCGGTATGAAAGTGGTCGCTTACACGGATGTTATACAAGTAGCTGTGTTAATCATTGGCGGACTTGTTACATCTTATATTGCATTGACTACGGTAGCAGATTCTTTTGGCGTAGGGCACAACGTGCTTGCAGGTTTTAAGGCGCTGATGAATCAGGCCCCGGAACATTTTAAGATGATCATTCAAAGGCCGGTTGTTGGCTCTGACCAAAATGATATTGATAAGTACATAACCTTCCCGGGTTTTCTTAGTTATCTCGCAGGTATCTGGATCATCAATTTAAATTACTGGGGTTGTAACCAATACATTACTCAACGTGCATTGGGCGCCGATTTGCAGACTGCCCGCACAGGTATTTTATTTGCCGGATTCTTAAAATTACTGATGCCATTGATTGTGATGCTGCCTGGAATCGCCGCATTTGTTTTGTATAAAAATGGGCATTTGCCTCAGTTGATTGGGGGTAAAGATGGTGCCTATTCTGCCATACTCACTTTTTTACCTACCGGATTAAAAGGATTATCAGTAGCTGCGTTAACAGCTGCCATCGTTGCTTCACTTGCAGGTAAGGTAAACAGTATCTCCACTATCTATACGCTGGATATTCATAAAAAATATTTCCATAAAGAGGGTAGCGAAAAGAGCCAGGTGTATACCGGTAGGATTGCTGTAGTAGTAGCGATGATTCTGGCAGTTATCTTTACTTGGGACGACTTGTTAGGAATTGGAGGTAAAGGTGGATTTACATTTATACAACAATATACTGGTTATATTAGCCCCGGTGTGTTTGCCATGTTCATCCTTGGTATGTTTTGGAAAAGAACTACGGGCGCCGCCGCCATTGCAGGTTTGCTAACAGGTTTCGGACTGTCAATTTTGTTCAACGAATTTGCTCCGCAACTTTTTGGCAACGAAACTTTTTTATACACAGCATTTCACACCATCCGAAATGGTAAAGATGTTTTTGTAATTCCTTTCCATATTTGTATGGGTTTGTCATTCCTGTTTACCATGATTGTTATGGTGGCGATGAGTATGGCCGGTCCGAAAATAAATCCAAAGGCATTTGAACTGGATAAGGAAATGTTTAAACTAAAACCACAAACTACTGCAATGATTGTGGTTACGCTGTTGGTGATTTTTGCTTTGTACGTTAAGTTCTGGTAAAAATTTTGTAGTGTAGTGCCAATGAAGCAGGAGAGTTTTATGAACCCGGGTTTTATAATTCAATCAGGCTTCATTGGCGTCGCACGCTTGTACAGTATTAATACTGCACCGCGATCATTGAAACGTACTATTTATTAAAACCTGCTTTAAAAGGAGAGAAAAATTGTAAATATTTCTATAATAAATGGAATTAGCCGAACCCGTAAAGTTGAAACAAGATTCAATTAGTATGCGCCGTTATTCTCAACAAAAGCGATTGTTATTTGCCGTGGATTGTATCATTTTCGGATACGACGGGCAGGAGTTGAAATTACTTGTGATACAAAGAAGTTTTGAACCTTTTAAAGGCAAGTGGAGTTTAGTTGGAGGATTTGTAGGCGAAAATGAAAGTGCTGAAGGCGCTGCAGCAAGGGTATTAAAAGAGCTTACCGGTTTGGATGGATTGTATATGGAGCAGTTGCATGCCTTTACTGAGCCCGATAGAGATTCGGTGGAAAGAACTGTTTCCATTGCTTATTTTGCTTTAATTGATATTCAAAAATATAAACAACAAATCAACGAAGACTATCATCCTGTATGGTTCCCTATCAACCAACTGCCTGAACTTATTTTTGATCATAGTGCTTTTGTAGAATTGGCCAAAGAAAAATTGCGTTACAAAGCAGCATTGCATCCATTGTTATTTGAATTGTTACCTGCTAAATTTACCATGCCGCAGTTGCAGAGTTTATACCAGGCGGTTTATAATACTGAATTTGATAAGGGTAATTTCAACCGCAAATTACTGTCAACAAAATTATTGGTGAAGTTGAAAGATAAAGATAAGCTCAACTCTAAAAAAGGTGCTTTTTATTATAAGGTGGATAATAAAAAATACAGCGCTTCCTTTAATTCTTTTCTAAACTTTGTTCCGGGTAATTTACCTAAAAATGATTGATGTTTTATAGTTGGTTTACGCAGATGAGCAAATCTTACATTTTAACTTTTTCCACCAGCTTAATATGATATTCCTGTATCAAAGCAGGATTCTCAGGTGTAAGTGTAAAGCTAATTTCTATGTTGGCTTTTTCTCCTTCCATCGTAAACGATCCACGTAAATTATTGGTAGCTAAAAACTCATTTACTTTTATAATTTTCCCTGCATTATTAAATATGGTAGTAGCTTCTTTGCTGAGTGCATCCGGAAAATAATCCATAAAGAAATTTGCTGCAAAAATGCCCGAAGCAGCTGCATTGTTCCAACCGGGCAATAATTTTATCAACTCATTTTTTCTTTCATTTAAAATATCCGATACTGCTAATGGTATTGGT
>JANXSR010000273.1 GCA_025352625.1 Ferruginibacter sp.
TGGATCCCAGGCAGTATAACCACGGGCTTCAAAAGTTGCTCTTAATCCTCCTGATGGAAAAGAAGAAGCATCCGGCTCCTGTTGTATTAAAGCGGCACCTTCAAATTCTTCAATTGGTGTACCGTCTCCTTTTAATGTAAAGAAAGAATCGTGCTTTTCAGCAGAAAGGTCTGTTAACGGTTGAAACCAATGCGTATAATGGGTAACGCCTTTGCTTTCTGCCCAGGCCCTTAAGCCATTTGCAATTTGACTACCCATAACACGGTCAATCTTTTTGCCATTTTTTATAGAAGCTAATAAACTTTTATACGCTTCATCACTCAAAAACTGGCGTGCAGTTTTATGAGTAAATACATTTTCACCAAAAATTCCCGTAATTTTTGTAGAGGCTTTTACAGTAACATTCTGGCCTGTTGCCAAATTGTCAATTGCTTTAAAACGTAGTGATTGCATTGTTTTTTAGATTTAGAACCTGCAAAATAGGTTTTTAAATCGAAATAAATGAACTAATTCACAAAAACTTTAGATTTTTTCTTTAAAAACACATAAAAAGTAAATATTATTTTATTTTTTTATCTGTAAAGCAACTTTTATTTTTCCCCAATTTGTATTGCAAACTATTGGAGTTATAAGGAAGGGAAGATATATTGAACGATAACGAACTATGGCCCCAATAATAGGAATAGTATAACCTATTATCAACAGTACAGAAAGGCTGAAAAATAAACTGAAAAGAATAAACATGTCGGGTTTACTGGTTTTATTTTTAAAGAAAATAAAAAGCAATAAAAGCAATTCATAAAAAAATAATTCAATTGAAAGTGGCAGTAGCGCCTTTGATAATTTAATATCCGTTAAATATGGCCGCAGTAAACTATGGTTGATTGCCTGAGGTGCATTCAATGCAAAACTTTTAAACGTAGGGGCAAGGCTATCGAGGGCTATGTAAGTTGAAGCTGTGGGCAGGTGTTTAAAATCCCATTGTTTTTTTGATATGCTGGCAGGCAAATTCAATTTAGAAGATACGGAAGCGCTATTAAAAAAGATGAATGTACCAATTGCATAAATAATTACAAAAGTTACTAAAGGAGGATATTTTTTTACACTTGTCAATATCCATGCAAACAGGGCTGGAAGCAGTGCCATCAGTACATAGTTACGTTGCAGGAAAATAAAAATTAATGCAGCTGATATATAAACAACGCATTCAGGTGTGAAGCCTGTTTTATTCAAAGCCTTATACATATTAAAGACTGCTGTACCAATGGCTGCATAAATTAAACCTTCTTTGTGTATGTTGCTGCTATAAAAAAGTAAAGAAGGCAATAAAAAACAAGTACCGATTATAAGGTAACTTTTATTTGCATACACTACATTAAAAACCCTGTACAATCCAATAGCACCAAAGAAGGTGATATAATTAAAAAAAATTATGTTCACATAAAAATTACCAAAACTAAAAATATCGAAAATTGATAAAAGTTTTATGACGATGTTACTGGTAAGATCATTCCAATAAGAATTTGTTGAGCTAAAAAAATCGCCATAACCGGTTTTATAATCAGAATGAAAAAAATTACTGATGTATTCTTTCGGATCGCTGAACAGTAAGTGATATTCAATTAACCCTTCGTTATGAAAAGTCATGGTATCTCCATTACTCGTTATTCCCATCTTTATAAATATCCATGAATTCAGGCAGCCCGCTATTACTTTAAGAAGAAATAATAAAATAATAATTTTTTTAGAAAGGCCTGCATTGATAACAAAGCGGCTTTTAGTAATTAGCCAGCAAAAGAGAACGAGATAAATTAAAAACAATACATAACCCAATGCTTAAATTTTTAATGTGGGAAGTTAGTTAAAATAATAAATAGTCATTGGTTGCTTAAAAAGAAATACTGGTTGTACTTTCGCACTTTCTACAATAATTATGGAAATAACAGTTTCAACCGCCAACGAACTTCGCTTAACCGCTGAAGAATTTGAACTGATCAAACAAAAGATCGGTCGCACCCCTAACTTTAATGAGCTTTGTTGCTTTAGCGCTATGTGGAGTGAACACTGCAGTTATAAAAACTCTATCAAATGGCTAAAAACATTGCCCCGGGACGGAGAAAAAATGCTGGTAAAAGCCGGAGAAGAAAATGCAGGCCTCATGGATATTGGTGATGGCTATGGGGTGGTTTTTAAAATTGAAAGCCACAATCACCCCAGTGCAATTGAACCTTTTCAGGGAGCTGCAACAGGGGTAGGGGGTATTCACCGTGATATTTTCACCATGGGTGCAAGACCCATTGCCTCGTTAAATTCGCTGCGTTTTGGTAATTTAACCGAAGCCAAAACACAACACTTACTGGCTGGCGTGGTGCATGGTATTGGCCATTACGGCAATTGTTTTGGTGTGCCTACTGTTGGTGGTGAAATTTATTTTGAAAATTGCTATCACACCAATCCATTGGTAAATGCCATGAGTGTCGGCATTTTGAAAAATGGCAACACTATTTCTGCCACGGCTGAAGGCAAGGGCAACCCTGTTTTTTTTGTTGGAAGTGCCACTGGTAAAGATGGCATCGGCGGAGCTTCGTTTGCCTCAGCCAATATTACTGCGGATAGTGCAGAAGATTTACCTGCTGTGCAGGTAGGAGATCCATTCCAGGAAAAAAAATTATTGGAAGCTTGTTTAGAAGTAATAAAAACAGAAGCCATTGTTGGCATGCAGGATATGGGGGCCGCAGGCATTATTTGTTCTACTGCAGAAATGAGCGCAAAAGGAAATTCGGGCATGCGCATTGATTTGGATAAAGTACCAATGCGCCAGCAAAATATGAAGACCTGGGAATTATTACTGAGTGAGAGCCAGGAAAGAATGTTGATGGTGGTTCAAAAAGGCAGAGAAGCAGATGTATTGAAAATATTTGAAAAGTGGGATTTGCCTTGCAGTGAAATTGGAGAAGTGACAGATGACGGTTTGCTGAAGTTTTATATGCACGGCACATTGGAAGCTGAACTGCCGGCCCATGAACTGGTATTAGGTGGTGGTGCTCCTCAATACGAAAGAGAATATAAGGAACCTGCCTACCTGCAAAAAATAAAAGCATTTGATGTTACTTCAATCAAAGCACCAACTGATTTAAAAGCAGTTGCAGAACAACTGATTCAAATACCAAATATAGCGAGTAAGCGTTGGGTGTATACACAGTATGACAGTATGGTGGGTGCAGGTTCAGCCAGTACCAATGCGCCAAGTGATGCAGCTATTGTGATTGCAAAACCTACCAACAAAGGATTGGCATTAACAACAGATTGTAACAGCCGTTATGTGTTTGCTGACCCCTACAAAGGAGCTATGATTGCGGTGGCTGAAGCTGCCCGTAATATTGTTTGCAGCGGCGGACAACCATTGGGCGTTACCAACTGTCTCAATTTTGGTAATCCTTATAATCCGGAAGTGTACTACCAATTTGTAAATGCCATTAAAGGTATGGGCGAAGCCTGTATAAAATTTGATACACCGGTAACAGGCGGCAATGTAAGTTTCTACAACCAATCGCCTGATGGCCCTGTTTACCCAACTCCTACCATCGGTATGGTTGGTTTACTGGATAGTGTAAATGATAAAATGACCATGAATTTTAAACAACCCGGCGATGTTATTTATTTAATTGGTGTTAGCAGGGAGGATATCAATTCATCTGAATATTTACATAAAATTCATGCAATAGAATTTAGCCCGGCTCCACATTTTGAGCTTGAAGAAGAATTTGGTTTACAAAGAACTATTGAAAAACTAATCCACGAAAAACTGGTGGTATCTGCACATGATGTTAGCGAAGGTGGTTTATTTGTAACACTTACTGAAAGCGGTTTCAATAACAATCTTGGCTACAGTGTTGATACGAATAAATCCATTCGTACAGATGCATACCTTTTTGGCGAAGCACAAAGCCGGGTAGTGGTATCCGTAGCCAACGAAAAAGCAGCAGCAATTGAAACATTGTTCAACACTTCATCCATTGCTTTTGAGAAATTAGGAACTGTAACAGAAGGAGCAATTACAATAGACGGAAATAATTGGGGAACCATTTTTGATTGGAAAAATAAGTATGACAATGCCATTGGTAATTTGTTGGCCGGGCATGAAAGCGAACAGGCATTAACCGCTTTATAAAAAATATTTTATGAGTAAAAAAATTGCCATTATTGGCGGTGGAAATTTAGGAACCGCCATTGCGGAAGGATTAATTAAAAGCAAGTTTTGCAAGCCGGCAGATATTACCGTTACTAAAAGAAATATTACCACTTTAAAAGAACTGGCAGATAAAGGTGTAAACATCACCAGCGATAATGCAGCGGCTGTTCGTGGCAGTGAATTGGTTATTTTAGCCATCAAACCTTTCCAGGTTAGCGATGTGGTAAATGGGTTTAAAAAAGAATTAACTGCCAAGCACATGGTTGTATCGGTGGTAACCGGTGTTTTTATCAATGACATTGAAAGACATCAGACTGTCTGAAGATGTGCCTGCAATGCAACGCGCAGTTAATGAACGAATTAAACAAAAGGATGGTGTTTTTCGTACGACCATGACCCATAAAAAGAAGAACGGCGAATTAATTAATATGGACATCCAGGTTGCACCTATCAGCTACTCCGGCCTACCTGCCAATATAGCTATTGCGACAGATATAACAGAAAGGCAGAATTACATTAATGCAATTGAGGCGCAAAACACACGCTTACTCGAAATATCCTGGATCCAATCTCATATCGTACGCGCACCGCTTTCAAGAATGTTGGGGCTGATCCCAATGCTTGAAGATTCGGTGGACGTTACAGAGGAAAGTAAAATTATACTTGAATATCTTTTAACATCAGCTCATGAACTGGATGAAACCATAAA
>JANXSR010000291.1 GCA_025352625.1 Ferruginibacter sp.
AATAGTCCTTTGATTGTTATCAACGGTGTGCCGGTTGACAACACCAATTTTAATGATGCAGCATCTGCCGGTGTTAAAGGTGGCGGTGTTACTGCAGATGGTGGTGATGGATTATCCAGTATTAACCCTGATGATATTGAAAGCATGACGGTGCTGAAAGGGGGGCCTGCTGCGGCTTTGTATGGTTCACGGGCAAAGGATGGCGTAATCATGATCACCACAAAAAGCAAAGCAAAAAATAAGGGCGTCGGCGTTTCTTATAATGTTAATTATACCAACGACAACCCCCTGGACTTTACTCATTATCAGAATGTATATGGACAGGGTGAAAACGGGGTAAGACCAACGTCTCCCAATCCAACTTCCGGCCAATGGTCATTCGGTGAAAAAATAGCACCGGGTATGACCTACACTTTATTTAATACACCGGGTGTGCCTTATGTGGCGCAGGGCAGCCGTATTAAGGAGTTTTACAGAACCGGGCAAAACCTTTCCAACACGGTAAACTTTTCTACCGCAACAGATAAAGGCGGTTTGTATCTTTCCTTGTCTAACTCAAATAATAAGGGCATTGTTCCAAATAATAAGTTTGACCGTAAGGGTATTAACCTAGGCTTTACTCAAAACTTTACTGACAAGTTCAATGTGTCTGGCAATATTAATTATACAAACGAAGTCAATACCAATCCGCCAAGCATTGCCAGCCAGGATAATACCATACCAACTGCATTAATGGCTATGGCCAACACAATGCCACTAAGCGTATTGGATGCCAACAAATACAATCCTGCTACGGGCAACGAGTATACGTATTCAAGATTTGCAAACCGTACCAATCCCTATTGGATATTGGCCGAGCAGTTTCATAATATAAAACGAGACAGGATTTTTGGCAACGTTTCAGCTACCTATAAAATATTACCCTGGCTTTCTGTAATGGGTCGCTTTGGCCAGGATTACTGGAGCCGTGATGAAGATGTAAATAATTTTCCAACAGGCCAGGCGTCCCGGGGACCGGCACCGGCAGGTTTTGTAAATGGCATTTACACACAGGAGTCTTACCGCTTCAGGGAAACCAATCTCGACTTTCTTGTAACAGCCAATAAAACCTTTGGCGATTTTGGTGCAACCCTTACCGGTGGTGGCAATCAAATGCGCAAAACAAGAAATGTAAATAACGTACAGGTTACCGATTTTGTGGTTCGTGGCCTGTACACTGTGCAGAATGGCCGAGCAAAAGATCCGGTTTATTCCTTAACTGAATCTGGTGTAAACTCGTTGTATGGCTCTGCTGATTTGTCGTGGAAGAGAGTATTATATCTTACAGCCACTGCAAGAAATGATTGGTTCTCTACTTTATCCGCCGCTAACAGAAGCATCGTTTATCCATCTGTTTCCGGTGCGTATGTGTTTTCGGAATCTTTGAAGGGAATACCTTGGTTAAGTTTTGGAAAAGTAAGACTGGGTTATTCTGAAGTGGGCAGTGATGGTGATGTAGCTCCTTACGCTGACCAGCTTTTTTATACTGTCAATGCAAATTTAATTAACAATCCATCTGGCACCCCCGTATCGCTTGGTACCAGTGGCAATGTGTTGCCTAATCCCAATTTAAGACCAAGCCGTACTGCTGAAACAGAAGCAGGTATTGAATTAAAGCTGTTTAAAAGCCGGGTAGTGGTTGATTTTTCTGTGTACAGAAAGATCACCAAAGACCAGATTGTACCAGCACAGATTTCAGACGCATCAGGTTTTATCAACACCAGGATAAACAGTGGCAAAAGCCGCAATGAAGGTTTTGAAGCATTGGTATCGCTCGGCGTTATCAGGCAGAAAAATTTTAGCTGGGACTTTACGGCCAACACAGCGTACAATAAAACAAAAGTGTTGAGTATTTTAACCGACAAACCGGGAGAAAGAATTACGACCGGTACCCACGTATTTAATGGTGAAACAAGATTGGTAGTGGGAGAAGAAATGGGACAGATTGCAGGATTTGGATATGCCACAAATGCAGCAAAAGGTAACCAGCGCATCTTTCAGTCTAACGGCTTGCCTTTGCGCACATCTGCCTTTGTTTTATTTGGAAGCGCTTTGCCAAAATGGACCGGAGGCTTTCTGAATACTTTTAATTATAAAGGATTTTCACTGGCAGTGTTTATTGATTATAAGCTTGGCGGAAAAATGCTGAGTGGTACCAACTTCAATGCTATCCGTCATGGATTGCACATGCGCACGCTTGAAGGCAGAGAGGGTGGTGTGGTTGGTGTAGGCGTAACCCAAACAGGCGAACAAAACACAAAAGCTGCGCCTGTACAAACCTATTGGGAACACTTAAGAAGCCAGCAGATAATTGAGTCAGTGGTTTACAACGCCGGTTATTGGAAACTGAGACAAATAAGCCTGGGGTATGATCTTACAAAACTAATTCCTGCAAAATGGCCCATCAAAGGTTTGAAACTTGACCTTGTTGCAAACAATGTATTGATCATAAAAAAATGGGTTGACAATATTGACCCCGAGAGTTTTGGTTTTGCGTCTGACAATAATGTTGGACTTGAATCGCCGGGCTTACCAACCACCAGGAGTGTTGGCATCAACTTAAATATTAAATTCTAATTCAGAAAAATATGAAGCAAATCATTCAATTTTCAATAGCGACGGTTTTCCTGCTCATCCTTTCTTCCTGCGATAAAAATCTGGAAGATCTTAATAAGAACAAGGTAAACCCCACCACCTTAGAACCCACGCTGCTGCTGAACCAGGCCATCGTCAGCTCGTCATATCCTTTTAAAACACTGGTGTTTGATATAGGAATCGTGCAGCAAATGATTAGTCCCAATGGTGGTGTGTTGGCAGGTGCCAACTTTAACCAGGATAGCCGCGACGTAACTACTCAACCGGTATGGGCTGTGTATTATCAAAATGTAATTAAGTACACCCACGATGTAATTGTAAAAACCAAAGATCTTCCCGCAAGATCTAACCTGTACAACATGGCCCGTATTTACCAGGCATTTTCTTTTATGATTTTAACGGATCAGTATGGTGATATTCCCTACTCGCAGGGGGGCGCCGGGTTTACCGACCAGATTTTCTTTCCTGCCTACGACAAACAGCAAGACATTTATAATGATATCATAAAAGAGCTTACAGAAGCTAGTGCAGCTTTAAGCTCAACAGCTACAATTGAGACCGCAGATTTATTGTATGCAGGCAAAGTAGATCAATGGAAAAAATTTGCCAACTCACTTTTGTTAAGAGCAGGTATGCGCCTGGTAAAAGTTGATCCTGCAAAAGCTCAGGCTGTAGCAACGGCTGCTATTGCCGCAGGCGTAATTACCAGCAATGCAGACAATGCTGCCATACGACATGATGCCAATTACACTCACCCGATTGGTGGCGGTTTGAATGGATCAGAAGCCGCAAATTTTTACCTTGCCAAACCTTTTGTGGATCAATTTAAAAAAACAAACGATCCAAGATTATCAGCTATTGCTGTAAGGTATGTGGGTGCTAAATCAGGCAACGACCAAACAGCCGGTGCAGGCGTTACCACCTCGGGTGTTCAAATTGGAATGCCGATGGGCAAAGACAATGGAACGGCTCCTGCACAGGCAACTGCTGACGGGCTTGCAAGTTTTTATGATTACAGCCAGGCTGACAGAAGAAGAATTTTGAAAGTAACCACGCCCGCTTTTTTAGTAAGTGCTTCACAGGATTTATTATTAATGGCAGAAGCAAAATTCAGGGGATGGATTGCAACCGGAACTGTAGACCAATATTTTTCAGACGGCATCAGGGCCCACATGGATCAGATGGCGCTGTATGATCCTGCAACCGCTGTTGCCCCTGCTGCAAGAGATACTTATGTAACAAATAATCCCCT
Source organism: Ferruginibacter sp. (assembly GCA_025352625.1). Lineage (GTDB taxonomy): Bacteria > Bacteroidota > Bacteroidia > Chitinophagales > Chitinophagaceae > Ferruginibacter. Next base: position 3,887 of record JANXSR010000291.1, read on the forward strand.
TGCAGTCGGCACTGAGTTAGAACAAATCAATACACAGTATTGGATATCTTCTTTCTTAAACGGGCCTGAAACATTTGCCAATTTTAGAAGAAGCGGGTATCCTGCTTTAACGCCCAACCCTTATGGTCAGCCGAGTAACCCGGATGTACCCAATGGCACATTCATCAGGCGGCTCACTTATCCTACATCTGAGATTTCTGTTAATACGCAGCAGGTAAATGCAGCCATCAGCAATCAGGGCCCGGACTTACTAAGCACCAGGATTTGGTGGGATAAATAAGCGCTTTTTTTTATTGCAGTTTTGTTTCGACAACAAGATGAGACCTCTTGTTTTTACAAGAGGTTTTTTTTAGTCCCATTTTTTTCAGTAGCTGTTGTATCAATCTGCATTGGGAAGCTAACGCTTGCTTTGCCACAATACATTACGCTTGCTTAATAAATAAGAAACCTTTGAGTAAGTCCGTATGAAACCAGTTTTAAAACAAGTAAACAACAGGAAATGAGCATGAAATTAAGGAGCCACGATTGGTTTGGCCGTAAAGATAAAGACGGTATTCTTTATCGCAGCTGGATGAAGAACCAGGGTATGCCAACAGACATGTTTGATGGCCGCCCGGTAATAGGGATATGCAATACGTTCAGTGAACTTACACCCTGCAATGCGCACTTCCGTGAGCATGCCGAATCTGTAAAACGCGGTGTACTTGAAGCCGGGGGCTTTCCGGTAGAATTCCCCATTATGAGTTTGGGTGAAACCTTGCTGAAACCAACAGCAATGCTATTCCGTAATCTTGCCAGCATGGATGCAGAAGAAAGCATCCGCGGCAATCCAATGGATGGAGTGGTGTTGCTGACAGGTTGCGATAAAACAACACCATCAACGGTAATGGGCGCAGCAAGTGTTGGTCTGCCTACGATTGTTGTGCCAGGCGGCCCTATGCTTAACGGGCGTTACAAGGGGCAAACCATCGGCAGCGGAACACACGTGTGGAAGTTTGATGAAGAGATAAAAACGGGCAAGATGACGCAGGAAGATTGTGAGCATGCCGAAAGTTGTATGAGCAGGAGCATTGGTCATTGCATGACGATGGGCACTGCCTCCACAATGGCATGCATGGTAGAATCGCTGGGACTTACATTAAGTGGCGCTGCAGCGATTCCAGCTGCTGATTCAAGAAAGAAAGTAATGGCACAGCTTAGCGGCAGACGGATTGTTGAAATGGTAAAAGAGAACCTGACCATTGATAAAATACTTACAAGAGAAGCCTTTGAAAATGCCATTAAAGTAAATGCGGCAGTAGGCGGTTCGTCCAATTTTATCATACACCTGATGGCAATTGCCGGAAGGATTGGGGTTGAACTTTCACTGGACGATTTTGACTCACTCGGCAGTAAAATACCCCTGCTGTTAAACCTGATGCCATCGGGTAAATACCTGATGGAAGATTTTTATTACGCCGGAGGGCTGCCGGTAGTTCTCAATGAATTAAAAGAGCTGCTGCATAAAAATGTAATAACCGTTACCGGAAAAAATCACCATGAAAATATCGTGGGCAATACAGATTGCTACGACCTGGATGTAATCAGTACCTATAAAAAACCATTACTACCCGAAGGTGGCTGTGTAGTTGTAAAAGGTAACCTCGCATTGAACGGCGCTGTCATAAAACCTTCGGCTGCTACACCGGCGCTGATGAAACATACGGGCCGTGCAGTAGTGTTTGAAAGCATAGAAGAATACCACCGGTTGATTGATGATCCAAATTTGGATATTGACGAAACCTGTGTGATGGTACTGAAATATGTTGGCCCGGTCGGGTATCCGGGGATGGCTGAAGTGGGTAACATGGCTTTACCTAAGAAAATATTAGAGAAGGGAATTAAAGATATGGTGCGCATCTCTGACGGACGAATGAGTGGCACTGCGTATGGAACAGCCGTATTGCATGTATCCCCGGAATCTGCTATTGGCGGTAACCTTGCTTTGGTACAAAACGGCGACCTGATTGAGCTGGATGTATCACAGCGGAAATTACACCTGCATGTTTCTGATGAGGAACTGTCAAAAAGAAAAGCGCAATGGGTAGCACCTAAAGCCGCAGCGCAAAGGGGATACGTTAGTTTGTATATCAAACATGTAATGGGTGCAGATAAAGGTGCCGATCTTGATTTTTTAACAGGGAGTTCGGGCTCTGCTGTTACAAGAGATTCGCATTAACAGCTCTTGTTATTGCAAGGAAAGCAGCGGCCTTTCAGTATTGAAATAAATGCCAGCTTCAATAAACAAGCAACGAATAATACAAACATGAAATTATATAAAACAAAATCAGGAGTTGTTATTGAACAGGCACATCAGTTTTTTTTGGTTCCTGGTGAAAGTTGGGACCACTTCATTAATGACGACCATATTGTTGAAAAAGTAAAAGCACTTACTACCATATTGCCCGCCGGAGGTGAAACTTTGATTAGTGAAGTAATGGCTCCCATTGGAACCAACCAGGAGCTGTGGGCCTGTGGTGTTACCTACTACCGTAGCATGGTGGGGCGACAGGAAGAAAGCAAGGTGGCAGGTGGTGCGGATTTTTATGGTAAAGTGTACGAAGCAGAAAGACCCGAATGTTTTTTTAAAAGTACGCCTCACCGGGTTGCCGGCAATAAGGATTTTGTACGCATCCGTAAAGACAGCACCTGGGATGTACCTGAGCCGGAACTCACGCTGGTCGTGACTTCTTCCGGCAAAATCATTGGCTATACAGTGGGGAATGATATGAGCAGTCGCAGCATTGAAGGCGAAAATCCCCTATATCTGCCGCAGGCAAAAACATACGATGGTTGCGCAGCACTTGGCCCCGGTGTGTGTATTACCAATGAACCGCTGAGCCCGGAAACAACTATTTATCTTTCAATAACAAGAAACAATTTGTTGATATTTGAAGGCAGCATTTCCATCAGCCAGATGAAACGCACACCGGCGGAATTGGTGTCATTTATTTACAGGGAAAGTAGTTTTCCTTACGGCTGCCTCATTATGACAGGTACGGGCATTGTACCCGGCAGCGATTTTACTTTACAAAGTGCAGATGTAATCAGCATCACCATTGATGGAATAGGTAAGTTGGTAAATGTTGTAAAATAATAACCCGTATTCTTTGCAATACATCTATGCAGTTTATACATACAAAGACATATTTTGAAAAAAATCACACTCCTTTTATTTGCCGGTGCTTTACTTTTAAATGGTTGCAGTAACACTAAAAAAGTAAATGAATCCAGCAAGAATGCATGGACGTTAAAAGGTGTTTATAAGGATGCATTTCTGATGGGTGTGGCGGTAGCTGGTCCAATTGTTTCAGGCCAGGATAAGGCCTCACAGGATATTGTTATAAAACATTTTAATAGCATCACGCTGGAGAACGCCATGAAAGCTGCCTTAATAAACCCGCAACCCAACGTATTTAATTTTGCCCCGGCTGATTCATTTGTTGCATTTGGTGAACAACACAACATGTTTATCATTGGCCACACCTTGGTTTGGCACAACCAGGTGCCAGCCTGGTTTTTTACCAATGCCAATGGCAAGCCGAATTCAAAAGAAGAACAGGTTGAACGGCTTCGCAACCATATTAAAATGGTTGCAGGGAGATATGCAGGCAGGGTGCAAGCATGGGATGTGGTGAACGAAGTGATTGATAACGATGGCAGCTACCGGCCAACAGCATGGATAAATGCTTTTGGCAATGGCGATACCCTGGTGAAATATGCCTTTAAATTTGCCGCAGAGTTTGCACCGGGTACTGAGTTATACTACAATGATTTTAATACATGGCGACCGTCAAAAAGAGAGGGCATTATACGCATGGTTAAGATGCTGCAGAAAGAAGGCATTCGGATAGACGGCGTGGGTATGCAGGGACACTGGGGTTTGAACTATCCTAAAACCAGCTACATAGAAACCGCAATTGATGCGTATGCGGCATGTGGCATCAAGGTGATGATTACAGAGCTGGATGTGGATGTATTGCCTTTAACCAAAGAAGGGCAGATCATTGGACAGGGTATGGCCGACAAACAATTTCAGCTGGAAGAGTTCAAGACTTTTCTTGATCCTTATACCAATGGTTTGCCCGATAGTGTGCAGCAATTGTTGACAAACAGGTACGAAGAACTTTTTGGTATTTTTTTTAAAAGAAAAGATAAAATAGCAAGGGTAACCTTATGGGGTTTGCACGATGGCATGAACTGGAAAAATGATTATCCTATACCCAACCGGACCAATTACCCATCGTTATGGGATCGGAATAAGCAACCTAAACCTGCACTCAACGCGGTACTTGGTGTTCCCGGCAAACTGAAATAATGTAACGGCCTTTAAACAAATCCACATGCAACTACTTGTCATATTTACTGCCATCTGTTTCCAGATATTTTTAACCTATAAAAAAATAAGCCCTTTTTTATCCTTGCTGATTGTAGCCATACTTTCAGGGCTCTTACTGGGTATGGAACCCATGCAGGTTATAAAATCGGTGGAAAAAGGAGTTGGCAATACCCTGGGCGGTTTGGCACTGATCATTTGCCTGGGTGCGGTATTGGGCAAAATCCTGGAAGCCGGTGGTGCTGTAGAGAAAATTGCAACTACACTTATCAGCAGTTTCGGGCAACATAATATTCAGTGGGCTATCCTGCTCACGGGTTTTCTTATTGGCATTCCGCTATATTATAATGCCGGGTTTGTTATATTGGTGCCGCTCGTTTTTTCAGTTGCCCACAAAGCAAAATTGCCTTTACTATACGTTGCCATTCCAATGGCGGCTTCTTTATCAACCACCCATTGTTTTCTTCCGCCGCATCCAAGTCCTGTTTTTCTAGTGAATGCGTTTAAAGCAAATATGGGAAAAACACTGATCTACGGACTCATCATTACCATACCCATTGTGATGATTGCCGGACCTTTACTTGGCCGTTTATTAAAAGGTGTAGAAGTAAAAATAAATTCCTTATTCCTGTCCGGGGATAAAGCAGAACGCAAATTGCCAGCCGCTTTTCCAAGTTTTATTATTGGATTGTTACCCGTGATATTGATCACACTGGCGGTATTGGCCAATCACTTTTTACCTGACCAGTCACTAAAAAAAATACTGGTATTTATGGGTGATCCTACCATCGCATTGCTGCTGTCTGTATTACTTGCCATCTGGCAGTTTGGTTTACAGGCAGGTAAAACAATGGAAACAACCATGCAATGGCTCAGCGAAGCGATTTCCGGCATTGCGTTAATTGTATTGATTATAACCGCGGGTGGAGTTTTTAAACAGGTGTTGCAGGATAGTGGCACCGATCAATACATCGCCTCATTCAGCAGTAAATGGTCAATGCCACCACTGATTTTCGGATGGGTTGTTACGGCCTTTTTAAGGGTGGTAATAGGTTCCGCGACGGTGGCAGGTATAACTGCAGCCGGTGTTGTAACACCACTGGTAGCATCGGGCGTTGTATCGCCTGAGCTGATGGTACTGGCTGTAGGCGCAGGCAGTGTTTTCGGATCGCATATTAATGACTCCGGCTTTTGGATGTTTAAAGAATTTTTTGGGCTTTCATTAAAGCAAACTTTTTTATCATGGACTGTAATGGAAACAGGTATTTCTATACTTGGTTTAATGGGGGTATTGATTTTGAATATATTCATTTAGTTTATTGTTAACTGAAAATGTTGAAACAACACCTGAACTGATTTGCATAAAAAACAAGTGCACAATGCCATTGAAATAATTATTGTTTCCTGCCAGGTATAGCAAAAAAGCAATTGGTTAGTGCCGCCCTTTTTTTGATAAAGCAATAACGCTGTAAGCAACTATAATCAAAGCTCAATGTTGTTGAAAATAACGTTGTTACATTGGTAGATTAGAATTGTTTAAAAGTGACGATCCTCAGATAATTAAATCTTACTTTACCATAATTCTTTTTGTGACATCAGTGAAGCATTAATTATATCCGTGAATTAAATCAGTACATTGTTGAATTAATGAACAGTGAAGAGAATAGTTTACAAAGTGTATAGTTTTTTAATTAATAAAGAAAAATTTCATGAATAGTTTTATTAACCAGGTGGCAATTATTACTGGTGCTGCTTCAGGTATTGGTTTGTCAATTGCCCACAAGTTATTGGCCATGGATGCACAGGTAGTTATTTTTGATATGAATGAAGAGAACCTGCATGCAGCGTTTGATAAGTATGGGGACAAGGCCCAAATAGTTATTGTGAACGTAACAGATGAGCAGCAGGTGCAGCAAGCTATTTTAGCTGCTATTTTTAAGTATAAAAAAATTGATATACTCATCAATTGCGTGGGCATTACGGGTGTTACCAATATCAAGAGTCACGAAGTGGACAGCGAAAATCTGCATAAAGTAATGGAAGTAAATTTTATGAGTTGTTTTTACACTTCCAAAGTAGTATTGCCCAATATGGTCGCCAACAATTATGGAAGAATACTGCACATTGCCTCCATTGCAGGTAAAGAAGGTAATGCCGGGATGCTTGCCTACTCTACATCAAAAGCAGCGGTTATTTGTATGGCTAAGGTGCAGGGTAGTGAATACGCAGAGATGGGCATTACTGTAAATGCACTGGCTCCAGCTGTGATACAAACACCGCTGGTGGATGCAATGCCTGAAGCACAGGTGAAATATATGACTGATAAAATTCCAATGAAACGCTGTGGTACACTGGAAGAAGCAGCAAATATGGCGACTTACATTGTATCGCCACAAAATAGTTTTACCACAGGTTTTACGTTTGATTTGTCTGGTGGCAGGGCAAGGTACTAAGCTGTTTTAAGCCCTATATTTCCATCGGGCTAACTGGAAATATTACCGGTAAATTTTTTGTAAAGACCATAGGGCTTTTATTATCTGTTTATAATGGAATTTTATAAAAGTTTAGATACCTTTCAATTATCTTAATTGAATCAGCAATGAACAAAAACTTTGTACCAGCAGCTGTATTGGTTTTATGGTAAATGTATTTTCTCAAACCGACTGGGAAATAGATGGCGGTAAAATAATTACACAGTACTGTTTCAGCAACAGTTGCCTTTAATTATTCCCGTTTTATTATCCAGTTGCGGCAGAAAATAACAGGTTTAAAAAAACAACATCAATTTATAAATAAGTAACAATGAAAAAAACTGTTTTAATACTACTTGCACTCTTTATAATAACGGCAGGTTTTGCACAAAGCACCAAGGCCCCTGCCTATCCATTGATAACACACGATCCTTATTTCAGTATCTGGTCAACTACAGATGAGCTGACAGCTTCGCCTACCAAGCATTGGACGGGAGCAGATCATTCTTTAATAGGCATGATAAAAGTTGATGGAGAAACTTACCGCTTTATGGGAAATGTAGGGCAGGTGTACAAAACAATTTTACCCGCAGGCGACGAGGTAAATTATGAAGCCGCCTACACAGAAGACCAGCCTGCTGAAGGCTGGATGAATGCAGGTTTTGATGATAGTCAGTGGAAAAAAGGAATCGCTCCTTTTGGTGACAATGAAAGTATTGTAAAAACAAAATGGCTCAGCAAAAATATCTGGATGAGAAGAAAGTTTGCTGTGAGTGATCTTAATCTCAATAACCTCTTTTTAAAATTGAGTCATGATGATGATGTAGATGTTTACCTCAACGGGGAATTGGTGTATAAAAGAGTAGGGTGGACCAACAAATACATTTACCTGCCAATTACAGATGCAGTAAAAAGCAAACTTGCAAAAGATGGCAATGTTTTAGCCATACATGTTATCAACAATGTTGGCGGTGCTATGCTGGATGCAGGAATTTCGGAAGAACCAAAAGCCGCTACCGGTAACACTGTACAAATGGCTGTACAAAACAGGGTGAAATTAAATGCTACACAAACAATCTATGATTTTACTTGTGGTAAAGTAAACCTCTCCCTCACTTTTACTTCGCCGTTGCTGATAAACAACCTGCCGCTTCTTGCAAGGCCGGTATCCTACATCAGTGCTAAAATAAAATCAACAGATGGTGCTTTGCACGACGTGCAATTGTACTTCGGAGCTTCTACAGATATCGCTGCCAACACACCTACACAGGCTATGACAACACAGCAATATACTGCCGGAGGATTGTCAATTTTAAAGGCCGGCACAGTTGAGCAACCGGTGTTGCAAAAGAAGGGCGATGACCTTCGCATTGACTGGGGCTATATATATGTGGCGGTGCCATCCGGTACAGGCGTAAAGCAATCTGTTACAGAAGATGGTGATGTATCAAAATTATTTATGCCTGCTACCGGCAAACTTACCGGCGGAAAACATTTGTTATTGAACACGGTAGTAAGCCTTGGAAAAATAGGTACTGCTGTAAAAGAACAACTGATATTATTGGGCTATGATGATCTGTATTCTATACAATATTTTAAAACAAACCTGCGCCCATACTGGAATCAAAGTGGTACTGTGAAATTTGAGCAAGTGCTTACACAGGCAGTTGCTGATTACAAAACTACCATTCAAAAATGTGAAGCTGTGAATAAAATGATTCATGATGATGCGGTGAAAGCTGGTGGGGAAGACTATGCAAAATTATGTGAGCTGGCATACCGTCAAAGTATCGCCGCACACAAATTGGTTAAAAGTCCGAAGGGTGAATTGCTGTTGTTGTCAAAAGAAAATTTCAGCAATGGTTCTATCAACACAGTAGATGTTACGTATCCTTCTGCACCACTTTACCTGGCGTACAATCCGCAATTGTTTGAAGGTATGCTGAACGGAATTTTTTATTACAGCGAAAGCGGTAAATGGGCGAAACCCTTTCCGGCACACGATCTGGGAACTTACCCGCTTGCCAACGGACAAACCTACGGCGAAGATATGCCGGTAGAAGAATGTGGTAACATGATGGCACTTACTGCTGCCATTTGCAAAGCAGAAGGCAATATCAGCTTCGCTAAAAAACATTGGAAAACCCTGGCTATCTGGGCTGACTATTTAAGTAAAGAAGGACTTGACCCGGCGCTGCAATTATGTACTGATGATTTTGCAGGTCACCTGGCACGCAACGCCAATCTTTCTATGAAGGCAATTGTTGCATTGGGTGGTTATGTACAAATGGCTGAAAAAGCCGGTGAGCAACAGACTGCAGCAAAGTATCGCAGCATTACAAAAGGGATGGTAACAAAATGGATGGCCATGGCCGCAGATGGGGATCATTATTCTTTAACTTTTAATGATAAAGGAACCTGGAGCCAGAAGTACAACCTGGTTTGGGACAAGGTTTTAAAACTGAATTATTTCCCCAAAGAAGTGTATGAAAAAGAAGTGAAATATTATCTCACCAAACAAAATGATTTTGGTTTGCCATTGGACAGCAGGAAGACCTATACCAAATCTGACTGGGTAATATGGACTTCTGTTTTGGCAAGTAACGAAAAAGATTTTCATACGTTGGCTGACCCCATGTATAAGTATGCCACTCAAACAACTTCCCGTGTGCCCATCAGCGACTGGCACGAAACAACTGATGGAAAGATGGTAGGCTTCCAGGCAAGAAGTGTTGTAGGCGGCTATTTTATGAAAGTGCTGGAAATGAAATTGAAAAATAAATAAACAATTTTATTTTAATATTTATTAGTTGTTTACGATAGTTTTTACGGCGATTGTGTTAGAAAATAGGGTAAATCCAGTTTTACACAGCACATTTGTGCACTTGTAAGGAGGCAAGCCTTTAACCACTCATCAAGTTTTAAGAAAACATTAGTGCTTAATGAGGTGTTAATCCAATAAACACATCCGTTTTTCCGTTAATTTTATAGTATGCTTAAAATCCAGCAGATAATTATGAGTAAAAAATTCTTGCCAGTATTGCTGGTACTTACGATTGCCAGCCTTTTTGTAGCTTTTCAAACACAAGGTCGTGCGGGAGATAATCCTAAAACTAAAAATGAAAAAATACTACGCAATGTAGGATTGTTGCTGGAACAGGGACACTACAGTCCTAAAAACATCAATGATAGTTTTTCCAAACAGGTATTAAACCGTTTTGTAAAAGATTTGGATGAAGATAAAAGCATCTTTCTGCAAAGCGATATTGATAGTTTTACTAAATATCAAAACAGGGTTGATGATGAAATTCATGGAGCCAAATTGGAATCTTTCTATGCTATCAATGATTCTTACACCCGTCGTTTAAACCAGGCATCTCAATATTTTACAGATATTTTGAGTAAACCATTCGATTTTACAAAAGATGAAAATATTGTATTGGATGGGGAAAAATTGAATTACCCAAAAACAGAAGCCGAAAAAAAAGAATCATGGCGCAAGCGTTTAAAATACCTGGTATTAGGTAAATATTCGGATATGCTGGAAGATAGAGAAAATAATAAAAATAAGAAGGAGGCATTGCCTACAGCTGGTGACAGTGCTGGGGCACTTGGGAAAGTGACCAAAAAATTTGTTTATAAAGCAGATAGCACTTTAGAGAGAGAAGCAAGAGACATTGTTAGAAAACAAATTGACCGTTATTTTACGACGTTAAAAACGCACAATACCAACGATGAATTATTTAGTTCTTTTGTAAATGCTATTACCGGAGAGATGGATCCACATAGTAATTATTTTGCCCCTGTTGACAGCAGAGGTTTTAATGAAATGATGAGCGGTAAGTTTTATGGTATTGGTGCCCAGTTAAAAGAAGACGAAAGCAAAATTAAAATAGCCAGCTTAATTACAGGTATGCCTGCATGGAAATCCGGCGAGTTGGGAGTTAATGATGAAGTAATTAAAATTGGCCAGGGAAATGCAGAACCGGTAGATGTTACAGGCTATGCAGTTTCTGACGCAGTAAAATTAATAAGGGGTTCAGAAGCCGGAACAGAAGTTAGGTTAACTGTTCGTAAACCTGATGGGAATATTAAATTGGTGGTATTGAAAAGAGGTGAAATTAAACTCGAAGACACTTTTGCAAAAAGTGCCATTATTAAAGGAGAACATAAAATTGGATATATTTATTTGCCGGAATTTTACATGGATTTTGAAAAACCAAATGGGGCAAGATGTTCGGATGATGTGGCTAAGGAGATAACAAAATTAAAGGCAGAAAATGTAGAAGGTATTGTAATTGACCTTCGTGGAAATGGTGGAGGTTCTTTACCTGAAGTAGTTAAGATGGCTGGCTTATTTATTGAAGATGGCCCAATTTGCCAGGTAAGGGGAAGAGATGAAAGACAACCTTATATTTGGAAAGACAGGGATAAAAGTGTTTTGTACAATGGGCCATTAACTGTAATGGTTGATGAGGGCAGTGCCTCCGCATCTGAAATATTTGCAGCAGCCATTCAGGATTACAAGCGTGGAATCATTATTGGAAGTACTTCTACTTATGGTAAAGGAACGGTGCAGCGTACAATACCTTTAAATCCTGAAGCAGAGAATCCGGCACTCGCTAAACAATCAGAAGATTTGGGCACCGTTAAATTAACCCTGCAAAAATTTTATCGCATCAACGGCGGAGCTACCCAACTAAAAGGAGTAACACCGGATGTAGTAATTCCTGATCGTTTTGAATTATATAAATCAAGAGAAAAGGATAATGATGCAGCATTAAGCTGGGATGAAATCAGCAAAGCTCAATACAGCCCATGGGTAAGTACTTACAGTACCGATGCGGTTGTAAATGCCGCAAATGACCAAATTAGTACAAGCAACACATTCAAAACAATGAGGCAGCAAATTGAATGGATTGATAAAAAGAATGATAAAGAAGCGTCCTTAAATTTGGTAAAATATAAAGAAGACCTTAAGCAATTAAAAGTAGCTTATAAGCACTTGGATAGCTTATATAAACTGCCAAAGGAAATGACTGTAATAAATAACGCAATAGATACAGTGGGAGTAAGTGCTGATAAAGAAAAACTCGATAGAAACAAGCAATTTTTAAGCCGTTTGAAGGGTGATGTTTATATTGATGAAACCGTTAAGGTGATGAACAACATGATTAATCAAAGTAATGTTGCAGTAAATGCAGCTGCGGCAACTGAGTTAAAAAAGAATTAGCCGAATTTAATCTTTACAAAAAAATCGCTTCAATATTATTGAAGCGATTTTTTTGTACTTACCTATGCCTGTCAATTTTTCAACATAATTATATAGCCGTATCAATAATTCAAAAGTATCTTTCTTCTATTATTTTTTTATGATGATACACATGTCCTAATGCTATAAAGCCCATGCTGACAGCACTTGTTGGAATGTTATTGGCAATGCCAGACCTTAATAATTCTTCTTCAGAAAAACTTTTAAATAATAGTTCAGTAGCATTTCTTACGGCAATAAATTCTTCTCTTAGGCTTTGCCACGTTCTCTTATTGGCACTTGCATTGGCTGCATACTCATTTTCATCAAAACCAGGTAGATGGAAAGCTTCTTTTCTTGCAAAACACAAAGCACGGTAACAAAAAATTCTTTCGGTATCTATCATGTGCTGTAACAAATCTTTTAACGTCCATTTGCCGGGGGCATAAGCAAAGGTTGATTTTTCTTCTGTTATGCAACCTAACAGACTCTTTATAATTACAGCCTGATTTACGAAGCCTGATAACAGCTCTTCATCCGGTACAAGGTCGATGTATTTTTGAAAATAAGGAGGGTAAGTAGTTGGCGATGGTTTTGACATGTTGTGAAGTTTATTTTATAAAAAAAGCCGGGTAATTAAACCCGGCACTAAAATAATAAATTCAGCCTTTCTTTTTGCTTAACCTTGTTTATTTTTTGTCATTGCAGGCTTGGGCAATACTTCTTTTGTTTGCTTTCTGTCACCAGTAAGTGTATCCGCAAGTTTAATAGCCTCGTAAGCATTTAATAAACCTCCCGATTTAGAAAGCTCACTCAATTTTGTTTTATCAGAAGTTCCGGGAATATTCACTTCAATATCTGGCGCAACTGCAGATTTCTCAATAATATATTTTAATTGTTTAGCACTTAGCTTGGGATAATATTCCAATAAAAATGCTGCTGTACCTGCAACCACAGGGCAAGCCATACTGGTACCTGAAGCATGTCCGTAATTTTTGCCTCCAGGTATAGTAGAATAAATCTGTACTCCGGGGGCAAACACATCCACTTCTTTTTTACCGTAATTGCTAAAACTTGCAGTAATGCCGCCGTTTTTTGGATCACCACTTGCGCCAACAGTTATCCAGTTGGTTGCCTTCTGCCCGTTATCAAGATAAATAGGGGTTGGAAAATTATCACTGGTATCAACATCTTTAGCATCGTTTCCTGCAGCCTGAACCATTAAAACACCCTTAGTTTCTGCATATTTTACGGCATCGTCTACCCAGCTTTTATTAGGAGAAAATTCTTTGCCAAAACTCATACTCACAATTTGAGCCCCATTATCAACAGCATAGCGAATGGCATTGGCAATATCCTTATCATGTTCATCTCCATCAGGTACAGCACGTACCATCATAATACGCACATTATCTGCAATGCCATTAATGCCTTTGTCATTATCTCTTACCGCTGCAATAATTCCAGCGCAATGAGTGCCATGAAACGGAGTGGAAGCCATTATATCAGTGTTGCCATAAAAACGGTCGTTGATATTGGTTTCATCATCCTGTACTATTTCTTTCCTGTATTCTTTTGGTGCATTGTCAGCTGCATCGGCTTTTCTTATATCTCCTTCCAGCTCATCTATAATTTGTTTATTGGTTAATTCATCGCTGCTATTGGCTTTACATAATTGCAGTAAAAAAGATTTTGTTCTTCTGGCATTGGGGTCTGTGAAGGTATATTTTTCAAGGTCGGTGCAATTGTATTCTTCTTTACCCAATTCTTTTGCTATCACTGAATCGCCTTTTAAAAATCCAGGTAATATTTGTTTTAAAAATGCTACCTCAGACTGGTCAACATCTCCCACAATTTTTTGCTTTGCTTTTTTATACATTGCTACTTCTGCTCTATTTGCAGGCGTAATAGCAGACTCATCAGGGATATCGTCACCGTATTTTGCTTTTAATGCAGTGTACACACGGGCTCCTTCATAACTGTCTTCCTTCACATTGCGGCCATCTTTGCCACCTAAAAAATTCCATCCGTGTACATCATCAATGTAACCATTGTTATCATCATCAATTCCATTACCGGGAATTTCTTTGGGATTGGTCCACAAAATTGGCTTAAGGTCCTCATGAAGCGTATCTATACCGCTATCAATAACAGCTACCACCACTTGTTTACTCTTTAAGTTTTTTGTTTTTACAAAGCCATAAGCTTTATCAAGGCTGATGCCGTAATAACCAGTAGTAGCTTTGTCTAACTGGTACCAGTTTTTGGGAATAGCCTCTTTTGATTTTTGTGCAAATGCCGTAGCGGTTAAAAATATAGCTACAATAAGTAAGTATCTTTTCATAGTTCGATTTTAAAGTATTGCAATTTATTACAAAGCTGTTAAATGAGCAGCATTAAGTGGAAAATATTAATGTTTTAGGATGATTATTAACAAGTTTTTATAGAGAATGTTTACTTACGGAATAAGTTGAGTTAAAATTTATTTGCAGATGTAGTTGTTTTTTGAAAATGCCGTAAACAGTGCTGCCGCTGCCACTCATTGAAGCATATACAGCTCCCATTTTGTACAATGATTCCTTTATTTCTTTTATAGAAGGATATAGTTTGAAAACCGGTTCTTCAAAATCATTCTTTAAATGATTTTGCCATGTAAAAATGGGTTGTTTAATAATATCTTTTAAAGAAGGTAGATTATGATTTTCGGGGTTTAAAGTCAAGGCTGCAAAGGCTTGGCCGGTATTTACATGAATGCCTGGGTTAACTAAAATAAGTTGATGGCCTGAAAGATCTACTGCTATTTGCTCCAATATTTCGCCACGGCCGGTTCCTGTACAAGGTGTGTTTAAAATAAAAAAAGCACAATCACTGCCCAATTGCAGGGCGTAATTTATCAATTGGGTAGTTGATAAATTTAAATTGAACTGGCGATTTATTAGTTGTAAAGTAAAAGCGGCATCAGCAGAACCCCCACCCAAACCGGCCCCCATTGGAATTGCTTTGTGCAGGTGCATTTTTACAGCAGGTATTTGAGGAAAACCTGCTCTCAATAACTGATATGCTTTAATGCACAAATTATTTTCGGTCTCACCATCAATTAACAGGCCTGAACTGCTAAAATTTATGGGTGTTATATCTGTGGATGGTATTATTTCAAGTACATCTTTTAATGGAACCGGGTAAAAGACAGTTTCAATATTGTGGTATCCATCTTTCCTTTTATTAAGAATGCGTAAACCAAGGTTGATTTTACAATTAGGAAAAAGCAGCATTTTTGAATGGATAATTTTTGAATGGATAATTTAATAATTGTTTAAATGGAAAACAATTATTTTGAGCCAAGATTATTAAGCAGACGATAAACTAAAAGCAGTAATGCACTTAAAAATTATCTATTACTAATGATCTATTTTCCATCTATTTTCTCAATTTAATTTCATCCCTTATAGCAATGGCTCTTATATAATCTTCCTGCTCCAATACTTCATTTAAGAGTGTATGCAATTCCTCTACTGATAACTTGTGTAAATCATCCTGACCGCCTGTTTCTGTGGTTACTGGTGCAGATGCTTTCTTCTTTTTGTCGTCATTTTCCATCAGGATGCCTGCACTGTCTAAAATATTATCATATGTAAAAATGGAACACCCAAAGCGCACCGCCAATGCAAGTGCATCAGAAGTTCTGGAGTCAATTTCCACCGTATCATTTTGGCTGCTGCAAACCAGTTTGCTGTAAAAAATACCTTCCTGCAAATCATTAATCACTACTTCGTGTAACTCAACATTAAAAGCCATCATAAAATTTTTCATCAGGTCGTGGGTTAGTGGGCGGCTGGGGCTCATTCTTTCCAATGCTACAGCTATTGCCTGAGCTTCAAATCCACCAATTACAATGGGCAGGCGTCGTAAACCGTTCACTTCGCCTAATACTACTGCATAGGAGTGGGTTTGGGTAATGCTGTGCGAAAGAGCTACTATTTCTAATTCTATTTTCTTCATATTCAATTGCGTGAAAGGCTAAGAAGTATATTTTCTTCTTGAGGGCAAAGATAAAAAACAAAAGTCTTTCAAACTCAATTGAAAGACTTTAAATAATAAGTTATATTTTTTATGAAATTCCTTTCATTTTTTTCACAGCGTCAATAATTTTCGGCATCACTTCAAAAGCATCGCCTACAATGCCATAATCTGCAGCTTTAAAGAAGGGGGCTTCAGAATCTTTATTAATAACAACGATTGTTTTACTTCTGTTTACACCCGCTAAATGCTGAATTGCGCCTGAAATACCAATGGCAAAATAAAGATTTGGCGCAATGGCAAGCCCTGTTTGCCCAACATGTTCATGATGAGGTCTCCAGCCAATATCTGCAACAGGTCGGCTACAGGCTGTAGTGGCACCTAATAATTTTGCGAGCTCAGTTACCAGGCCCCAGTTTTCAGGCCCTTTTAATCCTCGGCCGCCACTAACAACAATTTCTGCTTCGCTTAAAGGTACTTCACCTACAACTTTATCTGTACTGGTGACCTTTACTTTTGCATCAGTAATGGTGGTTGCAAACTCAATAACTTCTGCCATTGCAGAGGTTGTAGCAACTGAAAAAGAATTTGGATTAAGAGAAATTATTTTAATAGCGGTATTGATAGACACGTTGGCAAAAGCTTTACCACTAAATACATTCTTTTTTACAATAAAACCACTGGTAGTATCAGGTAGCGCAACGGCGCCTGAAACAAGGCCAGCCTTTAACCGAACACTTAACCGTGGAGCAATAGCTTTGCCGTTAAAATTATTGGAGAACACAATTACTGTTGCACCAATCGCAGTTGCTGCATCTGCAATTATTTTTGTAAATACCTGTGCATCTACATTATTAAGAGCGTCATTTTTTACAGTATGTACTTTGGTAACGCCATATTGTCCAAGAGTGGTAAGGTCATCATTCACAGTTCCCAGCACAATAGCTTCAGCAGCCACACCTATTTGTTTTGCAATGGCAGCACCATAACCGGCAGCTTCAAAAGATGACTTCTTAATGTTGTTATCAGCCTGGTCTAAAAAAATTAAAACACTCATCGTAAAGAGTTTATTCGTTTAAAAAATGTAGTGATCACAATTATTCCTTTCGGAACGTGGGTTTTAAATAACCTTCGCTTCCTCATGTAACAGCCTAACCAACTCTTCCGGATTATCTGCACTCACTAATTTAACACCAGCTTTTGCAGGCGGCAAATCGAATGAAGCAATCGAAGTAAAAGTATCCATTGCAGCAGGTTCTACCACTTTTAACGGTTTGCTTCTGGCACCCATAATACCTTTCATATTTGGAATTCGTTGTTCTGCCATACCTTTTTGGCAACTAACAACCACGGGTAATTGCACTTTGCAGGTTTCTTCACCGCCTTCAATTTCACGGATGATAATAGCATTGGTTCCTTCCAGTGTAAATTTAGTAGCCAGTGAAACATAAGGCAGGTCAAGTAATTCGGCTACCATGCCTCCAATAGAAGAGCCATTGTAATCAATTGTTTCTTTTCCTGTAAAAACAAGATCGTAATTACCTTCTTTTGCAATGGAGGCAATCTGAGATGCAATGTAGTAACTGTCATGACTGTCTGCATTAATACGAATGGCTTCATCACCACCCAAAGCCAATGCTTTTCGGATAATAGGGTCCGTATCTGCAAGCCCAACTGTAACAAGGTGAATAGCAGTAGCAGCATCAGCTTCCTTCAATTCAATGGCCCTCACTAGTGCATACCATTCATCGTAAGGATTGATGATCCATTGTACACCATCAGCAGCGAATTTCGTATTGTTATCAGCGAAAGCTATTTTTGCGGTGGTATCAGGTGTTTTGCTGATACAGACTAAAATTTTCATGCAAGTCTTTTTTCGGCTGCCCTCTTTTAAAAGTAAAGAAAAGCAGGAGTGAAGAAATAAAGTTGTTTATGCAACTAATAACAAAGATAAGTGTTGTTCAGATAAATAATATAAAAAAAGGAAAAAATAATTGTTACATGAGCAGGATAGACAAATTACTGGAATATTTAAAAACATCAGAGAAGGATAGTTTTCTGCAACATGCGCTGGCACTGGAATACATCAAGGTGGGGAATGATGAAGATGCCCGAAAACTGTTCAACGAAATATTATTACGGGAGCCAACCTATATTGGTTCTTACTATCATTTGGGCAAATTATTAGAGCGGGTAGAAGATTTTGACAGAGCAATTAGAATTTATAAAAGAGGGATGGAAGAAGCGAAAAGGGCAGGAGACAACCATTCGTACAATGAATTGCAGGGGGCACTGGAGGATTTAGAGGAGTAAAGTCTCCATCTCTGCCGCTGCAGGCAACTTTAGCAGAAGTTTGTTACTCATTTTTTGCCTTTTTTGATTGTTAGTTTCAAATTTCTTTATCCCGGATATGAAGCTCTTTGGAACTTCATTGGCAGCTTGTGCGCTGCGGCGGATCGCACTCGTTACATTAGTATTTCATGGCTTCGTTAGCTTTCAATTCAAATCAGTTTTTTATTACCGGTTACAAATTTATTAATGGAACTTTTTAAAAGATTTATAGAATACAATAAAAAAGAAAATCTCTTTCAACAAAAAGACAGGTTATTGCTTGCTGTAAGCGGCGGTGTAGACTCTGTTGTATTGTGTGCCATGTGTAAGCAGGCGGGTTACAATTTCGCCATAGCGCATTGTAATTTTAAATTGCGTGGTGCAGCAAGTGACAGCGATGAAAAATTTGTACAGGCCCTTGCTGCATCATACAATGTTGATTTTTATGTAACAGTTTTTAATACAACTGCTATTGCAGCAACAACAAAAAAATCTATTGAAGAAACAGCCCGGGAGCTACGCTACAACTGGTTTAAGTCACTTTGTGTAGAAAACGATTATCAGTACATCGTAACAGCGCACCATGCAGATGATAATATTGAAACAGCGGTGATGCATTTTTTTAGAGGAACTGGCATTAAAGGTTTACGGGGTATTTTACCAAAGCAGGGTAATATTGTCCGTGCATTATTGTTTGCACGAAAAGATGAGCTGGAAGCTTTTACTAAAATCAAACAACTTGCATTTGTTACAGACCATACCAATGCAGAGAATGAATACACCCGCAATTATTTTCGCAATACCGTTCTTCCAATGGTAAGTGAAAAGTATCCCGAAGCCAAAGAAAATATTCTTAAAAATATTCAGCGTTTTACCGACACCGAAATTTTATACCGTCAGTCTGTTGAGGTGCACATAAAAAAACTGGTTGAAAAAAAAGGCAATGAAGTACACCTGCCTGTTTTAAAATTACTGAAAACAGTGCCTCTGCCAACTGTTGTTTATGAGATTATAAAAGACTATGCTTTTACCGCACACCAGGCAGATGAAGTGATGGCATTATTGAAAAGCGAAACAGGTAAATATGTTCAATCAGCTACGCACCGGATTATTAAAAACCGCAACTGGCTTATTATTGCGCCCTTGCAAAATACCGAAGTACAACATGTTTTAATTGAAGAAAAAGATACCGATGTTGATTTTGAAGCAGGTACCCTACACATTGAAAAACTTACAACTGCAAAGGCGCAAATAGTAACAGATAGTTCTATCGCTTTTTTAAATGCTGCTGAAATAACTTACCCTTTGTTGTTGCGCAAATGGAAGCAAGGCGATTATTTTTATCCGCTGGGTATGCAAAAGAAGAAAAAATTGAATCGTTTTTTAATTGATCAGAAATCATCTCTTACCCAAAAAGAAAATACCTGGGTAATAGAAATGAATAAAAAAATAATCTGGATAGTAGGGAAACGAATTGATGACCGTTTTAAAGTTATACCCTCAACTACTAATTTGCTGCAAATTAGTTACCTGCCAAAATGAGGATGCAAAAGCTCCTGCAGGATATCAGGAAACAATTGCGGCGACATTACTGCAATCAGGACTGCTGTAAAAATCAATCCAAATAAAGAGCCCCATAAATGGGCATCATGATTAACATGCCCCAGGTTTTTCTTCGACATATAAATACAGTAACCAAGATAAACAAATGCAAATACAACAAAGGGCATTGGAATAAAATAAATAAGGATAGTACCCCATGGTTGAAATAAAATACAGGCAAAAATTACAGCCGATACTGCTCCCGAAGCGCCCAGTGCCCTGTAATTATAATCATCCTGGTGTTTTAAATAACTGGGGATATCTGCAATTATAAGCGCCAGAAAGTACAGCAAAAGATAAGACACATTTCCGCCGAGGCCATATTGCGAAAAGTAAAATTCAATGGCACTGCCAAAATAATAAAAGCTGAACATGTTAAACAACAAGTGAATAAAATCAGCATGTATAAAACCGGAAGTTATAAAGCGGTAATACTGTTTTTCTCTTTTTATACCATAAGGCCACATAATGGTTTTATCAATAACATCAGCATTGGAAAAACCAATCAATGATACAATCACATTGACGGCGATTAATATAAAAGTAATAGGGGCAGCAGAAAAATTCATACGAATAATTTATGCTCAAATCTATTGTATTATTTTAACTATGGTGGTATTTTTCGTTGCGGTTAATGCTACAGGCCCTGTATACCTGCTCTGCTAAAATCAGTCGTACCAATTGGTGCGGAAAAACCAGTGACGATAGGCTCCACTTGTAATTAGCCCTTTGTATAATTACTTCACTAACGCCATAGGCACCTCCAATTAAAAATACAATGTTTTTAACACTTTCATTTCCCCGGGATTGTATAAAAGCTGCCAGCCCTTCGCTAGTTAATTGTTTACCCCTTTCATCCAGCAAAACCAGATAATCTTCTTTTTGCAATGCATTTAAAACAATTTCACCTTCTTTTTTTTTTAGGTCTGTTTCACTTAAAGTACCTGCATTTTTAGGCATGGCAATAATGTTCCATTCAACCGGGTAGTAGTTGGTAATTCGTTTTGTAAATAATTCAATCCCCTCTTTAACATAAGGTTCATGGCTTTTACCAATGGTCCAGAATTGAAGTTTCATTTTATTATTTATCGCAAAAATGCACAAAGAGTTGGGTTCAATAAAATAAATCTCTATTTTTGCAATCCGGTAAAACGGAAATGGCTTCGTAGCTCAATTGAATAGAGCATCTGACTACGGATGAGAAGGTTTTGAAGTTCTTTTATGCAGAATGTTTTAAATGGCTCTGTAGCTCAATTGAATAGAGCACTTGACTACGGATCAAGAGGTTTCAGGTTTGAATCCTGACAGGGTCACTGATTTTCAATTAGTTGCAAAGAGATTGATTTGGTAAAACTAGTCAATCTCTTTTCTTTTATATCGCTTTTTAAGGTCGAATTTTCAAAAGATTTACTTTTTTATCTTGCTTAAATAATTGAGCTTTTTTCAAA
>JANXSR010000295.1 GCA_025352625.1 Ferruginibacter sp.
CGTTTTTGCGATCGTTTTTGCTGTGTTATATGTGTTTTTGCTATGTAAAATAATTAAATGTTTAAAAATATGTTTTTTTTGCAGCAGGGCGGCGGCATATTTTTTATCTATAGAAAAAATATTTTCATAAAATTTTATTTCGCAAAGATTGATGCAGTTGTCCCGCCGGTCAATTACCAGGTCAATCTGAGCCGCACCACTGCTACTGTTGCCCCTGCTTTTCCAGATAGCTGTTTCACTGTAAATACCACTGATGCCCAATCCTTTTTTTAATGCGGGGATATGTTTCATGCAAACACTTTCAAATGCAAAGCCGCTCCAGCTTTTCCAGGTAGGTGTGTCGCTAAGCCTCGTCCAGGTGCCTTTGCTGCCGCTGCGGTTAGCTTCCATAAATTTTAAATAGAAAAGCGAATATTCATCGGTAATTTTAAAAATGCTGTCTTTAGATTTTTTTCCAATCGGGATGTAAGCAGTAATAAAACCGGAAGCAGAAAGTTCTTCCAGCAGGGCAGTGGTGCTGCCGCCACTTTGCAGCTTGCATATTTTGATGATTTCATTTCGGCTAAGTCCCATTGGTTTTGCCGCCAATGCTCTTATTACTTTAAAATGCCTGTCGGCACTATCAAACAATGCTTTGTAGAGATCGGTAAATTCATTGTATAAAAAACCTGTTTTAGTAAAGCAGGCTTTGTCTATTATTTGTGCAGCGCTTAAGCTCGGAGCAGCCTGTTCCAGGTAATGCGGCACACCGCCAAAAGCCATATACAGCTGTGTTAACTGGTAACGGTTAAGGTTAACGTTGCGGCTTTTTAAAAACGCTTCTGTTTCATATAATGTAAATGGCTGTAAGGCAATTTTTTGGGTAATACGGTTGTGCAGCCCACCCTTGTTTCGCACTACATTTTGTATCATCCAGCTTGCGGCAGAACCACAGAGTACTACAGCCAGGTTGGGTTGCCTGCTTGCCCAGGTATTCCAGAAATGTTCAAAGGCTGCCAAAAAATTCGACTTGGGTGTTTGCATCCATGGGAACTCATCTAAAAACAAAACAACTTTTTTCCGGCGCATTTTTTTCTTCAGCAAGGTTGCCGTTAATTCTAATGCAGCAAACCAGTCAGAGGGGGCAGGCAGGGTAATATTATTGTTTAGTTGTTTTACCAATGCCTCAAAATACCTTGCCAGTTGAATTTCCGTATCTACATTGTGAATACCTGAATATTCCAGTGCAATATGTTTTTGTAAATAGGTTCGAATGAGGTAAGTCTTGCCTATTCTTCTGCGACCATATACTGCCACCAGATCAGCCTTAGTATTTGCTATAACTCTTTCCAGTAAAAGCTTTTCTTCTTCTCTCCCTATAACAAATGGCTCTTCCATTATAAATTATTTTAAGCCAAAAGTACAAAACTTATTTAGTTTTGGCTCAAAATATAAAAAATATCTTAAGCCAAAAGTACTATTTTTTATTAGTTTTGGCTCAAGATAAAGATATAGGTGTACTTATATTTTTGACCATTATATTATAATGCAAGCAGTTTATAAGTATAAACATTTAAATTGTAAGGCTCCAGTAAAAGACCGGCATTTAATTTTTACTCAATCAGAAGGGTACATAATTATAGGTAGTTGCAATTCTTAGAATTAATAAAATGAAGACTGCCACAAAAATTTTTTCTGTTCATCAGTGGCTTAGTTTAGCTAAACCCCATAAAGCAAAAAATGCTGTTGTATCTGTTATTGTTATTTCAGGTTTATTTTATTGTCTTAATACATCTAACAAACAAGATTAGCTTTTTACGGGGATATATAATTATGCTGCAATTAACTGAGTGCCAAATTGAGAAGCGGTAAGCACTTACAGTTTATAAATACAAATAATAATCTTTCAATAAATATATAAACTCATCTGTATAATTACCCGCTTCATTTTTTATATCAAGTTCTTTTATTGCTGAGGTAGTTTCAGTTTTCGAAAAAAATAAGATACCCCTAAAATAAGGATGTGCCACCGTGTGCCGAAGCAATATCTTTTCTTTCAATCCAAAATGCATATCAACCGCATCTTTTATAAATTCATCAACACGATGGTAAGGTAATAAAACAGCTAATAGCCCATTTACTTTTATATGGCTATCAGCTATTTTTAAAAGTTGCTGCAAGGTTAGTGTAGTATCATGTTTGGCCGCATTTTTCTTTTTATCAGGCGATCGTAAATCACCTTCAAAAAATGGCGGGTTGCAAATGATACCCTCATATTTTTTTGCAGCCCGGTAATTTAAAATATCAGTATTGTAAATGGAAAGTCTTTCTTTAAATGGGGATGAATTAAAATTTTCGGATGCCTCATCATATGCTGCAGAATCAATTTCAACTGCATCAATGAATGCTGTTGTTTTTTGGGCTAACATCAGGCTTAGTAAACCTGTTCCAGTACCAATATCCAGGTAATGTATTTCTTTATCTTCATCAGGCAATGCTTTAGCAGCGAACATTTCAGCAACAGCGGCACCAAAAATGCAGGCGTCTGTACTTACCTTCATAGCACAAAACTGTTGCTGAATAGTAAATTGTTTGAATTGAAAAAAGTTGTTTGCCACTCCTTTAAAAAATTGAAATTAATTATTAAATGTGGCTCTTGGTGAAGGGCTGATACTCAATGGAACAAAATCATTTTCTAAAAATTTATAATAGCCTGTAATCGCTATCATAGCGGCATTGTCGGTACAATATTCAAAAGCTGGTATAAAAGTTTTCCAGCCCAGTTTATTACCTGTTTCTTTTAAAGCATTGCGTAAGCCACTGTTGGCACTTACACCACCTGCAATACAAATAGTAGTGATGCCGGTTTCCTTTGCCGCCTTCTTTAATTTGTTTAACAGGATGCTTACAATACGGTGTTGTATAGAAGCACAGATATCAACCAAATTTTCATCAATGAATTTTTTCTTTTCATCCGTAGTGGCAGTAAAAGCTTCTTTAAAAACATTACTGGTACCGGCATTTTGTAAAAAATATAAGATGGATGTTTTTAATCCGCTGAAACTAAAATTTAGCCCTTGTATTTGTGGCTCAGGAAATGCAAAACGTGTTGAATTTCCATTGGCAGCGTAGCGGTCTATCAAAGGACCGCCGGGATAGGGTAGTCCTAATAGTTTTGCAGTTTTATCAAATGCTTCACCGGCAGCATCATCAATGGTTTCGCCAATTACTTTCATTTTGACAGGGCTTTCGCACAGTACAATTTGTGTATGGCCACCACTTACCGTTAAACATAAAAACGGAAAAGACGGTTTGTCTGCAGGAATTAAATTTGCCAGCACATGGGCCTGCATGTGGTTTACTGCAATCAACGGCTTTTCTAAAGCCAGTGCCAGTGATTTGGCAAATTGTGCACCTACCAGCAAGGAACCAATTAAGCCCGGGGCCTGTGTAAACGCAATAGCATCAATAGATGATAATGCACAGCCACTGGTTTTTAAAGCGGTATCCACAACAGGCACAATGTTTTGCAAATGTGCTCTGCTGGCGAGTTCCGGTACTACACCGCCATACTTTTCATGCACCGTTTGGTTGGCGATAAAATTGGATAATATTTTGCCGTCTATGCATACGGAAGCCGCGGTTTCATCGCAGGAAGATTCTATTGCTAAAATGGTAACAGCCATAATGGGCTCAAAGGTAATGGATACTGGTAATTTTTGCGAGGGAACCATTCATGCAGGTACCCATCCTGTCTTTAAGAACAATGAATGTAAGCTTTACTCTTTCATTCATTTCCGGGGTAAAATTCTTCAGCAATACATGAGGTTGCAGCGTGGTGCCGTTGTCTAATTTAATTAACATGCCGCATCCATCTAAACTGGTAACATCGGTAGCCGTTCCTTTAAATGTGCGATGGGCAATTTAAGTATTGCTGCAGGAAAATAGCAATAGAAATACTGGGAGTACCAGGCGTATTCTTTTCATAAATTACTTTTTATGCAAAATTAAATTTCCTCAATAAAATTAAAAAGAAGCGTCATTTATTCATTAACTCATTTGGATGCGACAATGTGCAATGGTGCAGTTTAATTTTTTAACGCAGGACAAGCTTAAATTTTTCAATTTGTCGTCTATGGCGCAATATATGTACAATAGCGTGTTCAGTAATTTGTTCAATGTCATAGAGCTGCCCCCAGGAAGTAATTAATTTTTTGGCATTGTTACACTCTTCTAATTCATTGTCTTTAATGGTAGCAAAAGTAGCGGTAGTAAAAGTAAAAATATCGTTCAACTCTTTTTGGTACTCCTTTATAGACGAGTGCAAAGAAGTTGCAGGCGCATTCATTTTGTTACCTTTTAAGTTTTGTATGTAAATGGCATAGGCATACCCAGACTTTACCACGTGGGAAAGAATTGTCTGAATAGATTTACAGTTGGGGTCTGTTGTTTTACTGTCTGCAACTTTTAGTAATTCTTCATCCGTTATGTCATTAAGCACTTGTTTCAATTCAACAATTACTTTTTCATATTCATCTAACAGGGCCCCAACTGCACCTTGTCTGAATGTTTTATTCATATTATTTTTTGTTTGAAGAAAGTAGATTTTTTAATTAAAAAGCAATCCAAAAGTTTCAGGAAATTATTAAAAAAATATACTATTATTTATTCCTTTTATTGTTATATCCACCGCCTGTGCTCTCTTCTCATTTATTAAAATCCCCCGCTTAGCAGGCACTGATTAGTAAAGCTGTTTTTGTATGAGTGAGTGAATCCGCCACGGCGAACAGGTTAAAACAATGTGTCACATTGCTTCATAGGCCGGTCAATAAAAAATTACCTGATGAAAACTATTTACTCCGTATTGCAACTACGGCATCCATTTTAGCAGCTCTGGAAGCAGGGAAAATACCAGCCAACACACCCACTACTAAACAAATAATTACGGTGCCTATTAAAAGTGGGATGGAAACAAATACCGGAAAATCCAGCACGTGTGTAAATACCAGTGTAAGAATATAAACCAACAACAAACCAATAGCACCACCCATCAGGCAAAGCATGGCTGCTTCCATTAAAAACTCAAAAAGTATACTGGAACGCTTGGCGCCAATGGCTTTTTTTAAGCCAATCATGCTGGTTCTTTCTTTTACTGTTACAAACATAATATTGGCAATACCAAACATGCCAACAATCAGGCTGATAACACCAATTAACCCCCCAACAATATCAACTGTACCAAATAAACCGCTGATGGCCTGGCTAAATGCTTCTACACTGTTTAACGAAAAATTGTCTTCCTGGGTGGGGCTCAATCTTCTTATCTGGCGCATGGCTCCTTGTAATTCAATACTTAGTTGTGTAGGTGTTATTTTATCTTTACCCTTTGCAATCAGCACAGGGTTACTAAACTCTTCTGAAATAATTTGGCGGGCAAATTTATAAGGCAGCATCACGCAGTTATCATAATCCCAGCCAATAAAATTTTTACCTTCTTTTTTTATAACCCCCACAATGTTTACCCGCTTGCCTTTAACTTCAAAGGATTTTCCAAGAGCTCTTTCTGCTGTGCCATATAATTTCTCTGCATTATCAAAACCAATTAATCCTACCGAGCTTCCACTGTTAAATTCAGCATCAGATAAATAACGGCCAAAAGCAAATGAAATGGGTTGAACTGCCATTTGTGATTCTGTAATGCCATATATAGAGGTGTTTTCAATCATATCATCTTTGTAAGATATGGTGCCTCCTGACCTCATTAAAAAGCTAATATTATCTACCAGTTCTGACCGCTGTTTTAAAAGTGCAACTTCTTCATATTTCATTACGGGTCTTGCCCTAAATTTCCAGAAAGGTTTATCGGGACCGCCACTATACTCCCATTTATCTATATAGATGGTATTGCTGCCAAGGCTGCTCACTTCAGTTTGTATGTTATGTTCCAGGCTGTTAACGGTTGCCAATACACCTATTATACAAAAAATACCAAAAGCTACTCCTGTAAGACTTAAGCCTGTACGTAGTTTGTTTACCCTAAGCTCCTGCAAAGTGAGCCGTAAAGAGTTGCCAAGAATCTGAAGCGTTTTTCGCATACACCAAATGTACAGCAAGCAAAGTAAATTGTTACTAAAAATTGATAAATGGTTGGGTAAGGTAATTTGTGTTTATCAAGCTGGCTTGTGTAGCAGCTAATTTAAAAATCAAATAACCGATGGAAGTTGGATAATTTTTTTACGAGTTACCTGAAATTGAACATTTATGAAGATGTGTAATTTTAATTAATAGCTTTAAGAGGCAGCATACTAAACAAACCTTAAATTGTGTAACGATAGTAAACTGAAATAATTATTAAAAACACCGCTGATTTTTATGAAGCTGCAACCTTTAACCGATACTCCTTTTTATACCAAACTCGCCATGGTGCTTATTAGTGTGATTGCGTTGGGTTTTTTAGCCATATTGGGAAAAGAAGTATTAAGCCCGCTGCTGTTTGCTATGCTATTATCAATTTTGTTGTTACCCTTAGCCGGTTTTTTTGAGCAACGGTTAAAATGTAGGCGTAGTGCAGCAGCAGGTCTTTCTGTAATATTAATGATTGTTTTTTTAGGAGGTATTTTATACCTTGTTGGTACGCAAATAGCAGACCTGGCAACTGACTGGCCCCAATTTAAAGAGCAGTTGGCCACTTCTATGAATGAGTTTCAGCATTGGATAAGCAGTCAATTTCATATAAATATGGTTAAACAAATGGCCTATGTAAATACGGCCACTTCAAAACTATTAACCGAAAGTACCTCGGTTATTGGTGCCACGGTGGTATCGGTTTCTTCCATGTTGTTGTTTCTTGTTTTTACTATGATCAATACTTTTTTTCTGCTTTTTTACCGAAGGCACATTGTTAGTTTCCTGGTAAAAATTTTTAAAGAAGATAATGAAGCTATCGTGTATGATGTGATTGCGCAAGTGCAATACATTATCCGAAAATACATTGTAGGCCTGTTGCTGGAGATGAGCATTGTAGCAGTGGTGCTTTGTGTTGTATTTTGGTTATTGGATATAAAATATGCTATGCTGCTGGGGATCATTACCGGTCTTTTTAACATCATTCCTTATATCGGCATCTTTACGGCGCTTTTATTTAGTGTACTGGTAACTTTTGCTACAGGGGCCGCCACAACTAAAATCTTACTGGTAATTGCTGCGGTAGTAATTATGCACCTTATTGACAGTAATATATTGCTACCTGCAATAGTTGCAAGCAAAGTAAAAATAAACGGCCTCATAACCTTGTTGGGCGTAATTGTGGGAGAGATGATGTGGGGAATACCGGGAATGTTTTTATCAATTCCTGTAATTGCAATTACAAAAATTATATTTGACAGGGTAGAAGGTCTACAACCATGGGGACATTTATTAGGTGATGAAAAGGATGAAAAGCAACCTCCTCCATTGAAGCAGGAAATAATAGAAGGGAATGAGTAAAGGATATAAAAAATAATGCTGCTATTTCTTAAATCTGCATTAAATAATTTGATTGTAAGAATATATAACAATCTCATTTGTACTTCAAAAAAACAAGGGCTTTTTGCTTTAACCTTTATCAAACCTTACCTTTGCGGCTCAAAATTATAAAGAGGACATAGGGGCATGAAGTATACGAACGAAATCAACAGGCGCAAAACATTTGCAATTATTTCTCACCCGGATGCGGGTAAGACTACCTTAACAGAAAAATTTCTGCTGTTTGGTGGTGCCATTCAAACCGCAGGGGCAGTTAAAAGCAATAAGATAAAGAAACATGCTACCAGCGATTTTATGGAAATTGAAAGGCAGCGTGGTATTAGTGTGGCTACAAGTGTTATGACTTTTGAATATAACGGTCATTTGATAAACCTGTTGGATACCCCCGGCCATAAAGACTTTGCAGAAGATACGTACCGTACACTAACAGCAGTAGATAGTGTTGTACTGGTGATTGACAGCGTGAATGGAGTAGAGGCACAGACACGACGATTAATGGAAGTTATTGCCATGCGCAATACGCCGGTGATTGTTTTTATTAATAAAATGGACAGGGATGGCAAGAACCGTTTTGACCTGATGGAGGAAATTGAAAATGAATTAAAGATTCAGTTACACCCTATGACAGTGCCCATCAACAGTGGCAAGGAATTTAAAGGTGTGTACGACCTGCACAAAAAAAGCCTGGTGTTGTTTACGGCCGGCACCAAAGCCAATGATGAAAATGTAGTGGAAATTAATGACCTCAACAATAAAATACTGGATGAAAAAATAGGAGAGAAGGATGCCAGCACATTACGGGAAGATGTGGAATTGATAGACGGCGTGTATGGAGAATTAAATACCGCCGATTACCTGAGTGGCAAAACAGCCCCGGTATTTTTTGGCAGTGCAGTTAATAATTTTGGGGTAAAGGAAATGCTGGATATATTTGTCCGCATTGCCCCAACACCCCGTCCACGCCATACCACCACAAGAGATATTAATCCGGAAGAAGAAAAATTCAGCGGTTTTATTTTTAAAATACATGCTAACCTTGATCCCAAGCACAGGGACAGGATTGCCTTTTTAAGAGTGTGCAGTGGTAAGTTTGAAAGGAGTAAATACTACAACCATGTACGCATGGAAAGAGATTTTCGCTTCAATAATCCCTATAGTTTTTTGGCCCGCCAAAAAGATATTATTGAAGAAGCATACCCTGGCGATGTGGTGGGATTATTTGATACCGGTAACTTTAAAATTGGCGATACACTTACAGAGGGAGAGAAATTTTACTTCACAGGAATCCCTTCTTTTTCTCCGGAAATTTTTAAAGAAGTAGTAAATAAAGATCCTTTAAAGACCAAACAGTTGGAAAAAGGTTTATCACAGTTAACAGATGAAGGAGTAGCACAGTTATTTACACAGTTTGGCGGTAATAAAAAGATAATCGGCTGCGTAGGCGAATTACAGTTTGAAGTGATACAATACCGTTTATTGCAGGAATACGGAGCCTCTGTACAAATGAATAGCCTGCCCTTTTTTAAGGCATGCTGGATTACAAGCAAAGACCCAAAAAAGCTACAGGATTTTATTAAATTTAAGCAAGGCAATATAGCAGAAGATAAAGATGGCCACCTGGTGTACCTGGCACAAAGCGAATGGTTTTTAAATACCGAACGGCAAAACAATCCTGATGTAGAATTTCATTTTACGAGTGAGATACATAAATAAACACCAGATAGTTTTTGTGTGATTCAATAATTTACTTTGATTTACCTGATCAATAGCAGGTTTCCTTTTTTTAAAAAGGGTTCGCAGTTATCTTCAGCTTTAATATAATACACATAATTGCCGGGCTCAGCTGCACTTCCTTTATAGGTTCCATCCCAGCAATCATTGTCGGTTGTGGTGTGAAAGACCAAACTTCCGTAACGGTTGTAAATGGAGATATAAACAGATTTTAAATAGGTAAAATGCTTTACCTTAAAACAATCATTTACACCATCTCCATTAGGCGAAAAAGCCGAAGGAATAAAAAATGAAGAGGCTCCTCCTTTAGTAACAAATACGGTTACTGTATCTTTTGCAGTACAATTGGTAACAAAATCAGTACCTGTTACAGAATACAAGGTAGTGGTAGCAGGACTGGCAATCGGATTGGCAATGGTGCTATTACTTAAGCTCCCTGCGGGTGACCATTCATATTGGCCTGCTCCCGTAACCGATAGTTGGGCATTGGGTTCACTGCAATTAATATCATTCGATCTTGAGGCTTTTATTGTGGGAACAGGCAATACTGTTACCGTTGTATTAAGTGTTGCAGTGTTGTTACAAGCCCGTTCTTTTATTACAACTGTATAAGTTGTGTTGGCGTTGCCAGTGGTGTTAGGGTTTGCAATATTGGCATTGCTTACCAATGCTGCCGGTGTCCATGAATATAGATCACCCCCAGAAGCAGCTAACTGGACTGTTGTATTAAAGCAGGTTGTATCTGCAGACGAAATGGTAAAAATTGGTGTAGGCCTAACAGTAATTTTTATCGAATCTGTTGTTGTGCAGCTATTGGCTCCTGTTACAATAACGCTATAAGTAGTGCTGTTTATCGGCGAAGCTAGTGGATTTGGTATAGTGGGATTGTTTAACCCGTTTACTGGTAGCCATTGGTAACTAATGCCACCCGTAACAAGCAATTGCAAGTTGGTGTTTTTACAAATTAGCGTATCAGCTGTTTTTGTAATAATGGGCTGTGGTTTGGTAATTATGTTAACAGTGTCTGCAGCGGAACACCCTTTTACAGAAGTCCCCGTAACTATATATTGGGTTGTATTAATGGTACTCGCTATCGGATTGCTGATGGCGGCATTACTTAAACCAGCTGCGGGTAACCAGTTATAAGTAGCAGCTCCTGTTGCAGTCAACTGTACTTTGTTGCCTCCACAAATAAGCGTATCATTGTTTGTTTTTACAACGGGATGATCGATGCTTATAACAACACTATCCCGTTTTATCAAAACGGGTGAAAATGAAATATCATCCAATGCAAAATCATTTCCCTGTACCAGGGTATTTTTATTTACGATTGAAATGGAGGCAGCGGTATTGTTGCCGGAGTTCCAGGTGGTATAGAACCTGCTCCAGTTGCAGGTTGGTAAACTGGCAGTAATTAATGTTCCCACATCACCACCGTTAATTGAAAAACTTAGTTGCGCCGGATTTGGTGTATACAACGCTTGTATCCAGGTGGAAAATGCATAGTTGGTATTGGGGGTTACAGGTACAGTCTGATTCCATACAGTAACATCCGGCACTGGTGCACCATTTACCAACAACATGTTGCCATTGGCCGTTGTATGATCTGTACAGTTACTTAAACCCCCGTTCCAGCTTTGAGGATTTGCCCCAACAAAATATTGCCCTTCGGTTATATTGGGACTTGCAAAATTGTATTGAGATGTAAAGCTGGTATTGCCGGCATTAAAATCACCATTGGTGATAAGATTATTGCCTGGTATTTCTGCCGTAAAATAATAGGTAATTGGTACAGGGGTATTGGTTATTGGATTGGCGTTATTTGGATCGCTCAAATAAGTAGTTGGCGACCAGCAAAAACCAAGTGAGGGGGCAGTAATTAATTGTTTAGCTGCACCATAGCAAATGGTTGTATCTGCTGTTAGGATAATATTTTGATTGGTGATGTTAACAGATACGTTCTTAGTAATGGTATCTGTACAGCCTGAATTTTGTACAGTATATTTTACCGGGTAATTACCCGTACTTGTAAAAACATGCGATGGGTTTGCTGAACCTGAAACCGTGGTTCCATCTCCGAATGACCAATAGGGATTAACAGGTGTATTTCCAATATTAAAAAATTGAACAGCCAGCGGATTGCAGGCATCTTGTTTGTAAGAAAAATCAAACCCGGATCCCGCTGTAGTTATACTAATAGTTGTACTGTCTTTACAACCATTTATATCTGTAATTACTAATGAAACTGTATAAGTACCTGCTATTGAATAAGTATAAGTAGTATTTTGAGTATTGGCTGTATTGCCATCACCAAAGTTCCATTGCCATTGGCTTACAGGATATTTTGAAGTGTAAGCAATTCCTGTTAAATTAAATTTATTACAAGCAACAGCTATTGATTTTGCTTGTAAAGAATCAATATTATTCTTAAAAGGATTTTGGTCAATTGGAATTTGAAGGTTGAATAAATTTGCACCCGGCTGGCCAGGCGTAGTTCCCCATGGATTGTTGTTATCTGCCGTGATCGTGCCGTTAATTCCCCCTGATAAAACAGTCGTAACATTTGCTGGCAGCGAGGGATTGTTTAACCAGGCAATGCCTGCACCACCACCACCACCTGGGCCAATTCTTTCGGCACCAGCACTTTCATTAAAAATAGAAAGGTCAGCTCCCTTTCCTCCGGCAACATTTAATTCAACAGGCGTTATATAATTATTATTATTTACTAAAATAGTTCCACCACCTCCACCACCGCCATTTCCATCATGGCAGTTGCTGTAAGGAGGGGC
>JANXSR010000320.1 GCA_025352625.1 Ferruginibacter sp.
TATAGTATTTGATCAAAAAACCGGCCTTGTTACTGCTTCCTTAAAAAAAGATAGTACCGGAAAAGTAATCTCCTTTCCGACGCTTAAACAGGGAGAGTCGAAAATGGTAAGTGATACCATTGATTTTAACATGAAAAATGGCAAGGGTATAACCAAAGGCACTTATACCCAACAGGGCGAAATGTATATTTATGCCGAAAGAATAAAGAAAATAAATCTAAACGATTTTTATGCCTACAGGGGAAGGTTTACTACCTGTAATTTAGATACGCCACATTTTGCATTCGTTAGTAAAAAAATAAAATTCATCAATAAAAAATTTGCTGTAACAGGACCTGTGCATCCTGAATTTGAAGGTGTGCCCATACCTATTGTTTTACCTTTTGGTATTTTTCCATTAAGCACGGGCAGGCACTCAGGTATATTGCCTCCCACTTTTACAGCCAACGATCAATTTGGCTTGGCATTGGAAGGCCTGGGTTATTACAAAGTGCTAAATGAAAACTGGGATATAACAACAAGGGCTACACTATATTCTTATGGAAGCGTTACTTTTAATGTTAGCCCCCGGTATTTTAAACGATATCATTACTCGGGCAATTTCTCTATTGATGTTAACAGGTTTAAATATAATTTTAAAGGCGATCCTGATTATTCAACCACCAAAGCATTCAATGTGCGCTGGACGCATAGTGCTGATACCAAGGCAAGGCCGGGTACAACTTTTAGTGCGAACGTAAATGCGGGAAGCAGTAAATTTAATGCTACTGTGCCTAATAGTCCGGCTAGAAATTTTCAAAACCAGTTAAGCTCTTCTATTTCTTTTGCCAAGGTTTGGAAAAATAAACCTTACAATATTTCAGTCAATGCAAGTCACTTTCAAAATACCAACACAAAAATTATCAGTGTAACACTTCCCGATTTAACTTTTAATTTAAATACACTTTATCCTTTTCGACGAAAGGAGCCTGTTGGTAATTTAAAATGGTATGAGAATCTTGGTGTCGCCTTAAATTCAAATGCAAAGAGCCAGACTTTTTTTTCGGATGATACGGCAATAAGCAAAATAAATATAGGCAAACAAATATTTAATAACCTGCAATGGGGTGCAATACACAATATACCTATTTCTTTATCCCTGCCGCAAATTGGTCCGGTACAGATTTCGCCGGGTATCAGTTATTCAGAAAGATGGTACCAGCAGCAGTTACATCAAGATTTAGACACTGTTCGTAATAAAATAGATTCTACCACAAAAAAAGGTTTTTATGCAGCAAGGGATATGGCATTTAGCCTGGGTTTATCCACCCGTATTTTTGGTTCTTTCACCTTCGGCAAAAAATCTAAAGTACAGGCTATCCGTCATGAAATACGTCCATCAGTAAGCATTAGTTACAAGCCTGATTTTAATGGAAAAACTTATTATGACCTCCGGCGGGATTCTTCGCAGCATTACAACACCAGAACCTCTTTATATTCTAATAGCATTTATGGTGCATTTGGCGAAGGAAAATTTGGAGGCTTAAGTTTTAATATTGATAACAATCTGCAAATGAAAGTTCGTAATAAAACAGATACGGGTGAAGCAAAATCAAAGAAAGTAACTTTAATTGATGGATTGAGTTTTAATGGGAGTTACAATTTTTTAAAGGATAGCTTTCAATTCAGTACTTTTTCTTTGAGTGCCAGAACCAATTTATTTGACAAAATAAATATTACTACCAGCGCTACTTTAGATCCTTATGAGGTTGACCTTACCGATGGCCGCCCAGTCAATAAATTAGTTTGGAAAACAAAGCCAAGTTTGGGCAGGCTGGTTAGTGCCAGTCTTTCATTATCGACTCAGTTCCAGGGTGGAGATCAATCTAAAAAGAAGGCCAATGTGCAGAACAATCCCAACCAACTGATCAATCAAAATACGGGAATGCCTTTAGATGAATATGAAACTGAAAGAGCCTACATGGCCAATAATCCGGCAGAGTTTACAGACTTTAGTATACCATGGTCGCTTAGCTTTTCTTATTCATTTCAGTATAGTAAAAACTATGTTGTAAGCAAACAGGGTTTTACAAAAAATGTAAGTCAAAATGTTAACTGGAACTCAACTTTAGCACTTACACAAAAATGGCAAATAGGTATAAACGGATATTATAACATAACCGCCGGGGAACTGGGTACCTTATCACTATCTATTTCAAGAGAGTTACATTGCTGGCAAATGTCAATTAATGTTTCTCCCGTTGGACGTTACCGGTTTTTTAATATTGCCATTAGTCCAAAATCGGGTTTGCTAAGAGACGTTAAGATAAACCGTTCAAGAAATTTTTATGAGTTATAATTGCGCAACTCATTTATTTTATAAACTACATCCTTTCTTCCTTTTTACCAGTTTGCCATAAATGGCTGATGTCTGCATCAACATAAGTGTTAAGTTTATCCAAATCTAAAATTGTTTTATTTTTTTCATTGTTGCGGTGGTACATGGGCACAAACTTAGCACCAATTACCAATTCTTGTAAGGTATAGGATGTTCTTGCAACAACCGTATTACTGAACATATCATCAAATGCCTTAAAAAAAAATAATAGCTCTCCCTTTGTGTTGGCAAAGTCATCTACAGTAAAAGTATAAAACGGACTTTTTTCATTAATAGGATGAACTATCGTCCAGCTTAAAGTAAGTGAATTTACTTTTTCATATTCAAGATCTAACGCAAAAAATATATTTTTAGGTACGCCATTTTCCTCAACAATAATCCCCGCCGTTAGTTTTGCTTCCGCTTCCAGCAGATTATTATTTTTATAAGGCGCTACCCTCATCATAATGGCAAGCCCATTATTAAAGGGTGCAAGTACTGCGTTTTCACTAAAGCGAACAAATGCTTTAGGTTTAGAAAAACGGCCATAAAAAAGGCCTGTTGCAATGGCAAAACTAAGTAACCCAATTAAGGCTTCAAATGCCGCAACAGTGCTGCTAGTAACACCCTTGGGGCTAATGCGCCCATATCCTACAGTAGTAAAAGTTTGTGCACTAAAAAAATAGGCTTCTCCAATTTTTTCTGCTGTTGAATTTGCCTTAATTCCTTCCAGGTGCTCCATGCCAATTGTATAATAAACGGTCGCAAAAATCAGGTTAATAAGTATATAAAATAAAAAGAGAATCAGCAAAAATTTCCATCTGGGCATTTGTAACATTGTATGGTACCAGCTTATGCGTTCAAAATAACTTATCCCTCTTTTTTCAATATTAGGGCGTCCATCCTTATTTATAAAACGTCCGCCATAATCAGAATTATTAATCCCAAAACCAGTGTTTATTTGTGTTGTGGCTTTTGTAGTGAGTTTGCGGAGTATTGCCATAAAATATTTTTCGTTTAATTGGTAAAATTAGTATTCGCTTTTATGAAAAAAAATTAAGCTTTTAAAGTAAAAAAACAGCTGGTGATAATAAAGTAATGCGGGCAAATTTGGATGCTTTTAGTATTTTGCACAAAACACATCAACTATATTCAGTTTTAAGAATCCTGTTATTATAAAATATGCAAATTAATAAAATACTGAAGCATGCAATTGTATGGAAACTTGCAAATACAATGCTTGTATTTTTGATCAATCTATTACTGGTTAGATTACTGGGAGCTGCTGATAGCGGAGTTTTTTTTTATGAAATTACGGTACTGTCATTTTGGGTACTGGTTATTAGTTGTAGCCTGGAATCAGGGATTACTTATTTTGGCAGTAAAGATAACAAAACCTTATCTCCGCTTATATTTATCATTTTGCCATTATTATTTGCACAAGCTTTGGCTATTAGAGCTTTGCTAAAGTTTTTTACGTTTTCAACAGGCAATTTCTTTTCAATTATTTTTGTTATTAGCAATCTTGCAATAATTTATTTCTCCGCTTTTTTTTATGCAAAAAAATGGTTTATTTCTCTCAATATTATTACTTGCATTATAAATTTATTTACAATCCTTGTGTTGTTTTATTTTTGGATTAACCATCCAGGTATTGGTAAAGAGGGAAATTATATTGCCGGTATTTACTATTACAGTCTTGCAGTTCAGGCGTTGGTACTAATTGGAGTAGTCTGGTTTACAACAAAAAAAATAAAACTTACCTCTTACAGTTTATTACTTGTTACACGAGATGTTTTTTCTTATTCTATTCTCGCATTTTTAAGCAATATAGTTTTTTTTTTAGTAACAAGAATCGACTATTTCTTTGTAAAAAAATACTGTACTAATCTTGAGTTAAGTAATTACATTCAAGTATCAAAATTTGGCCAGTTACTTATTTTAATACCTACTATAATAGCAAGTATAATTTTTCCTTTTAGTTCGGTTAACAGTAATCAAATGCCTGTAAGTAAACTACAGGAATTATGCAGAACTATTGCATTCATTTTTATACCAATTACTTTAATTGTTATTTTAACTGGCAGTTGGGTGTTACCATGGATTTTTGGAAAAGAATTTAATTTAATGTACACTTCCTTACTTCTATATATGCCGGGTTTTTTTGCTTTAAGTATTATTACCGTTTTGGCTGCTTATCTTGCCGGTAAAAGACTAATAAAGATTAACCTGGCAGCCTCTTTAATAGCATTGGTATTTGTAGTTTTTGGAGATGTCCTCTTAATACCCATGTATTCTATTTATGCAGCAGCAGCAATAAGTAGCATTGCTTATATAAGTGCAGCTATTTATCTTTTACTGATTTATAAAAATAGGTTTCAATGTAATACATTTGATTTTTTTTATCTTAAAAAAAGTGAAATTATTACGCTGCTAAATCAACTAAAAAAGTATACTTTTTTTCAACATTAAAAATTACTTTGAAATTTAAAAATAAAATAAACTGGCTGATAACGTGGTTGGCAATGTCAATGCTAAAAAGTAGCCTTAGGTATAGGTTAACAGGAGATAATATTACCTGGCTTCAAAGTGTGGCTCCCAATGGGGTGCTAATATTTAATAGGGTAGATTTTATTATTGGCCAGTGCTTAAATAAAACGGTCTTGCATGTTGGCTTTTCTGATTATCCTTATACAGTTGCAAAGATTGCTGATGAATCGTTATTGCATTTGCAACTAAAAAAAAGAACTTCTGGCATACTGGGGCTGGATAATGATGAACATGCTATTCAACAATACAAAGAATTAACTAAAGATGGGCAAGTTATATGGGGTGATATTACAGACTGTTATCCTGCAGAAGCAACAGGCTTTAATCCTGATATTGTTTTGTTATCGGAAGTTCTTGAACATCTTGCGAATCCCTATCAAGCGGCGGATTTATTATTTGATAGTTTTGCCCACGGCACCAAAATACTTGTTACTGTCCCCAATTATGCAGCATTAGATTGCATGGCTGCAAGCATTCACAATACTGAAACTATCCACCCACATCATTGTTGGTATTTCTCTCCTTTTACTTTAAATAAGCTTTTTGATAGCAATCGTTTTCATTTACAGCAATTACATTTTGGAATGTATTACCAGCCCAAAAAAAATATTAACAGGGTAATGCGAAAATTTCCTTTCAATGGCGATTGTATTATGGCAGTTTTTTTAATCAATAAACCTTAACCATGTATAATGTTTTATGGCTTGCAAGTTGGTATCCAAGCAAGGTTGATTCATTTGCGGGTGATTTTATTGAGCGACATTCATTTGCAGTTGGATCTTTTGTGAAACTTACTGTATTGTTCATTGTAAAAGATGAGACTATGGAACGAGGACAATCTATTGTAGAAAAAATACAGCATAACAACCATGTTGTTTACAAGGTTTATTATGGAAGATCGAGTAGGTATAGTTTATTAGAAAGAATACTTTCTTATAGAACCTACAGACAACTTCAAAAAAAAATGTATAAACAAATAGTATCAGAAATGGGTAAGCCCGATCTCGTTCATGTTCATGTTGCAATGAAAGCCGGCATGTTGGCGAGCTATCTGAAAAGGAAATTTATGATACCGTATTTTGTTACAGAACACTGGTCTGGTTATTTTAAAGAATCTGTGCCAAACGTGTATAGCGGTAATTGGTTAATAAACAATCAAAATAAAAAAGTTTTAAACCATGCAAATTTACTTTTTCCTGTAACCCAAAATTTAGGTAATACCATTAATAAATATTTTGCCAAAATAAAGTATGTGGTAATTCCCAATGTAGTAAATACAGATTTGTTTTTTTACAAACCTTTTCAATCTGAAAAATTTAGGTTTATTCATCCATCAAGTATGGATGATAACAAGAACCCCAAAGGAATTTTGAGGGCTTGCAAAAAGGCCAAAGTAATGGGATACGATTTTGAATTATTGATGGTTGGCAAGTTGGATGATTCAATATTGGAGATGGCAAAGCAACTTGATTTATCTAAAGACTTTGTAACTTTTAAACCTGCGATTTCTTATGCTGAAGTTGCAAAGGAAATGCAGCATTCATCAGCCTTATTACTATTTAGCGGTTTTGAAAGTTTACCCTGTGTTATTTTAGAAGCATTTTGTTGTGGCCTTCCTGTGATTAGCAGCAGGGTCGGGGGTATTGATGAGGTAATTGACAAAGAAAATGGAATTTTGGTAGAGAGTGGAAAGGTTGAAGAACTGGTTGTTTCTATTTGCAAAATGATAGACAATTACGCAGATTATAATAGACATTCAATTGCCCAAAAAGCCGCTCAAAAATTCAGTTATGGTGTTGTAGGACAACAGTATTTTGATCAATATAAACAATTACTAAATCCCTAAATTAATGAGATATGTTTTTATATTAAATGGCTGTTGCATTTTTGCTTTGCATACTATATCTAAATAGTTTATAGTTTTTCTCTAACCCCCTTTTACGTAAGTCGGTATTTGCCAAACGCTCAATTAAGAATCTATATTTATGGACATTGATGTTCCGGTTTTAAGTACCATAGTTTTAAATATAATTATGGTAACATGCAATTAAGTAAAACAAAATGCGTTCTATAAATGGTTTTTCATAGGATATTGGATTTTAATGCGGGCTGGATTTCTATCCGGCCTTATTTTTTTCCCCTGGCTTCAACTTTCCTCAATACACTGTTCAATAACTATAATTGCAAGGCTTAAATTATTGCAGCATTTCTCCTTCTCATTTACCATACCACTGATTTTTTGCTCTTCAAATTTTTTAAACAAAATTGCATTTAAAGAAGTAATTATACAGAATACCAAAACTCTATTGAATGGGTAGGACCTCGGTTAAATGGTTGTACCTGGCAGCCAATGCAGTTCCACATGGCTTCTTAGTCCGAACAATATTTTTTTCAGAAAAAAGTAAAAGGTAAGGGTATTATTATTTGCTAATACTGGTATAGGATACCTGGTCAATTCCAATACCTGTTCCTTTGCCTGCATTTCCACCATCTTTAATAAAATACCTGAAAGCAAACCTGCCGTTGGTTGGTTTGGTAAGACCGGCAATTTTTCCTTCAAACCTTGTCCACTCGGAAGGGAAGGCTTGAGCGATGGTTTGGGTAGTACTGGTTGGTCCACCATCAATAGGGTAGCTTCCAGGAGTATTATGCCATTCATAATAATTGGGATTGATGTCAATTACAGGATCTGTTACGCCGGTAAAACTACCAGTGTTTTCTCCTTCTCCAATTAACTCAGCACTGTCGTTTTGTGTATTTACCAATACCTGTAACCGGTTGGCAAAATCAGTGCTGTCATCACTATTATCATTGAGGTAGCCAGGCAATTTTTGAGCCCTGGTATAAAAAATAATTTTGTCACCATTTTGCATCAGTAAAGAGGGTGACACCAGCCACTGACTGATAATACCTTTTTGTGCTGACGTAGATAAATAATTTGTGCCGATGAAACCTGCATTAACTCCATTGTTACTATAGGCATCAAATAATGCCGGAGATTCGCCACCATCCTGCCAAACTGCATCGCCTAAGGGAATACTTTTATTAAAAATCTTCCAGCCTCTGGCAATTGCGGCACCAGTAGTGTCAAATGTTTCTGTAAAAGAGGAATGATCTACAATTGGTGGAGCTATCATTAAATAACTATCGTCTTTACAGGAAAATAAACACACTACAACAGCGATAAAAAGGGAAAGAAAGATAGATAGTATTGGTTTGCGCATATTGGTTGGCACTGGTTGTTATAGCTGCATTTAAAGTATTATGAAATTAAACATTATTTGAATAGAAAGCGCTCCATTTAAATTAAAAAAATAACCTTCAATCTACACCTGGAATACACCGGTTTTAAATTCTTCCATATAGTTATTGTGATTGGCAGCTGCAATGGCTTCTGCAATTACCAGCCTTGTTTGTCCGGGGTCAATAATTGCGTCTACCCATAACCGTGCTGCTGCGTAATAAGGTGTGGTTTGTTGTTGATAACGTTGAATGATTTCGTTTAGCATATCTTGCTCATCTTTTGGTAAAATTGTTTTACCCTTAGCCTTTAATGAAGCTACCTGAATTTGTAACAATGTTTTAGCAGCTTGCTCGCCACCCATTACAGCAATTTTAGCACTTGGCCATGCGTAAATAAACCTGGGATCGTATGCTTTGCCACACATAGCATAATTGCCTGCACCATAACTGTTGCCAACAATAATGGTAATTTTTGGAACCACTGAATTAGCAACTGCATTTACCATTTTGGCACCGTCTTTTATGATACCGGAATGTTCACTGCGACTGCCAACCATAAAGCCGGTAACATCCTGTAAAAAAACCAGGGGTATTTTTTTTTGATTACAGTTCATAATAAAACGGGCGGCTTTATCTGCACTGTCATTATAAATTACGCCACCCAATTGCATTTCGCCTTTTTTATTTTTTACTATCAGCCGTTGGTTTGCAACAATGCCTACAGCCCAGCCTTCAATGCGGGCATAACCGCAAATGATTGTTTTACCATAGTCTTCTTTAAACTGGTCGAAACTGCCTGCGTCTGTGATGCAATCAATGAGTGTTGCCATATCATAGGGCTTTGTATTTCCCTCGCTGAGGATTCCATAAATGGCGCCTTCGTTGATTGGCGGTAAGGAAGCTATCCTGTCGAAACCACCATCGGGTGTTTTACCCAGTTTGCCGATTATTTTTTTTATGTGGTCAAGGCATTCCTGTTCGGTTTTAAATTTATAATCCGCTATGCCACTAATTTCTGTATGAGTAACAGCACCACCTAATATTTCACTGTCTACCTCTTCACCAATTGCCGCCTTAACTAAATAAGGGCCTGCTAAAAAAATGGAACCGTTGCCTTCAACCATCAACGTTTCATCACTCATAATAGGCAGGTAAGCACCGCCTGCAACACAGGCACCCATTACCGCTGCAATTTGTGTAATGCCCATGGCACTCATTTTTGCATTGTTGCGAAAGATGCGGCCAAAGTGTTCTTTATCAGGAAAAATTTCATCCTGCATTGGTAAATAAACACCGGCACTATCCACCAGGTATATAATGGGTAATTTATTTTCCATGGCTATTTCCTGCATGCGTAAATTCTTTTTGCCGGTGATAGGAAACCAGGCGCCTGCCTTTACAGTTTGATCGTTGGCAACAATAATACATTGCCTTCCGCTAACATATCCTACGCCACTTACAGTACCGCCGGCCGGACAGCCACCCCGGTCAGCATACATTTCATAACCGGCAAAAGCTCCTATTTCAATAAAAGGTTTCCCATCGTCACAGAGGTAATTAATTCTTTCTCTTGCCGTTAGTTTATTTCTTTCGTGTTGCTTTAATATGGCATTTTTACCACCACCTTCGTAAATATGATCCAGCCGGTGTTTTACATGGCTGTAAGCAAGGTGCATGGCATCTTCGTTTTTATTGAATGTTAAATCCATAGTGAGTTTATTTTGCCCGGGTGACTCTAGAGTACTAAGTTATTGAAATGTTTGCTTGAAGCAGTTCTTTAATTGCCTTTTCAATTCTTACAAAATAGGAGGTAGTTATACAATTGCTATGAAACATATATGAAGGGTGCAATCAAAAAATATTTCATCCGTAACCTAAGGTTTATTTTGCTTAAGATAAGGCACATAATTAATTTAAAAAAGAGGTGTTTAAAAACAGTGGGCAAGTAAAATGAATTTACTTGCCCACTTGTATTGTATTCAGTTCAATAAAACAATTACACCCTAACATATATCTTCTTCTTATCCATCCAATATCCAACTGCCCAGCAAATCAACATTACACTTACTGCAAAAAGCAGCGAGCCCAAATATGCTCCGGCATTTACGTAAATGGTCTCATATATCCATTTATAGACTGTTACTTTTGGTTGAACAAAAAATACGTACAACAGGGTAACACCCAATTCGCTTAACAGGTAAATGAATAATGGATTACGGCCAAATACTTCGAAGAAATAGGTCCATTTAGTTTTATGTAAAAAGTCTATTACGTAAATAACAGCAGCAATAATAATGCAGTCGAGGCCAACAGTTAGTAATACAAATGAGCTTGTCCATAATTTTTTATTTACCGGAAAAAAGTGGTTCCATATCCAGGCAATTGCCAGTAAGGCAACACCGGCGAGTAATAATTTTGTGAGCATTTCGTACGTTTTACCCTGCTTTTGTATAAAGCTTCCTACAACAAAACCTGCTACTACATTGCCGATGGAAGTCATTGTACTTAGTAAACCTTCAGGATCAAAAGCAACACCTTCACCATGATACATATGCGCTTCACCCAATAGCCATTTATCTAATAAAATACCCGCATTACCGTTCATGCTAAAAGGATCGCCTTCACCGAAAATCAATAAAATAATCCAATATAATAACAACAGTCCTATGCTTATTATGATGGTGAGCTTTGGTTTTAAAAAATATAACATTAACGCTGCAATGCCGTAGCATAAAGCAATGCGTTGTAAAACACCAAAAACCCGGGTTTGACTAAAAGGAGCAAAAACCACTTCGCCGGCAACCTGTTTTACAAAAGGAAACCAGTACATTAAAAAACCTAATAAAAAAATAATTAAGGTGCGTTTCAATATTTTCCATACTACTGTGCCGGCCGGCAGGTTGTTCCACTTTGGCATTACAAAACTTAAAGCATTGCCAACTGCAAATAAAAAGGAGGGAAATACAAGATCGGTTGGAGTAAATCCATGCCATTGCGCATGCAATAGCGGAGAATAAGTAGTTACACCATTGCCGGGCGTATTTACAATTATCATAAAGCAGATCGTCATACCCCGAAAAACATCGAGGGCGGTAAATCGTTGTGTGGACATATTCAGGGTTTATTTTTTAAATGTATAAAAAATAACCTTACTAATTGCAATTGTATTTCTGGAAATTTAAATTAGGAAGCCTGTTTGGCTCTAAAGGATGATTAAAAATCTAATTGTAAATGGGGAGATAAATTTGTGAGGTATTATTACAGGGTCGGCTATTTGTTGAAATAAAAATTTTATTATAATTGT
Source organism: Ferruginibacter sp. (assembly GCA_025352625.1). Classification (GTDB taxonomy): domain Bacteria; phylum Bacteroidota; class Bacteroidia; order Chitinophagales; family Chitinophagaceae; genus Ferruginibacter. The sequence continues at coordinate 11,454 of JANXSR010000320.1, forward strand.
GGTTGAAGATATTAATTATTGATGGCCATCAAATTTAAAAAATAACTTAAAATAATTAAAAATAGATAACAATTAAAATTGCATATTTAAGTTAATTAATTATATCAGTTAATAACAAATAAGCAATAATTTAAAAACAGTAAAATAACTATTTTAATTATATAAATTCGACAAAAAATTAGAAATAAATAATACTTATGGATGAGCTTAGAATAGTAAAAAAAACTAATAAAAAAGAATACCAAGAAAAATTAGAATATATAGCAAATAATATCTATCAACCATACATATTTAGCTGTGAGTTACTAAAAAATATACAAGCACATAACTCTGATATTACATCTATTGCAATAAACGAAAATAAACTTTTATCAAGTTCAGATGATAAAACTATTAAAATATGGGATTTAGATTCTGGAA
>JANXSR010000349.1 GCA_025352625.1 Ferruginibacter sp.
TTTGCAATTATGAAAAAGAGTTTCCTTTCCGTATCATTCCTATTTATTTTAATTTCCGGGGTCGTTGCCCAAACTGATCTTGGTACTGTGCAGGAGGGAGAATTTGGTATTACTGCTGGAGTAGCCCATTATTTTGGTGACTTAAATACAAGAGCAAGCTTAAACCGTTTAAAGCCTGCAGTGGGCGTGTTTTATAGAAAACAATTTAATAACTACCTCGCAATGCGTGTTAGTGCTCATTATGCTCAATTAGGATACAGCGATATTTATAGTAAAAATAGTTTTCAAAATACCAGGAACCTCAGCTTCAATACAGATATCCTGGAATTTGCTGTACATGGTGATTTTAATTTTTTCAAATTTGTGCCCGGCGACCCTTATTATTCATTTACCCCTTATGTAACAATAGGTATAGGTGTTTTTAGTTACAACCCTTATGCATATTTAAATGGCAAAAAAGTATTTCTACGGCCATTGGGTACTGAAGGACAAAATATAAAGTATGTAGGTGCAGATGGTAAAACAAGAAAACCTTATGGTAGTACGGCCGTATGTATCCCTATTGGTTTAGGTATAAAATACAGTCTTACAAACAGTATGAATCTTTCAGTTCAAATAGCACAACGCCTTACTACTACAGATTATCTGGATGATGTAAGTAAGACTTATGTAGGGATAGATAAATTCCCTCCTTTAAACGGACAACCTTCCACAGCAGGTATTTTACAGGACAGAAGTGCTGAAAAAGGCGTACCAATTGGCGATGAGGGAATACAAAGAGGATGGAGCAAGCAAAAAGATCAATACCTGGTTGCTGAAATAGGATTATCCTTTAATATCAGCAGTTATAAATGCCCAACTGCTAAATAATTTTTTTACCTAAAACCTATTATTGCCGGATTTAATGCCGGCTTTTTTATTTACTGATGCAGAATGTGTTAACATTTGTTTAAAGCATTTATTGCAACTAAATTTTATTACTTTTGCAGCCCTAAGTTAGCCACTGCGGCCGATTTTAATTTATTATGAGTTTGAAGGATACTATCAATATGCAAAAGTTGCCCCGTCACATTGCCATTATAATGGATGGCAACGGAAGATGGGCAAAAGAAAAGGGAGAAGATCGTCTTTTCGGGCATTTGCATGGCGTTGAAAGTGTTCGCAATATTGTAGAAGGTTGTGCAGAGTTGGGTATTGAATATCTTACCCTTTATGCTTTTAGCACCGAAAATTGGGATAGACCTGCTTATGAAGTAACAGGACTGATGGAATTATTGGTTGATACTATCCGCAAGGAAGTACCCACCCTTAATAAAAATAATATTAAACTTCATGCCATTGGCGATATGAGCATGTTGCCTGAAAATGCAAGGAAAGCCTTACAGGAAGCTTTTGATGAAACAGCTAGCAATAGTGGGCTAAATCTGATAATGGCATTAAGCTATAGCAGCCGTTGGGAACTAATGGCTGCCGTAAAACAAATTGCTACTGATGTTAAAAAGGGCACGTTAGCCCTCGAATCTATTACACAAGATACTTTACAAATGTACCTTTCTACCAGTGAGTTTCCAGATCCGGAATTAATGATTAGAACCAGTGGCGAATATCGGATAAGTAATTTTTTATTGTACCAGTTGGCCTATGCTGAGTTGTATTTTACCAATACAAGATGGCCGGATTTTAGAAAAGATAATTTATACGAAGCCATCATAGATTTTCAAAACAGGGAAAGAAGATTTGGCAAAACTGGTGACCAGGTAAAGGAAGAGATACCCATTTCATAATATAAATCTATTTTCAGGTAACTAACTTCATTTTTAGCAACAGAAAATTACCGGATCAACAGAACAGTATAAGTAAAAAAGTTAGCATCGTAGAATACCGATTAAAAGCGCTCACATCTACTTTTTAAAGATGTAAAAAGTGCTGGATTGTTTAACAAATAGTTTTCATTATAGCAAGTAATTTGCCGTTTAGTAAAAAAATAATTGATGCATAGGATTTACCAGAATTTTCTGTTTATAGTAATTACAGTTTTTATAGGCAATACAGCACTTGCTCAAGTTACCCCGGATACTACCAATCCAGTTTCTGTTAATCCGGAGCTTATGGAAATTTTAAATTCCAAAACACCCAAAACTTATACATTAGCTGGTATTGTAGTTACTGGTAATAAAGGTTTTGATGGCAATCTTATTATCTCAATTTCCGGACTTGCTGTAGGCGATAAAGTACAACTTCCCGGAACTGATGCTTTTAGTAAAGCCATTACAAAGCTTTGGAAACAAAATCTTATTGCAGATGTAGAAATATTTTTTACCAAATTAGTTGGCAAAGATCTTTACCTGGAAATTGCAATTACAGAAAGGCCGAGGTTAGCAGATTTCAGATTCGCCGGAGTCAAAAAAGGTGAAAAAGACGATCTGGTTACAAAAAGTGGATTGGTGAAAGACAGGGTGGTAACAGACAATATGAAGATGAGTGCAACTGCTGCCATTCAAAAATTCTTTTCAGATAAAGGGTACCGCAATGTAAAAACAGAGGTAAGAGAAGAAAAATCACCCTCTTCTACAAATGCCGTTATCCTTACTTTTAACATCAATAAAGGAAACAAGGTTAAAGTAAATTCAATTAATTTTTCAGGTAATGATAATGTGGATGGGCTTATCCTGAAAAAACGAATGAAGGGTACCCATGAAATGACGAGGATGACCCTCTATCCTCCTAAAACTAACAGTCCATTTGGCGATAGCAGTACCAGCGTTTCATTTAATGAATACCTCAAAGATTATGGCTATTTATCGCCTTCAAAAACAAGAATATATCTTGACCCATATTTCCGTTTTAAATTATTCAGTTCTGCAAAATTTAACCCGGTAAAATATGATGAAGATAAGGAGCATATTCTAGACTACTATAATTCGCAGGGTTTTAGAGATGCCAATATTGTAAAAGATGTAAAAGTTGCTAATACGCAAGGTAATTTGGATGTTTATGTAAAAGTAAACGAGGGCCACAAATACTATTTTGGTGATTTGGTATGGAGAGGAAATACAAAATATTCTGATTCGACGCTGAACCTTTTTTTAGGTATTAGAAAAGGAGATGTATACAACCTTGAATTATTGAATAAAAAATTAGGTAAACAATTATCCGCAGAGGGTGGAGATATTGGTAGTTTATATATGGATGATGGCTATTTATTTTTTAAGGTAGATCCAATTGAAACCTCCGTATATAATGATACAATCAACTTTGAAATTCGCATGCAGGAAGGTCCGCAGGCAACCATAGGAAAAGTTGAAATTTCTGGTAATGAAAAAACAAAAGATTATGTTGTTCGCAGGGAGTTAAGAACTGTGCCAGGAGAAAAATTTAGCCGTCAGGATATTATTCGTACACAAAGAGAACTCGGCCAGCTTGGCTTTTTTAATCCGGAAAAAATTACACCCAATGTGGTACCGCATACTGAAGATGGAACCGTTGACATAGGTTGGGGGGTTGAAGAAAAATCAAATGACCAGTTGGAACTTTCGGCAGGTTTTGGTGGCGGTATTGGTTTAACAGGTACGCTTGGTATTACATTCAATAACTTCTCCATTAATAATATTTTTAATAAAAAAACATGGGATCCCTTACCTTCCGGTAGTGGCCAAAAGTTGAGTGCCAGAATACAGTCAAATGGCAGGGCTTACAGATCTTATAATTTATCTTTTACAGAACCCTGGTTAGGTGGAAAAAAACGTAACTCTTTTTCTGTAAGTATTTTTAATACAAAATATGCCAATGCCTACAATGGCTATCGATACTGCAGAACCTGTGGTGATAGTTCTTATTTAAAAACCACCGGTTTTAGCGTAGGATTAGGTAAGCAGTTAAAATGGCCGGATGATTATTTTTCTTTAATCACGTCTTTTAATATTCAGAAATACACACTTAAAAATTACCCCAACATTTTTAAAGGAATTAGTGATGGCCCTTCAACTAATATTAGTTTAAAGATTGCATTGGCCCGTAGCGCAACACAAGGTAATCCAATCTTCCCTACAGGTGGGTCTAATTTCCTAATAAGTGGCCAGTTTACTCTGCCATATTCGGCACTTGGAATTACCAAACCAGGAGACAACCCATATAGGCTTCCAGAATTTCACAAATGGCGTTTTAATGGAGACTACTATGTCCCTATTGGTATTGCTCATGGTGCAGATAAGAACAAACAATTCATTTTGAAGGCATCTGCTAAATACGGTTTTATTGGCAGGTACAATCCAGATCTTGAAATATCTCCATTTGAACGTTTTCAATTAGGTGATGCAGGATTAAGTAACAATTTCGCCATACTTGGTTATGATATCATAGCACATAGAGGTTACCCGGTTTATTCTAATTCAAACCCAAAAATTAATCCGGATAATGTTACGCCGTCTGAATTTTTTACAATATTTAATAAATATACACTGGAGTTAAGATACCCTTTCAGCACTAATCCAAGTAGCACTATTTATGGCCTCGCCTTTTTTGAAGCAGCTAATGGCTGGTACAGTTTTAAAGATTACAACCCTTTTAAATTGCGTCGTTCTGTGGGTGTTGGTATGCGTTTCTTTTTACCAATGTTTGGATTACTTGGTTTTGATTATGGCCTGGGCATTGACAGAATTAAGCCAGGCGAACCTATAAAAAATGCGTTTAAGTTTACCTTTATGCTTGGCCAGGAGCCTGAGTAAAAAGCTCCATTTTCTAAACAGTTTATCCCTTAATTTGCAAAATAAAAACTTTACAATGAAAAAGATATTACCCATAGTATGTTGCTTATTGCTTGTTACTTTTTTTGCCAGTGCACAGCGATATGCTGTGATTGATTCTAAATACATCCTGGAAAAATTGCCGGAATACAAAGAATCTCAAACAAAACTCGACCAGTTTAGTGCCCAATGGCAGCAGGAAATTGAAAAAAAACAAGCTGACCTGGATAAGATGTATAAAGATTATGATGCTGAACAGGTTATGCTGGCTGATAACCTGAAAAAGAAAAGAGAAGATGAATTGTTTAACAAAGAAAAAGAAGTTAGAGACTTACAAAAAAAACGTTTTGGATTTGAAGGCGACCTGTTTAAAAAAAGGCAGGAACTGATAAAGCCTATACAGGATAAGGTTTACGTGGCCATTCAAAAGTTGGCTGTAGATAAATCTTATGATTTTATTTTGGATAAAAGTGAAGGAATTACCGTTATATTTGCCGACCCAAAACTTGATAAGAGCGATGATGTTCTAAAATTTTTGGGTGTTAAATAAATCACAATCAAACATTGGCATGCAGCCAATACCACAAAAAAACAAACTATAAACAAACAAGTAAACATTTAAAACAACGATGAAAAAATTATTCGCAGTAGTTGTATTTGTTGTATCAATTTTAGGATTGACCAATACGGCTTTTTCACAAATTAAGATCGGTTATATCAGCACCGAAGAGTTGATTGGAGCAATGCCGGAGGCTGAAAAAGCAACAACTCAGTTACAGGAATACCAGGCAGCTTTACAACAACAGGGCAATGATTATCTTGCAGAATTTCAGGAAAAGGATAGTCTTTTTGGGAAAGATTCAGCAAAATTATCGCCTGCAGCTAAAGAATTGAGAAGAACTGGCTTAATTGAATTGTACCAAAAAGTGCAAGGTTGGAACCAGGTTATGCAACAAAAATTGCAGGAAAAACAACAGGAGCTTTTAATTCCAATCAAGAATAAGGCATTAGAAACTATTAAGGTTGTAGCTAAAGAAAGCGGCTATACTTATGTACTCGATCAAAACAGCGTAATTGTTGGCCCTCCAGGCGATGATATTTTGTCATTGGTTAAAAAGAAATTGAATATTAAGGAGCCATTACCTAAAGCTCCGGCGGGTGCAGTTAAACCCAAACAATAATAAAAAAATTACAAATTATACAAAGCCATCCTACAATCGGGATGGCTTTCTTATTTTTGATAAATGATTAAAGGTCCTATTGGCGTATTTGATAGCGGCTACGGTGGGTTAACTGTTTTAAAAGATATAACAGTCCAGCTTCCGCAGTACGATTATATTTATTTAGGCGATAATGCAAGGGCTCCTTATGGTGCAAGAAGTTTCGAAACCATTTACCAATACACATTGCAATGCGTAGAGTGGTTTTTTAAACAAGGTTGCCCATTGGTAATATTGGCCTGCAACACCGCCTCTGCAAAAGCCTTACGAAGTATTCAGCAAATTAATCTCCCCAAAATAAATCCAGACAAAAGGGTATTGGGGGTTATACGCCCTACCTCCGAAATCATTGGCCAATATACCCATTCCAATAAAGTTGGCGTGTTGGGCACTGCCGGCACAGTACAGTCTTTATCTTACCCCATAGAAATTGAAAAATTTTTTCCTGAAATTACAGTGTATCAACAGGCATGCCCTATGTGGGTACCTTTGGTAGAAAACAATGAGTACAATTCGGATGGTGCTGATTACTTTATAAAAAAATACCTGCAACAACTATTTTTTCAATCAAATGAAATTGATACGTTGTTATTGGCTTGCACGCATTACCCATTGCTGATGGAGAAAATAAAACAATTTATACCTGTGGGCGTAACCATATTATCACAGGGCGAAATTGTTGCTAACAGCCTGGTAAATTATTTAGAAAGGCATCCCGAAATAGCGACTCAGTGTACTAAAAATAGCCAATCAACTTTTTATACAACTGATTCAACTGAAGATTTTGATCAAAAAGCTTCTATTTTTTATGGTAAGCCAGTTAACTCACTCCATTTAATATTATAGCGATAAAAAAAATTGCCTTCAACTATCTCAAGTCACAATTTTCCCTTACCTTCGCCGTCCTTTCACAAGCAGCAGGGATGGTGCCCTGATGAATGTTGATTAAACAGTTTTAGTAAATAATTTTTGTAAAAGGAAAAACTTAATACAATGCCAGGTAAAAAAAGAACATACCAACCACATGTCCGCAGAAGAAAACATGTACATGGATTTCGTCAGCGCATGCAAACTGCAAATGGCCGTAAGGTATTAGCAAGCCGTCGCAAAAAGGGTCGTGCAAAATTGACCGTTTCTGACGAACGTTTCGGAAAAAAATAGAATCTCCTCCCTTTCCGGGAATTTGGAGTATCAAAATATAAGCTTTCCTTTTGGAGAGCTTTTTTTATTTTTGTTATGTTGCAAAATCAACTACGATATACACTTGGCAAAGAAGGTCGCCTTAAAAGCAGAAAAGTAATTGAGCTTTTATTTAAAGAAGGTAAATCCTTTTCGAATTTTCCTTTCAGGGTTGTTTGGAAATACCTAGAGCAGGAAAACAATATTTTTTTACAAGCCGGGTTTACAGTTAGCACCAAATATTTTAAGAAAGCAGTGGATAGAAACCGTATTCGTCGTCTAATCAAAGAAGGATATCGTTTACAAAAAAATGAATTGCAGCAAAACCTTGAGCATAATAATAAAAGATTGGGTGTTTTCTTTATTTATGTTGGAAAAGAAATACCTGAATACCCATTGGTTATTGAAAAAATAGCCACCATTCTTGTACGGCTGCAAAAAATAGTGAATGAAAACAATTCAGCAAATAGTTAGCTTTCCTTTTATTGCCTTAATAAAATTATACCAATGGATCATTTCTCCATGGCTGGGTAGCAAATGCCGCTACACACCTACCTGCTCTCAGTATGGCATTGAAGCTTTAAAAAAATACGGCCTAATAAAAGGCCTTTGGCTTACTGCTAAAAGAATTGTACGGTGCAACCCATGGGGAGGGCACGGCCATGACCCCGTTCCATAAAAAAGCCGCAACAAAATGTTGCGGCTCCGTATTAAAAGTTAGCCTGAATTTATTTTAAGCAGCAAATCTTTCTGCTACTTTGCTCCAGTTTACTACATTCCAAAATGCGCCTAAATAATCAGCACGCTTGTTTTGGTATTTTAAATAGTAGGCATGTTCCCAAACATCACAACCTAAAACAGGTGTGCCCTTTACTTCTGCCACATCCATTAAAGGATTATCCTGGTTAGGTGTGGAAGATATTTCTAGTTTACCATCTTTTACAATCAGCCATGCCCAGCCACTACCAAAACGGCCAATACCTGCTGCTGCAAATTTTTCTTTAAACGCATCAAAAGAACCGAATGCTGCTGTAATGGCATCAGCCAGAGCACCTGATGGAGTTCCGCCAGCATTGGGAGCAAGGCTTTCCCAAAAGAAACTGTGATTCCAATGGCCACCGCCATTGTTACGCACTGCAGGGCTAATTGTTCCTGCCACTGCTACCAATTCTTCAATGGTTTTGCCTTCGTTGGGTGTACCTGCAATGGCTTTGTTTAAGTTATCTACATAGGCCTGGTGGTGTTTGCCATGATGTATTTGCATGGTTAAAGTGTCAATATGTGGCTCTAATGCATCGTGTGCATATGGTAGTGCCGGTAGTGTAAATGCCATAGTGTGTTTTATTTATTGATTGATTGAAAATGCAATTATTGATTGTTATACAAATTTAAAGGGGTTATGTTAAGTTGACAAATACAATGCCGTTAACTATTTTAATAAACCATTATGAAAGTTTGACATGATTATTGCTAATGATTATGTCCTTTACACAAAATCTATGCTTAAACCTTTTTTATTGATGTTCATTAGCCTGACTACCGTGCATTGTTTTTCCCAATCCGGAGAAAACAAAGACAGTACTTTAAAAACAAGCCGCATTCAATTTGCAGCTAAAGTTATTCCGGCTGTGGTTTCAAACAGCACAACCTTAAAAGTCTATCCAAACCCTGCAAAAAATAAAATAACCCTCGATGTTTCAGGTTTTGAACCAGGCATGGTTATAGTAAAAATAGCCGATACAAAAGGAAAAATATGGAGAGTTGATAATCGTTTGCTAACAAACGGCACTGAAGAAATCGCCATGTTCCTCCTTTTGCAACCTGGCATTTATTTTATTTCCATCAGCGAAAAAAATAAAGTCGTAAAGAAAAAACTGATAGTTCTTTAAGCCGGATGCAGAGTGGAGGGAATTTATGCACAGATCAAATACCCCGTAGCAGGGGCAAACAAAAACTATTAACGCCTTGCCTTAAAAAAGTCTTTGATCAATTGGGCACACTCATCTTTTAAAATACCCCCTGCAAGTACGGTTTTAGGATGAAAGGGCGAAGTTGTTCCAGCTACTTTTTTATACCCATTTTTTTCATCTTCCGCACCATAAACAACACGGCCAATCTTGCTCCAGTATAGAGCCCCACTACACATCAGGCATGGTTGTACAGTTACATACAAAGTTGCATCGGGTAAATATTTACTTCCTAAAAAATTGAATGCAGCGGTAAGCGCAATTATTTCTGCGTGCGCCGTACTATC
>JANXSR010000405.1 GCA_025352625.1 Ferruginibacter sp.
GTTTTAAATAAGTTTTATCACCGAGGTAGAAAAATTTACCTGCAAATAAGCGAACATTCATGCCGCCACCTTTTGCATAATTAAAATAATAGTTGCCTGTAAAAGCCAATCTTAAAAAGCCTTCGCCCTGCTCTGCCAACAACTCAGCTTTATAAGGATATAGAACACGGTTATCTTCAAGCACTAATCTTAATTGGTTTACATACCTGCTGGTGGCAGGGTAACTGATATTGTCCTGCTGGTTAATGGTATCCCTTATAAAAAGCAACCCCTGTTCTTTAATAAAAAATGTTTTCCATTGAATAAACTTTGTAATAGAACTGCGTGGATCACGATCGGCAAAGCTGTATTTTATTGAAGGAACAATTTTACTAAAGCGCAAATACTTTTTATTGTTGACAGAGTCTGTAAAACTGTTACCGCTAAAGGTTGCGCCGGATAAAGACAGTTCTATTTTTTGTCCATTTGCACTTGGGTACCAGTGATAACTTATTCTGCCAAGCCCATTTAACTTACTGCTGCCTGTGGCATACATAGGCGAAACTACAAACTGAAATTTTTCGGCAGGTAAGGTATAATTGTGTATCAAAACCCCCAGCATCAACTTATCATACACATTGCCACCAATTGCAGGGGAAGCAAAAATATAGCGATGTTTATCCGTTTCTTTAAAATTAAAAAAGGGCTTAAATTTTGTATCTCTTTTAATAGTTTCTCCCGGTAGATTTCCTTTTTTATTTAGCAATGCAAATGCAGCATCCAGATTTTTTCCGCTTACTTCTTCCAGTACGTTTTTTAAGTCTTCGGGGTATGGATGTTTAAATTGCCAGCGGCGAAAATATTCGTGCATGCAACTATCAAACATTGGTTTGCCTAAATTGTTTTCAACAAGTTTTAGCCACTCACCTGTTTTAAAATAAGCAATAGCATTATAATTTGTTTCATTAAATTTTTCTGAACTTGTTCCGATAGGTTGATCTTTTTTGGTTGCATATAAATTTTCGGCAACAAAATTGTCCATCTTTTCAGGCATGCGGCTTTCTATAAATCCAGGCTTTGTTTCATCCTCACCGGCCTTGCTGATATTACTGCTGGAATTATAATAGCGGTTATCATAATAAGTATTAATGCCCTCATCCATCCAGGGATACGTTCTTTCATTGGTGCCTAAAATTCCCTGGTTCCAGTTATGCCCCACTTCATGTTCAAGTACACTTTCTAATTCCTGTTCAGTTGCAATGGGTGAAATAGAGGTGATGGTTGGATACTCCATGCCACCTGCAAAACCCATTTCAGCTTCTACGGCACTTACAGTATTGTAAGGGTATTCACCTAAATAATTACTTCTTGTACGAATGGCTTGCTTGATAAGCCGGCAACTTTTGTTCCAGTATGCGGCTTGCGCTGGCTGGTAATAAGCAGCCACTTTTATTATTCTTCCACTGATCAATTGTAAGGTATCCGTCTTTACAATGAAAGATTTATCTGCAAACCATGCAAAATCATGTACCCGCTCTTGTTTGTAAATAAGTGTTTTGGTATTGAGTGCAGAAGCTATGGTTTTATCTTCTTCCGGTTCGCTTTTTTTGGAAAGAAAAGGCGGATGTTTAGGCGGGGGCTTTGAAACCATCTTTTGAAACCCTTTATTTTTGCCTGTTGCAGGTTCAACGGTTTCACTTACCAGTTCGCCTGTAGCCGCCACTACATAATTAGAAGGTAAAGTTATTTGCACTTCATAGTTGCCAAACTCACTGTAGAACTCGCCCTGGTCCAGGTAGGGCATTTCGTGCCAGCCCTTTTTATCATATACGGCCGGTTTGGGATACCATTGCGTTATTTGATATGCCTGTTCAACATGGCCGCCTCTTGAAAAATTAAAAGGCAGTTTAACATGAAAAGGGGTTTCAATTTTTGCATTGCCTTTTGGTGCCAGCGGTTGAGGTAAAATTAGCTTAATAATATCCTGGTGTTCCGGATGATCCTGCACCTGTGCTACAGATCCATTTACTTTAAAATCAAACCTGTTGATGTAACCTCTTTTTTCTTCTGCACTAAAATAAAAATCAGTGCGGCCGTTTTCGAGCAACTGATCACTAAATGCAGTGCGGTCATTTTTGTAAGCATTGGGCCAGATATGTAACCAGATAAAATTGAGCGTATCGGGAGAATTGTTGTAATAATCTATTTTTATATAACCATCCAATGTATGCTCCGTATCATTTAAGGTAATATCAATTGTATAATTTACCTGCTGTTGCCAGTAATTGGTTTGACAAAAAATGGTTGATGACAGAAAAACAAAGAAGAAAAATAGAAGAAATGATTTTTTCAAAACTACCGGGTTTATCCAAAAATAATAAAAATGTTTTGTACTGCTTGTTTTACCCCTGGCATTAAGATTATCAATTTTACTTTTTGCATTTCTTCAGGGTAATGCCATTTAGTTAAGCAGGCTATTTTAATTGCCCCGTCCTTCAGGGCGGGGGTCAATAATAATTATTAGTTTTATTGGCTTTAGCCAAACT
>JANXSR010000437.1 GCA_025352625.1 Ferruginibacter sp.
TTACCCAATTGAGTAATAATGAAACGCCCAGCACTTTGGTGTTTTTAAATACTTCCTTCAGCCGGTGGTATTTCACTTTTGCAAAGGGCGGATACATCATCAGTATTAATCCAGTGGCCAGCGGAATATTGGTAGTGCCTGTTGAAAATGAATTGATGAATACAGATGATGACGGAAACAAATAGCCGATGGCAACACCGGCTGCCATGGCCAAAAATATCCAAAGCGTCAGGTAGCGATCTAAAAAACTCAGTTTCTTTCTTTCGGTTGCGGAAGCACAATTATTTGCAGACATGCTTTATTTTATGTAGATCAAAAAGATTTAATTACAGCAGCCGGGTTCGCAGCAAGCTACTTTTTCAGCCAATGGTTTTTCTGCATATACAGTAATGCTGGTGATTTTGGTATGGCCGTTTTTATATGTCAGTATTTCTTCGGCTGTTAAATGGTTTACTAAAATATCATCCGGAATAATGATGGGCTTGTCTTTTTGCAATATTATATTTTTAAAGCCTGCAGCTTCTATTAATTCAAGGTAAACCTGTTTTTGAATTGCTCCTGAAACGCAGCCTGCATATAATTCTGCCACTTCTTTCCACTTTGATGGCAAAGCACCTTCCAGCACAATATCGGAGATTGAGAAATGTCCACCTGGTTTTAACACCCGGTAAATTTCGTTTATAACAGCGTCTTTATTTGGCACCAGGTTTAATACACAATTGCTTACCACTACATCTGCAATATTGGAGGTAACTGGTATTTGTTCAATATCACCCTGCCGAAATTCTACATTGTGAAAACCTATTTTTTCAGTATTCACTCTTGCTTTTTCAATCATTGCCGGTGTAAAATCTATGCCGATCACTTTACCCTTTTCACCAGTTTGCTTTCTGGCCACAAAGCAATCATTACCTGCGCCGCTTCCAAGATCAATTACGGTATCACCTTCTTTTATTTTTGCAAATTCGGTTGGCAGGCCACAGCCTAAACCAAGGTCTGCATCTGCATTGTACCCTTCCAGTTTTGTATAATCATCGCTCATAATATTGTACACCTCGGTACTGCAGCAACTGGCACCACAGCAAGATGACTCATTGGTTTTCTTATCCTGTAAGGCAATCTCGCTGTATTTTTGACGCACGATTTCTTTTAGTTCATTATCTGTTTGCATAAAATTTTATTTTAATAGTTAACAACACGATTTTTCGTTTTTGATTTTAAGATTGGTAAATAGCCAGCTAAACTCCTGGTTAAATTTTTCAAAGGCTTTCCAGTTGATACAGTAGCAACTTCTTGGGCCATCTACACTTCCGTTGATAAGACCGGCATTTTTTAATTCTTTTAAATGTTGCGAAACAGTAGATTGTGCCAGTGGTAATATTTCTACAATCTCTCCGCAAATACATTCATTGCGTTGGGCCAATACTTTTAAAATAGCAATGCGGGCAGGGTGAGCCAATGCTTTTGCAAAAGCAGCAAGATCCTGCTCCTTCTGTGTAAATGCTTCTTTTTTATGTGTAGCCATAATCTTTAAATCTTATATCGCAAATATACGATAAGAAAAATTGAATACCCAAATAAAAAATAAAAGCCTCGCTTTTCAGCAAGGCTCAAAATATATAACAGCATTAGTTTCTATTCTCTCCCATCGAGTAAATTACCTAACCCGCCTAAAATACTACCTTCTTCTTTTCTGCCTCCCATTTGCGGAGCATACCTGATTAGCCTGCCTGCAAGCCTGCTGATGGGTAATGATTGTAGCCATACTTTTCCGGGACCAGTCATTATAGCAAAATACAATCCCTCGCCGCCAAACATCCAGTTTTTAATACCTCTTATAAATTCAATATCAAAATCTACTCCGGGTGTATAAGCAACTACGCAACCGGTATCTACTTTTAAAATTTCGCCAGGGGCCAATGTTTTTTCAATCACGTATCCTCCTGCATGTGCAAAAGCCAATCCATCACCTTCCAGCTTTTCCATAATAAAACCTTCACCACCCAATATACCGGTACCTAATCTTTTTTGAAACTCAATGCCAATGCTGACTCCTTTTGCGGCGCATAAAAATGCATCTTTCTGTGCAATAATTTTTCCTCCCAGTTCTTTTAAATCGAACACCACTATTTTACCTGTGTAAGGAGCAGCAAAACTTACTTTCTTTTTACCTTGCCCTATGTTTGTAAAGGCAGTCATAAATAAACTTTCGCCAACAAGTAAACGTTTTCCGGCACTAAATAATTTACCCAGCAAACTATTGTCCTGCTGCTGACTGCCATCACCAAAAATGGTTTGCATTTCAATGCCATTGTCCATCATCATAAAGGCACCGCTTTCTGCAATAGCCGTTTCGTTTGGGTCTAATTCAATCTCTACAAACTGGAGTTCTTCTCCATAAATTTTGTAATCTATTTCGTGATTGCTAATTGAGCTCATCTTTTTTCTATAAAAGTAAATAACAAAAGTAATAACGGTGGTATATTATTACACAAGAGGTAAACTAAGCGAATAAAAGATCGCAGGAGAGTTTAAAATAATTCTTCCAATTCAGTAAAAAGCAATTAGGTATTATTATAGTGGATTTTAAAACCGTGTACTTTTCAAACAAAGTCTCTATTTTTAAATGAGGGGACATATCAAAAATCAAATACAAATCCCGAGTATATCTTTCCATTAAAAACTTTAGTTTTCGCAACTTTTACATCATTTGTTATCAGATTATTGTCGTTGATGTAGGCAATTTTAAAAT
>JANXSR010000461.1 GCA_025352625.1 Ferruginibacter sp.
CGTTTTGTAAGGATGCTTAATTGATTTGGTTTAACATAAGGTAAATCGCTGCAAAGAGTGCATTTTACATATGCTATTTTTACTTTTTTTAACATATTTACCTGTGCTGTATCTTCAGGATTTCCTATCCAGCTTATGCCAACCAATCCAATGGCATTTGCATCAGACGCCACATAATCCAATACTTCTTTGCTATTTCTAACGGCCTTAACAACACCTGTATCAAATTTTTTGCCTTTTAAAATACTATCCATAGCAAATCTTATGGTACTGGTGGCATTTAATCCATCAAAAACTATTGGTTGTTTTTTTTCTGATTTCCCGGATAATTGTTCCTTCAAACGCTCTAATGTAAAAATTGTATCCGTGCTGTTTATATTAACTACAATGGCAATAGCATCAGTAGCTACTTTATCCCAACGTGGTATAAAGTGTAAAGAATCTTCAAAATAACGCTCCTCTTTTGCATTGAGCCCACGGGTAACAATCACCAGTCTTGTGGCAGAATCGCTAAACAAATCTTTTAAACATTCAGCTTCTGGCTTATAGTGAACATTAATTTTTGTATTGGGGAAAGAGCCTTCATACATTTTTATCTGTTCATCAATTACTGGCTTAAAAGACTCATCAACACTAATATTAATTGTACCATTTAGGGGGGTATCTGCTAAAACAGGTTGCTTTTTTTGCTTACACCCAAAAGTTATAATTATTACAGCCAGCAAAACACCAATAGTATTAATTAGCTGTTTTAAAATTTTAATACACATCAGTTTCTATAATAATTTTTTTTATAGCCCCTGTATACCCTGAAACCACCATACAACCAGCAAATACCCGCAAATACCTTTATAAGAAAAGGGTCATATTGATTAATGAACCTGCTTGTATAATCCGTGGGAAACATGAAAAAAAATCCGGCCACAATCATAAAGCCGCCCATTCCATAATTGGTGATGGAACGCATTCTGATCATTCCCTTTTCACGTTCACTCATTGGTTCATGTTCAAATTCTTCCAGTGCCATAAATGTTATTTAATTAACTAAAACCTTACTCTTTACGATTTGAAATATTGGGGGAGTGGCAAATTACAAAATTTATTACGGATAATCAGTCTGCCGGAACAAACTTTATCGGAATCGTAAAATATACTGCTACATTTTGCCCCCTTGATTTGCCAGGCACCCATTGTGGCATTTTTTTCAACACCCTTATTACTTCATTGTTAAATATTTCTCCCCCATCCTTAACCACTGTAAATTGTTGAAGCTTTCCATCATACCCTACTACAAATTTTACGTTAACAGCTACCATCTCACCTTCTTCCATAGAGGTAGGATTCACCAGGTTTCTTTCCAGAAATTTTCTCAGTGCATTGATGCCTCCGGGATAAGTTGGTTCTATTTCAGGATTTTCAGTTGGTATTGTTACATCAATTACCGGAGCAACTTCTGGTATACCTTCTCCCATAACATTACCGGGAGCAGGAATTTCTCCAATTGTGCCTTGTGTTTCAGTTCCAACAGCATTGACTGAACTGATTACATCGGTAGGTTTAATCTCCTGCATTGTATCCGCTTTAGCTTTATCATCTACAATTACAGGTTGGGGAAACTTTTTCTGTGTTGGTTGATCAGGTTTTGTTGGTTTGGGTATTTCTTTTTTTGCTTCAGGTATTGGGGGCTTTACTGTCCCAAATACAACCTCATTTGAGGAAATAAATACCTCTTTCTCTTTTGGCATTAAAGTAAAGGCCGATAAAATAGTAACTAATCCTAATGTTACGCCCAATGATTTTATGAGCCGGTTATTGTAAAACTTTCGCAGGTTATAGGCACCATACAGTTTGTTTCTTTTTTCGAAAACGATGTCCAATACATCGCTGTTCATAATTGATTCGCTGTTCATTGTTGTTGGTTTTGAAGTGAATAAAAAATACAAAACCGGCGCCGTTTAAAATAAGATGCAGCCTGTCATCAATTCCATAATACCACCAGCAAAAGCAACACGTCCTGCATAAACAGCAACGGCTTATATTTGCGCATGACAATTTTGATGGTATGCCTTGGTAATATTTGTCGCAGTCCGCTGGCTGAAGGAATTTTGTTAAAAAAAATTACTGCGGCGGGTTTAGATTGGAAAGTGGATAGTGCCGGTACCAATGGATATCATGTAAATGAATCTCCGCATTATCTTTCACAAAGAGTAGCAAAGAAAAAAGGGATAGATATCAGCAAACAACTATGCCGTCGTTTTGTACCTGCAGACTTTGATCGCTTTGATAAAATCTATGCCATGGCAGCCGATGTTGTAGAAGAGATGAAACAAATAAGTGGCAATAAATTTAACCCAGAAAAAGTTGAGCTGATATTAAATGTTGTTCACCCGGGAGAAAACAGGGATGTACCTGACCCATGGTATGGCCCCGAGGCTGGATATTATGAGGTATTTGATCTGTTAGAAAATGCCTGTGAA
Source organism: Ferruginibacter sp. (assembly GCA_025352625.1). Classification (GTDB taxonomy): domain Bacteria; phylum Bacteroidota; class Bacteroidia; order Chitinophagales; family Chitinophagaceae; genus Ferruginibacter. The sequence continues at coordinate 2,478 of JANXSR010000461.1, forward strand.
GCATTAATAAAAAATTACAATAAATAAAAAGCATTTGATGCAATTAAAGTTTTGTGCTTTATGTGTTGCTGTATAAAGCCGGGCACGCCTCAACAAAAAAACAGATATTTTTAATTTGCTTTGCTTGAAATAAAAAACAATTTTAACCCACTATGGCCAAACCATCTTTGCCGCAGGGCACCAGAGATTTTGCAGCAGACGTTGTACGCAAACGCAACTATATTCTAGACATTATCAAAAATATTTTTGAAGTATACGGATTCGAACCGCTGGAAACACCGGCAATGGAAAATTTAGATACCTTAATGGGTAAGTATGGCGAAGAAGGAGATAAACTTATTTTTAAGATCCTCAACAACGGTATCAATGATCCAAAAAACATTGATAAATCAAAAGCCGGTTTTGAAAAAGTGCTGGAAGGAAAAAGCAGCAGTGACCTTACTGAAAGAGCGCTGAAATATGACCTCACCATTCCTTTTGCACGCCACGTAGCCATGAACCATGGGAAATTAACTTTTCCCTTCAGGCGTTACCAGGTACAACCAGTTTGGCGTGCCGACAGGCCACAAAAAGGACGCTACCGTGAGTTTACACAATGTGATGCAGATGTTGTGGGAAGTACGGCCTTGTTAAATGAAGTAGAGCTTTGTAATATTTATCATGAAGTATTTATACAACTCGGGTTAATTGCGTACGAATTAAAAATAAACAGCCGTAAAATTTTAACTGCCCTGGCCATATTGTGTGGCGGAGCATCCAAACTGACTGATATTACAATTGCCATTGACAAACTGGATAAGATTGGGTTGGAAAAAGTAAAAGAAGAACTGCTGCAACGGGAACTCAACCAGGAACAGGTGAGCATTATTGAAAAATATTTATTAATCACCGGCAGCAACGAAGAAAAGCTGGAACAGATTACTGCATTGATTGGCCACATAGATATCGGCAAAAAAGGAATCGCAGAAATTACCTATGTTTACAGACAGGCTGCAAACACCAGTTTACAAATTGATTTTACGCTGGCAAGAGGATTAAATTATTACACGGGAATTATTTTAGAAGCTAAAGCCCCCGCAGAAGTAAAAATGGGCAGCATTGGCGGGGGCGGAAGGTATGATGATCTTACAGGATTGTTCGACGTACCAGGTGTTCCGGGTGTGGGAATAAGTTTTGGTGTAGACAGGATATACGACGTGCTGGAAGAGCTGAAACTATTTCCTACAGAAGTACAGGCGGGTACTACAGCCCTTTTCTTTAACATGGGCGAAGCAGAAAGTAATTTTGCTTTTACTATTATGCAACAATTGCGGGGCAAAGGCGTTTCGTGCGAACTATACCATGAATCTTCAAAAATAAATAAGCAATTTAGCTACGCAGAAAAAAAGAAGATCAGGTATGCTGTAATTATTGGCAGCAAAGAAATAGAGCAAAATTATTGCCTGGTAAAGGATCTTACAACAGGCTTGCAGGAAGTGGTGATATTTGAAAAACTGTTCAGTTTTTTTAACAAATAAACAAGGTTACCAATTATAAAATTCCGCACTAATAAAAAAACAAATTATGCAAATACGTTTTCGCAATCTGCTTGTGCTGGCAACAGTGATTCTTTTTGCTTCCTGCACCCAGTCAAACACACTCGGTAAATTAATTCCCAAAGAAGCGGCAATCGTGGTTCATGTAGATGGAAAATCTCTGTCGGCCAAACTACCCTGGGAAGAAATTAAACAGAACCCGCTTTTTAAGGAAGCCTATGGCGACAGCAGCATCCCTGTAGCCATGAAATCAATTTTAAACAATCCTGACAGTGCCGGCATTGACACCAAAAGCGACCTGTTGTTTTTTGCACAAAAAGACAGCATCGGCGGTTATGTGGTTTTTGAAGGAACCGTGAAAGATGAAAATCTTTTTAAAGCCTTTAATAAACAGGTTACTGAAAATGGCACCGAGAGTGAAAAAGATGGCGTGAATTTCATCAGCAAATCTCCCCTGTGCGTTGGTTTTACCAAAGATAAATTTGTATACCTTTTTGATGCGCCTCAAATGAACCAACTGGATGCCTTATCGAAAAGGATGCAACAGGATTCAATTGATGTAGCACCAGCAAAACCAAGAGATATCGGCGCCGCCTGCAAAGCTATTTTTGCTTTAAAGGAAGATAACAGCCTGGCGAAAAATGAAAAATTCAGCAAACTCCTGAAAGAAACCGGCGACATTCATTTCTGGATGAATACAGAAGAACTGTCAAAGGGTGCTGCATCAAACCCAATGATGGCCATGGTTAACATGGATAAATTGTATAAAGGAAGTCTTACCACAGCAACAATCAATTTTGATAATGGAAAAATAACTGTTAACGCAAAAAGTTATGTTGGAGAGGAACTGGCAACTATTTATAAAAAATATAGCGGAGGCAAAATTAGCGAAGACATGATTAAGCGTATGCCGGGTAAGGATGTTGTTGGGCTAATGGCAATTAATTTTAAACCGGAAGGAATCAGGGAATTGCTAAAAATGACCAACCTTGATGGCATTGCCAATATGGGGCTTACATATGTTGGTTTTACCATGGATGATTTTATAAAAGCAAATAAGGGAGATGTGTTGTTTGGTGTATCAGATCTTACCATTAAAACAGACAGTGTAAAATATAATTTTCCCGGCCAGGATGAATTTTCTTCAGCCAGAGAAAAACCTGAATTTAATTTTGTTTTCGCAACTTCTATCGGAGATAAAGACGCTTTTAATAAACTCATTAATGCGGGCAAAAAATTAGGTTCAAAGGAACTGGGTGACAGCAGCAAAGCACCGTTTGCTTACAACAGCAATGGCACTTATTTTACCATTGCCAACAGCAAAGAAAATGCAGATAAATATCTTGCAGGTACCAATGCTGGTTTTGATTTTATTAATAAAATAAATGGCCAGGCATTTGGTGGATACCTTAACCTGCAATTGCTGTTAAAAACTTTTGAAACACAGGCAACCAAAGACAGCAGCGCTAAAATAGCATACGATGCTTCTTTAAAATTATGGGATAATATACTGATGAAAGGAGGTGATTTTACAGATGGGGGCATTACCCAAACAGTAGAGATAAACCTGATGGATAAAACTACCAACAGCCTTAAGCAATTGAACCAATACGTAGCTAAACTTGGCGAAGTGTACAAAGCGCAAAAAGAAAAACGAAAAGCTGAAATGGCAGGTATGGAAGATGTTGCACCGGCTGTAGATACAATAGCACCGGCTCCTTCTGCAAAAAGAAAATAACAAGTTTATAAATAGCAGCCAATTCAAACAATGGATTGGCTGCTTTCTTATTTCTATCTACATGCAAATTTCCCTGCAACAAGTTGTGCCTGTTTTTTTTGAAGCCGGTAAAGCGGATGCTTCACAATTGTGGAACCAAAACATTTCTTTTAACAAGGGAGAAAATATACACATTGTTGCACCAAGCGGCAGTGGCAAAACTTCTTTCATCCATTTTTTATACGGTCTCAGAAAAGATTATTCCGGCAATATTTTATATGATAACAATGACATCAAAAATTTTGATGCAGAAAAATTTTCTACCTGGCGGCAACAATACATCAGTATCATTTTCCAGGATCTGCGGTTGTTTACCGAACAAACTGTTTTGCAAAACCTGGAGATAAAAAGATTGCTTTCTCCTTACCACAAAGAAAGCAGGATAGCAACGATGGCAAAGCGATTGGGAATAGAAAGCAAGCTGGGGAAATTGTGTAACACCTGCAGTTACGGGGAGCAGCAACGCATTGCCATCATCCGGGCGCTTCAACAACCATTTGATTTTTTATTACTGGATGAACCATTCAGTCACCTGGATGAAAACAACCGGCAACTAGCCATGCAACTGATGGAAGAGGAAGCGGCCGAAAGAAACGCAGCCATCATTTTAACCGACTTAAAAAAGATAGAATATTTTAAAGCAGAAAAAATACTGTACCTGTAGTACAGCTATGAATTATGAGTGATGAGTTTTGTGAAATACAAGTAAATTTCAAGCAGACGGAATTATTAATTTTTAATTCTTACTTTTTAATTGATTAAATGAACCTCTCTTACAAAAATATCGCTCCCTTTTTATCGGCAGGTCAAAACAAGGCAAGCCGATGGTTGAGTTATATTGGCTTGGGTGTAGGGGTATTGTTATTACTGAGCTCCATTCAAATGTATCACAACATCAACCATTTAATAAGGGATAAAAATACCCGTAAAAACGGCGCTGATTTTATCTCCATTACAAAGACAATCACCAATGAAAACATGGGTAAAGACAACCGCTTTACCGATGCAGAAATCAGCGGTTTAAAAACCCAGTCTTTTATAGAAGATGCAGCACCTTTAAAAGCCAATGCCTTTAAAGTAACCGCTGGTGCCGGTGATATGATCCCCTTCAGCACAGATATTTTTGTAGAAGCCATCAACACCAATTTTATTGATACCGTACCGGAAAGTTTTCAATGGAAAGAAGGAGATGCGTTAGTGCCCGTTATTTTTTCTACCGATTTTTTAGAGATGTACAATGTGTTTGCCCCCAGTTGGGACTTGCCGCAGTTATCCGAAAAAACGGCCACTTCTCTACCCATTTTTTTGCGGTGCTCAGGGCACAAAGGCGAACGGCAATACAGGGCAAAAATTGTTGCCTTCAGCGACCGGATAAACAGTGTATTGGTTCCTGAAAGTTTTCTCGAAAAACAAAACAAAGACCTGGAAGAAGAAGCAAATGCAAAAGCTTCCCGGGTGTTTATTAAAACAAAAGATGCCAATAATCCCGACCTGCTGAGTTTCTTGTCTCAAAAAGAATTTCATGTAAACAAAGACAAAACAAAATTTGGCAGGGTTAAAGGCGTGTTGCAATCTATCGTAAGCGGATTGGCTGGTTTTGGAGTGTTGGTTATTTTACTGGCCCTGGTATTGTTTTCCTTTTATTTACAACTGATGATCGCTAAAAGCAAAGACAACCTGCAGCTATTACTCACATTGGGGTACTCGCCGCAATGGCTGAGTAAAACGGTAGCACAAAAATGGATACCTGTCTACATCACCATTATAATTGTCGCAGTTTTTTTAACCCAATTATTGCATTGGGGGTTTCAATATTTTGTAATGCCTGCCCGGGAAGAATTGTCATTTTTTATTGACTGGATAGTAATTGTAATTGCGGCCTTGCTGCTTATTTTATCTGTTGCTATTAATTACAGGTTGGTGAGAAAATCACTTCATAAATTGTAAGGTCAATACTGTAAAAGCCGCTCCAATATTGCTAAGTATGTTGCATACTAACAAAAGGAAGTTCTTTCCACTACAAAACAGCAATAAATTTAGTTACGGTATCTTTGCAAAATGACAGCAGTTAAACAAAACATACGCCACCTGAGTTTGGAGGAATTAGTGACTTATTTTGCATCTATCGGCGAAAAAAAATTCCGTACCAAACAGGTGCATGAATGGATATGGAAGAGAGGAGCCCAGAGCTTTGAGGAAATGACTGACCTTTCTAAAGACTTACGCCTTAAAATATCAGAAAAATTTACCTTACCGGCACTCAGCGTTAATGCTACGCAGATAAGCAGTGACGGTACTGTTAAATCAAGGTTTAAAACTTACGATGGCCACATGATTGAAGGCGTACTGATACCCACCGAAAAAAGAAATACAGCTTGTGTTTCGTCGCAGATTGGCTGCAGCCTTAGCTGTAAGTTTTGTGCTACCGGCACCATGGAAAGAAAAAGAAACCTCGATTACGATGAAATCTACAACCAGGTAGCTTTGCTTAACCAGCAATCAGAAAAAACCTTTGATAAAAAATTATCGAACGTAGTTTTTATGGGCATGGGTGAGCCACTGCTGAATTATAAAAATGTATTAAAAGCCATTGACAGGCTTATTGCCAATGATGGCATGGCGATGAGTCCGAAAAGAATTACTGTTTCAACTGCAGGTGTTTCTAAAATGATCAAACAACTGGGAGACGACAGGGTACGATTTAACCTGGCACTTAGCTTACATGCAGCAGATGATAAAAAGCGCAACCAGATAATGCCCATCAACGAAACCAACAATATTGCTGCATTGGTAGAAGCATTGAATTATTTTTACGACAAAACAAAAAACGACATTACGCTGGAATATATACTTTTTAAAGATGTAAATGATTCCATGGAAGATGCAGAAGCCCTGGTAAAACTGTACCGCCAGATCCCTACCCATCTTGTAAACGTAATTGAATACAACCCCATTGAAGGAGCAAAATTTGTTAAACCGGATGAAGATGCTACCCAACGTTTTACTGATTACCTGGCAAAGAACAGGGTGAATGTACGGGTTAGAAGAAGTCGTGGTAAAGACATTGATGCTGCCTGCGGACAACTGGCCAACAAGGGATAGAACTTATTTCGGATAACTGATTTCCCACCTTGTATCCATAAAATATTTCCTTTAAAAAGTTCCTGCCGTCGCAGGAACTTTTTTCGTTTAACATTACTTTACACTTTTCAATTAAACTTAGTTAATAAGCTCCCGTCTATCACTCTGTACAATTAAAAAAAATAAGTTTATGAAAAAGATAGCAGCAGTTATGTTGGCATTCGTCAGCTTTATATTTAGTGCAAGTGCACAGGAACAAAGAAAAATGAAACACCACCAACACCACCACGCAAATGGAATGATGATGAAAGAACTAAACCTCACACAGTTGCAAAAGGAGCAAATAAAAGCCAGCCACGATGGTTATAAAAAACAATTGATGGAGCTTAACAAAAATGAAGGCAGTACAGTAAAAGAAGCGTTGCGCAAAGAGCAGAAAGATAAAATGATGGCCTTATTAACGCCTGAGCAAAAAGATAAATTGGTTCAGTTAAAAAAAGACAGGATGGTAAAGCATGAAGCCATGGCTGCAAAAAGACTGGATAAAATGAAAGTCGCCTTAAATTTATCTGATGCCCAGGTAGCTAAAATAAAGGCTGCAAAAGAAACTACGCATGTACAGTTAAAAGCAATAAAAGAAAATGAACAGCTAAGCCGCATCGAAAAAAAGGAACAATTAATGGCATTGAAAGAACAACATAAAAACAGTTTTAAAAATATTTTAACGCCGGAACAACTGAGTAAAATGGAGGAAATGAAGAAAATGAGCATGGAGAAAAAGCAAACTAAATAATAAATAATTCCCTTTGAAGGCAAGAGGTATAGCTATATGGTTGTACCTCTTTTTATTTTCTTAACCTTTCAATTGCCAACACACAATCATAGTGCTGATACAGCTTTCAGTCTTTTAATCCTATCTTTACCGCTCACTCCTGTTGAAATAACAGTAAAAATCTACATAAATGAGCCAGACGCATTTCCAGAAATTTGTTCCTAAAAAAAAGAACAGTTTAATTAAAGAAGAGTTTAAGCAGGCAAAAAAGAAAGCTAAAAAAGAGCGTGCCATCGCCATCGACAAGCGTTTTGAAGAAAAAAGACGTTTGAAGGCAGCAGCCAGAAATGCACCCACACAAAGCCCGGCAACCACCCCAAATACCAGCGCTGCAAAAGCAAAAAGTATCCAGGTTAAAAAAGAAGAAAAAATAAATGCCATAGAAAGCAATTTCAACCAGGTTGAAAAAATAGTCGGTATCAAAAAAGAATATGCTCCGCCCGTTGCCAAAGCACCTGTTAAAACTATATCAGGTAAACCTGTTCCGGTAAGCAATGTACTAATGCCTTTGAATAAGTTTTTAGCACATTGTGGTGTTTGCAGCCGGAGAGATGCGGTTACAATCATCAAGGAAGGAAAAGTAAAAGTAAACGATGCGGTTATTATTGAACCGGCATTTAAAGTATCTGAAAGAGATGATATAAAATTCAATGGTAAAAAATTGTTTGTCAGTAAAAACCTGGTATACATTTTATTGAACAAACCGAAAGATTACATCACCACAACAGATGATCCGCAGGGAAGAAGAACGGTATTGCAACTGACGAAAATGGCCACCACCGAAAGAATTTATCCTGTTGGCAGGTTAGACAGGAATACCTCCGGCGTTTTATTGCTAACCAACGATGGTGAGTTAACGCAAAAACTATCGCACCCAAGTTATAATATTACCAAAGTGTACGAAGTTAAATTAGATAAGAATCTAACGAAGGCAGATTTTGATAAAATATTAAACGGATTAAAATTAGAAGATGGCGAAATAAAAGCAGACTCACTGGCTTATGCGGATGCAAAAGACAAATCAATAATTGGCATAGAAATACATAGTGGCCGCAACCGTATTGTTCGCCGTATTTTTGAACATTTGGGCTACGATGTAAAAGGGCTTGACAGGGTGATGTATGCTACTCTTACAAAGAAAAATGTAGAACGTGGCAAGTGGCGTTTTTTGAGTGAGAAGGAAGTAAGGTTATTAAAATACCTGAACGCATCGCATAAAAAAATTATTCCTAATCAAAAAGCCAGTAATACTTCTGATAATGATTAAAGAAATCGCTTTTACAAATAAAGAGAATAAGAATACAGGTGCCTCAGCAAAACAGACCCTTACTCCTGTTGGCTTGTTAAAGGATTTAAGCAGCATTACCATTTTTGAAAATGATTATTTTATCGCACTCAATAAACCGGCAGGCGTACTTTCCATTCCCGACAGGATGCAGTCTGAGCCTTCTTTAAAAGATAAGCTGATAGAAAAGTACGGCAGTATATTTACCATTCACCGGTTAGATAAAGAAACCAGCGGCATCATTTTATTTGCCAAAGATGCTGACACACATAAATTCTTTTCCAAACAATTTGAGGAAAGAACCATGGAGAAATATTACATGGGGCTGGTGCATGGTTTGCCAACACATACTACCGGAAGCGTTGATGCCGCCATTATGGAGCACCCCGTTTTTAAAGGTCAGATGGTGATCAACAAAAAAGGAAAGCCATCTTTAACAGATTATGAAGTGGTGGAAAATTTAGGCAAGTATTCTTTGGTTAAATTTCAGATTCATACAGGCCGTACGCATCAGATTAGGGTACATGCAAAAAATATAGGTCATCCAATTGTTTGTGATGCTTTGTATGGTGATGGAAAGCCTGTGATGCTTTCTGCCATCAAAAAGAAATTTAAATTGAGCAAACACGATGAAGAAGAAAGACCTATGTTGAACAGGGTGGCACTGCATAGTTACCAGCTAAAATTTAAAGACGAGCAGGGCAAAGAGTATGATCTTGTTGCAGAACTGCCAAAAGATATGAGGGCTTTAATACAGCAGTTAAAAAAGAATAAGTAAACAATAAGAGCCACTTAAAAAGTGGCTCTTATAATATAAATAACAACATATAAATTAATCCAAATTAGGTTGTGGAGTATAGCGCAGGTAAGGCTTAATAACATTTACTCCTTTTGGAAATTTCTTTATGGCATCTTCTGTACTAACTGCAGGAACTACAATTACATCTTCACCATGTTTCCAGTTTGCAGGTGTTGCTACGCTGTAGTTAGCAGTTAATTGTAAAGAATCTACCACCCTTAAAACTTCTACAAAATTTCTTCCGGTACTGGCAGGGTAAGTAATAATCAGTTTAACCGTTTTATCAGGAGCAATAATTACCAATGAACGTACCGTTGCGGTAGCAGAAGCATTGGGATGAATAAAATCATACAATTCAGAAACCTTTCTATCATCATCTGCAATGATAGGAAAATCAACCGTTACATTTTGGGTTTCGTTGATGTCACCAATCCAACCAAGATGCTTATCTACCGGATCAACACTTAAAGCCAATACTTTTACATTGCGTTTTGCAAACTCATCTTTTAAACCTGCAGTGCGGCCCAATTCAGTAGTGCAAACCGGCGTATAATCTGCAGGATGCGAAAATAAAATACCCCACGAATCACCCAGGTATTCATAAAAATTAATTTCACCCAGTGATGTTTTTGCTGTAAAATTGGGAGCAGTATCCCCTAAACGTAGACTCATAATAAATAATTTAGAAGACAAATATACAATAGTCTATTAATTGAGTAGACTTAATTTTGACTTTTTTTATTTTTATTTTTATTTTTTAGCTAACTTTCGAACATGTTATCGAAAAAGACACAATATGCATTGAAGGCATTGGGCTACCTGGCAGGTAAATATGGAGAAGGCCCTGTATTAATCTCAGATATTTCAAAGATTAAAAAAATACCAATCAAATTTCTCGAGACCATCTTACTTGAATTAAAACAGGCTGGGGTATTGGATAGTAAAAAGGGTAAAGGTGGCGGCTATTTTCTTATTGAGTCTCCCAAAAAAACAACGTTGGCCCAGGCCATTAGGCTGGTAGGAGGCCCAATTGCATTATTACCATGTGTTAGTATTAATTTTTACGAAAAATGTAAAGACTGCGATGAAGTTGTTTGTGGGCTTAACAAAGCAATGAAAATTACAAGGGATGCCACCTTAAAAATTTTAGAAAAGAAAACACTGGCAGAGTTGATTGACAGAGCTGATACTCCCATCCCCTAAAGGGGGGTACAGGAATACCACACTGCTCCTTAGGGTTTATCTACCATTGAAGAGTAATTGCCCATTTAGAAATCTGCTTCAATAAGTGTTCTCAATTCGTGTTTTAAAATTCGTGTAATTCGTGCCAGAAATCCGTGCAATAAAAACATTTTAATTAGACGAAGCCCTTTTTAGTTTCAACTTTCCAAATCGTTTTTTTACATCGTCAATGGCTTTATACAAATCGCCTTTTTTTTCTACATCATCAAACAAATTGGCCTGTACGGCTTCATTGGTTAATTCGCTTAAACGTACGCCCAGTAAACGAACAGGCTGTCCCCGTTTATAAAGTTTGTGAAATAATTCTTTAACTACCGGTATTATTTCATCATCAGCACATGTAAAAGGAACAGTAGTTTGACGTGAAGTTGTTTCAAAATCCGGATACCGGATTTTAACTGCAATGCAACCAGCAACTTTACCATCTTCTCTTAATTCAAAAGCAATTTTTTCTGACAGCCTTACCAGTTCACCCATTAAAAAATCATGATCCGTTTTGTTTTCATCAAACGTATTTTCGCTGGAAACGGATTTAGCTTCGTGGTACTGTGTTACTTCACCGTAATGCAAACCATAACTTTTTTGCCAAAGATCAATGCCCCATTTACCCAGCCGTTCTTCAAGTTCTATCTTGGTTTTAAGGCTAATGTCGTTGATGGTGCAGATTCCCATAGCCTTTAATACTTCGTAAGTATGATCCCCTACCCCGGGTATTTTATTTACCGGCAGGGGGGCTAAAAATTCTTTTTCCTTTCCAAAAGGCACCTGCAAATAGCCATTGGGTTTAGCTTCGTTGGTTGCCATTTTAGCAATCATTTTATTACTGCCCATGCCAAAAGAAATGGGCAGTTGTGTTTCGTCCATTATTTGTTTGCGAAGATCAATGGTCCATTGTAGGGGATTAAAAAATTTATCCATCCCTGTCAGGTCTAAATAAAATTCATCAATAGAAGCTTTTTCAAACAAAGGGGCTTTGGCTGCGATGATATCAGTTACCCACCTGCTAAATTTACTATATTCTCCACGTGTGCCTTTTAATACAATAGCATGCGGGCACAACTGCAAAGCTTTCTTTGAAGGCATGCCGGAATGAATTCCAAATTTACGGGCCTCATAGCTACAGGCAGCCACTACCCCCCTTTCACTTCCACCAACAAAAACAGGTTTCCCTTTTAAAGAAGGGTTGTTTAATATTTCAACCGAAACAAAAAAAGAGTCAAGGTCAAAATGTACAATAATGCGTTGGGGAGTTTTGTTCACTTTGTAAATTTACAAAACGGGAAGATGTATCTAAAAAGAAAAGGGAGAGAACAAGAAAATAATATTGTAATTAAAACCCGCCTGCCGCAATATTTAACCCCTGCATGAAAAATGCTTATACAAGAAGTATTAAAACAATTTACAGTTCGCCCAGTATCACAATTCCATTTATAAAGGCATACAAAGCTATTCCAACTGAATTTTTAGCCCCAATCCGCTCCATTATTTTATTGCGGTAATCTTCTATGGTACGGGCACTCAATTGCAAATGATGGGCAATTTCCTTTGTACTCATTTGTTTACAAAGTAACTTTATCACCTTTAATTCCTGTAAAGAAAATTGTGTATTGGATATTTTTACGCCTGATTGAATACCATATTGAATACCATCCGGTACTTTTGCTATTTCTCCTATTGTTTTTTTGCTAAAATAAGTAAACCCTTCATTTACAGTTTTAATGGCATGTAAAACTTCCTGCTGATCGCTATTTTTTGTAAGGTAGCCACTTGCCCCTGCATCAAACATTCCTTTTATAAAATTTGGCTCATCGTACATCGAAAGCGCAATAACTTTTGTATGCGGGCATTCTTTTCTTATAATCCTACAGGCTTCCAAACCATCCATCAAAGGCATTTTTATATCCGTAATTACTATATTAGGTTTTTTGTTTTTTGTTTTTTCAACCAGTTCTACCCCATTGCAAGCTTCGTCAACAAATTCAATATTTGCGATTTTTTGATTTTCATTGATCATTTTAAATCCTTGTCTATAAATATCATGGTCATCTGCAATAATAATTGAAATAGGTTCAGTAGGGTGCATGGCAAGGTTATTTTAAGGTTGCGTAAAGGTATGGTTAACAAATCATTAATCATAACCGTATAACTACGGTAACCCATACCGTAGTTACCACGTTGTTTACTAAATAAAACAGGTGCATCTTTAGTGCCTAATATTTTTTAACTCCTGCATTATAAAACGCCAGCTTGAAAATTATGTTCAACCAATACGAACCCAACATTAAAGCCACTATTTCTTTTGTAGGGTTATTAAAGGTTAAGGTAAATAATGCAACCGTAAATGATACCTTACAAAACCATCCCGACTGGCCGACCCTGCTATGTATAAGTGATTCTTTAAACAAATGGAATATCCCTAATGGTGCAGGAAAAATAGAGCCTGGCAAAATAGAGGAGCTACCCACACCATTTATTGCTTACACCCACAATAGGGAAAATCCATTAGCTATCGTTACGGAGGTTACTGATACCACCATACAGTTTTACCAAAAGAATAATAATAAACCCATTACAGAAACTAAGGACAATTTTTTAAAACAATGGGATGGCGTTTACCTCATAGCCGAACCAAACGCACATTCCGGTGAACCCAACTTTGAACTAAACAAGCGTAAGGCATTTTTAAATTCCCTCATTCCGGTTGCAGCATTTTTTGGGATACTATTGCTTTCATTCCTTTTACTCAACAATATCATTGGCAATGCAGTTGCTTCTCCTGCTTTACATACAACAGGAATTTACCTGCAATATTTTATTCTACTATCGGGTGTTGTTGTAACATCTTTGTTGCTTTGGTACGAGATTGATAAAAACAACCCCTTGTTACAAAAAGTGTGTACAGGTATTGCAAAGGGAAATTGCAACGCAATACTTTCTGGCAAGCAGGCAAAAATATTTAGCTGGTTAAGCTGGAGCGAAGTAGGTTTTTTCTTTTTTGCCGGTTCATTACTAATATTGTTATTTGCGGGCGGTACAATTACGAACCCGCTTGGAATAATAGCATGGATAAGCATACTGGCATTGCCTTACACTGTATTTTCTGTATATTATCAATGGCGTGTAGCAAAGCAATGGTGTGTACTATGCCTTGCCGCGCAGGCTTTATTATTGCTGGGTGGTATTAACGTAATTGCAAATAATTTTTTGTATCCTTTACCACAGGTTTCCTCATTGCTCATTCCCTCTTCACTATTGCTTTTTGCTTTACCTGCATTATTATGGTACGCAGTAAAGCCCTACATTCTTCGTTTGCAGGAAGCTAAAAATACAAAACGGGAATTCTTGCGTATAAAATTTAATGGAGAAATATTTGATACGCTTTTGAAGAAGCAAAAAGCATTAGTACTTTCTGCCGATGGTTTAGGCATTGACATAGGCAATCCGGCCGCAACCAACACAATAATAAAAGTTTGTAACCCGTATTGCGGCCCTTGTGCAAAAGCGCATGAAAAAATTGAAGCATTACTCGAAAATAATGACAATGTAAAAATGAAACTGATTTTTACGACACCTAACGAAGAAACACACCCATCTATAAAACCAACCCGGCATTTAATGGCGATTGCAGAAAATACTTACGACCGGCAAAAATTAAAACAATCATTAGATGACTGGTATTTACCTGATAAAAAAGACTATGACTTGTTTGCAGCAAAATACCCTATGAATGGTGAACTATTGCAACAACGCAATAAAATTGAAGCAATGGAAAAATGGTGTAATAACATAAAAATAACTTTTACACCAACTATTTTTATAAACGGATATCAACTCCCCGACGCATACAGCATTGAGGATTTACAATATTTTCTTTTGGAATAGCTCCCTAAAAGAAAAGCCTGATGGAGCTAAACTGATGTGGCCACGTTAGTTGTTGGGCAGTTAAAGCCTTTAATACTAAAAACTAAGGCAAACAATTTTATTAACTTAAAAACAAAACAAATGCGAACAAAAAAAATGAGCCTTGCCAACATACAGGGAAAGTTGAGTAGAACAGAAATGAAAAACATTATGGCCGGTAGTGCATCTTGCAGTACAACAGATTGTTTTGGATTTGTTAATGGCACGATAAAAAGTGCTATCTGCACAACAGATACGAATGGCGCTTGTAAATGTCCAATAAATGCTAGCGGTTTTTGTGGATAATCAAGTAACAATTTACATTAATTTCCGGGATGCTGTTATATTTCATTTTCGGCATCCTGGATTTTTATATACCGGTAACAAATATATTTGGATGACGAAATATCGCTATCGACTTTTCTAAAATAGGTGCAAATTGAAAATATGCTTTATGTATTGTTAAAAATTTAAATTATAATAAGTTTATGAATTTGAGATCAAAAATTCTTCAAAATATCTTTCCATTGCTAACTGTGTCTTTATTAACTATTTCTGCAAATGTTTTGGGACAAAATATATTTCAAGTGCATTTTAAATTACCCATAAATATAAATTCAAATAAGTTAAAATTTTTTTACACGGGAGGTAAAGAGTGGAAAAAAATAAAGGGGCCTTTTAATGGTAATGAAGTTATTATTTCTGATAGTTTATTTTCAAAATATGCAACAATAAGTTGTACTTATTATACAAATGATTCTCAATCTTCTTTCAGCAATTCATTTTTTGTTTGGGAGGCACCCTCAACAATTTCTATAAGTGAAAATCAAGACACACTTAAAAACCCTTTCTTGGATTGCAAATTAATAAATGCTTACGAAATTGATAAAACCGAAGAAGCAAAAAGGTTTAAATTATTTACCGCTAATGAATCCATAGAATATTCTGCTTTGGAAAGTCAGTTCGGAGACAAAATTTACACGGATAGTTCATTTATCGAAATGAGGAAGAAGAAATATCATAAATTATTAAGCAAAGAGTTTGAATTCATCCGCCAAAATGGAAAACAATATTATTCGCTTTGGCTTTTTAAAAATGATATACTGCCTAATGAGGATTTTATTTCGCCGGATAGTTTATTAAAGGCTTTTAATCGAATTTTTATTGCTGACCTTAGAAATAGTTTTGACGGAAAGCAAATTGAGTTCATTTTAAGAGCTAAAACTACTATAGCAGGAAAGAATTATGCTCTCTATTTTAAGTCTGTCGATATTCACAATAAAATAATTGACTTGAATAATTATAAAGGAAAATATGTATTAATAAGCTTTTGGGCATCATGGTGTAAACCCTGTCTTGCAGAACTTGGTACATTAAGAAAAATAAATGATAAATATGGTAAAACAAAATTGGTACTTGTCTCAGTGTCAATTGATCGAGAAAAAAAGCCTTTTCTGGCTGCAATAAAAAAGTATAAAATGGACTGGATAAATATTTACCATGATGTAAGTATAGAAAATGTTTACCTTCAAAAAGGAGGTATACCACAAGTATATTTGGTTGACCAAGATGGCGAGCTTAAATATAGTAGTGAGGGGGATAGGGGCTTGCATAAAATAATGGAAATATTAAGTAGGTGAAGTGAATGGTATATAAATAATGTCATTTGAAATATAATAGAAAAAAAGCAATACTTCTCATTTGCTATTTCGCAAGACTGTCATTATACTTTTGATATTTTTTTGCATTCTTGTAAATATGATTTTGATGCACATTGTTGGGGGGATACAATGCCCTTCGAGCGGTGATACTGGTTCTTGTTCGGCGGTTGTATATGCACATTTATTAGCGTAAGTGTTAGTAACCCTATGTTTTGTTGCATATCCGGCGAGTAATATATTAGATTTTTCTTTTAGAATAGCTCCCTGAAAGAAAAGACTGACGGAGCTAAACTGATGTGGCCACATTAGTTGTTGGGCGGCCAAAGCCTTTGATGCTAAAAGCCAAGGCGTAAACAATTTTACTTAATCTAAAAATTTAACAAATGCAAACAAAAAAAATGAGCCTTGCTAATTTAAAAGGCAAATTAAGCAGGGCCGAAATGAAAAATATTACGGCGGGTAGTAACACGTTTTACTGTAATGGGTCGGTTGGAACGTGGTATTATTTCGGCACTCCAACCTGTGCAACAGTTTCACATGATATAGCACTTTATTGTAGAAGCGGATCGGGCTCACCTGCTGCAGGCTCTAGCTGTATGATGACATAGTTTCATTGGTAAATAACACTAAGGTACTTTTCAATATTTGAAAAGTACCTTAGTGTATTAAGAATAAAATTTTTTTCAAGCCTAACATTTTAATATATTGTATTATTTTTTTATTTTTTTAGAGTTTTTGTTATTGCCTTTTATAGCAAGTTCGCAATGTAAAATTTCCGGATGTGTAACAGGAAATTTAGAAAAAAGATTAAGTGTATTTTACCCTTTTAATGGCTTTTCTAATTCTTTTGTTCCACAAGACAAATCTGATATCTACTTAGATTCTGCTGGTAGATTCAGTTTTAAATTGGATTTGGAAACACCCACATTTATTACATTATTTATTGATAATAATCCGATTTGGCTTATTGTTGATAACAAATCAGAACTACATATACAAATACATTTAGATAGTATTAAAAAAGACAATCACCAAAATTGGTTATCAATAACAGGCAAAAATAGTAAGGGTAATCTTTATTTTAATGAGTATAATTTTGACCCATATACAAAATACTCAGGTATAGAAAATATTTTTTCCAATTTAAACCTCAACAAAAATATTTTAATTCAAAAAATTGATTATATAATAGATTCAGAACTTGTAAGATTTAATGAATTATATAAGAAAAAAAATATAGACCAATCGTTTTATAAAATCATTTCTAAGAATATACAGGCGCTAATATATTTAGAAGTTTTAAGAAATCCTCTGAGAAATAAACATATTATTAATCAACTATCTCTGGATGAAATAAATCATTTAATAGGAGTCATTTTTGAACGCTGTAATCCCCTTGATATTATACTTACTAAAGGACTTTCAACTAACTTTTACATTAGCGAATATTATTTAATTAAAACATTACAGAAACAACATAAAGCATTGACTCAAGGAGCCGGTGATACAATAATTTTAGAAAATAACAAAAAACTGTTTATAAGTGGGGCATTCCGACACTTTTTAGAAATTCCAGATAAGCAACTACAGGAAAATCTTTGGGGTATGGAACTTTGTAGCCTTTTAAGAATATTTAGTGACTGGAAAATGACGACAGAAATTGAATCATTTGAAACACTATTTCCCGATAGTAAATGGGTTAAATATATTAATTTACTAGCTTCAAATAGTGATGATACAATTGCCATTCAGGACACCCTTGAAACTCATTTTATTGATACAACTAGGCAAATTAGTAAACTTGACGGCTTATTAAATCTGTTTAAAGGAGACTACATTTTAATTGATTTGTGGGCTACATGGTGTTCGCCGTGCAGGCAGGAATTTGCTTTCAATACAAAAATAGATTCGGTACTTAAAGTAAAAGGAATAAAAAGAATCTATATTTCTGTTGATGATCCTTTTTTGACGGAAAACTGGAAATATGCAATAAATAAATACAATCTAAAAGGGTATCATATTTTAGCATCCAAAAAATTAGCCGAGGATATTAAAGACAAAATATTTTTACCAAATCAAGGATTCTCTATACCCAGATATATTTTGATTGACAGCTTTGGAAATATAATTAATAAAGACGCCCCAAGACCAAGTGATCCAGCATTAGGGAAATTATTGTTGGGGTTAGATTCCAAATAGGCAAGTTTTATTTATCATAAAAATTTAAGCTGTACTTGAATTAGAATATTTGGTGAGGACGTAAGTCTCCATCTTTTTAGAAAATTTAGTGAAGTGTTTTAATTGTGTCTTAAAATCAATTTTAATCTTTCTTTAGTCCATAGTAATTCAAACAATTATTATTAGTTTATACATTACCTCAATTACAATTATGAAAACCAATAGATTTAAACATGAGTAAACAAAAAAAAATGGCAATCCTCACTTGTTGGTATGGACCTTACCCATGGTATTTCCAATACTTCATACACTCATGCTCATACAATCCTACAATAGATTTTTTTATAATTTCCGATAATAAAGAGCCTATACCAAACAAGCCAAAAAATGTGATTGTAGTACACAAGAAAATCGATGAGATTAAGGCTACAGCATCTGAAACGCTAGGCTTTGCGGTAAATATAAATTCCTCATACAAACTCTGCGATTTTAAACCTGCCTATGGATTTATTTTTTCAGATATAGTTGCGCAATATGATTTTTGGGGGCATGGGGATATTGATGTGATTTATGGAAATATACGAAATTTTATTACCGATGAAATGCTGCAGGAATTCGACCTCATTAGCCCAAGGCCTGACTGGATACCCGGGTGTTTTTTGCTTTTTAAAAATTGCGAAAAGATGAATACTCTTTTCATGCAAAGCAAAGATTACCGGAAGGTTTTTCAGAGTAATCAACATTTTTGTTTTGACGAAACAAATTTTGGCCATGATTTATTTACAGAAGGATATAAGTATTCCGAAATCCCTACAGAGATTGAAAGTATGATGCACGTTATAAAGCGGTTGGAAGAAGCAAATGAAATAAAGCCCTATTTTGATTTACACATATTAGAAGGAAGGCCTGGAAAATTAAAGTGG
The DNA here is from genome assembly GCA_025352625.1 of Ferruginibacter sp. Lineage (GTDB taxonomy): Bacteria > Bacteroidota > Bacteroidia > Chitinophagales > Chitinophagaceae > Ferruginibacter. The sequence goes on from JANXSR010000461.1 coordinate 21,691, forward strand.
CATAATGGAACGTTGACCTATCGAAATCAATTTGAAGCTTTGCTATATCATTTGATAAAATTGAAAAATGTTTATCAGCCAAAAACAATCCCTAAAAAAATACCTGAAACGTTTTCTATCAGCCCAACAAGAATTTATTAAAAAATAACCACAAAACCACATTATGCTTGATACAGTTTTTGTACCGCTGCCGCTTAATTTTTCACGAGATGAGTCAGATTTGTATTTGCCTTATCAAACCTATACAATTCCGGTTCAAAAAATAAGGAATTTTAAAAATACATTTGTAACCTTTACCGGGTTTTGTATTAATAAGAATGGGTTGATAAAAGAATGTCACCATAATAATCCAATTCAATACCAGGACTATCTAAGCGAAGCAACCAATTACTACTTTGATGCCGTAGACCATCCGGAAAATTTAATCATTTTAGATAACGATACAAACTATTTGGTAATACACCATCCCTGGTTCAATTACTACCATTGGATCTGCGAATCCATATTCAGGATTTGGATGGTTCGAAATAAACTACCGGAACTTATATTGATACTTCCGGAATTTTACAAAGAGGCAGATTTTATTACCGGCTCCCTGGAACCTTTTAACATCCAAAATATTTTCTACGTGCCTCGTGGTAAAAGCCTGTTAATTAAAAATGTTTGTTTACCTCAAATAAAACCTGTTTGTGATTCATATAATGCAAAACACGTTCGGCAGTTAAGAAGTTTCTACACGGATTATGTGCTACATAAAAAAAAGTTTGACGTGCCACTAATTGGAAAATTGTATGTGAGCAGAAAATTAGCCAGCAGAAGAAAAGTGGTAAACGAAGATGTAATTGAAGAAATTCTTGAAAAATTTGGGTTTACAATATTTCATCCGGAAAAATATTGTTTTTTAGAGCAGGTAGCAATCTTTTGCCGTGTTAAATTTTTAGTGTGTGAGCATGGTTCAGGAACAACAAATATGCTTTTTATGGATAACAATACTTCCCTTTTGGAATTACATAAAAACAGGACCAATGAATTAGATCATCCCAGTTTTTTATTTTGGTATATGGCCGAGGCACTTGGAATTAATTATTATCATCAAAGCTGCAAGACAGTTGGCAGGGAAGATTATTTTGAAGGAAACTATTTTATAGACCCTGACCTTTTACTAAAAAATCTGAATCTAATGATGTATAAAACACCTTAATCAAAAATAGCATAAAACAGATTAGACGATATTCTTCTTCTTTTAATAACAACAAAAAACTACACTTAAAATTTGAAATCGCTATTACTTTTGACATTTGTTGATTTTTGGCGAAAAGGATCTGGGCACAGAGCCCGGATAAGTTCTTTAGTTAATTTTCTTATGGATAAAGTGCAGATAACTGTTTTTTTTGCCGGGCCGTCCAATAACCAGGATGCCTTTATTCTTTCAAGTCAGTTTCCAAATGTAAAATTTGAGTTTGCTACTACTATGGCATCTATCACATTCTTAGAATATAAAAATGAATTTAAATGCTTTATTCAGGGAAAATATTTCGATGTTGCCATTGTTGAATATATCGAGCTATCCCATATTCTAGAATATTTGCCTTCCTCTACGATAACTATGCTTGACACCCATGATTTGGTTTTTGAAAGGATCAGGAGTTTTAAAAAACATAAGATTGCATATGACGGCATCGATCTAAGTAAGAAGGATGAATTGGAAATTTTTGAATGTTACGATTATATACTATTGATACAAAAAAAAGATTTTGAAATTGTTGCTAAGGAAATGGATAGCAGCAGGTTATTATTAGTACCACATCCTCCTTTTCTTGAAATGACTCCTGTTCGTAAAACATGCACACAAATTGGATATGTTGCAAGCCCATACCAGCCAAATATTGACGCATTAACATGGTTTATAGACAAGGTCTGGCCAGAGATACTTAAAAAGTATAACTTAACCTTACATGTGTACGGAAATATAGCAGCCAGCTTCAAAGAGCCAATAAAAAATATAATATTTCATGGATTTGTGGAAAATTTAAAAAGCGTTTATGAAGGGTTGGATATAATAATCAACCCTATACGGTGTGGAGCAGGTTTAAAAATAAAAAATGTTGAAGCACTCGGTTTATGCATTCCGCTAATTACTACAACACACGGTGCTTCAGGGATGGAGGACGGTTTGTCAAAAGCCTTTTTGAAAGCAGATAAACCTAAAGAATTTATAGAAGCGTTCGATAAGATTATAAATGATTTTGATTTTAGAACTCAAATTAGTCAAGCCGGTTTTGAATATGCGAATACGAATTTTTCCACGGAAAAAAGTTACGGGAGTCTTCTGAAAGTAATTAATGATGTATAAACCTATTTTAAAACATTTGTATTATTTATTGCTTGCAATAAATAACATTTTTTTGCTGGCTTGCTAAAAAGTACTATCGGATTGATAATGTTACACCATAAGATATTTTATTGTATTAAATTAAATACAATAGTTTGAAATATTTATTAAATTATGAAGGCATTTCCTCTATATCGCCAATTAGATGCAATGGATTGCGGTCCTACTTGCCTTAGAATGGTGTCAAAATACTATGGACGATCAATTTCTTTAGATTATTTGCGTAACAAATCGCAATATGGTAAGGAAGGGGTTTCTATGCTGGGTTTGGCCGATGCGGCAGAAAGTATTGGTTTAAAATCGGTGGGTGCCAAACTTACTATTGATCAATTAATTAACGATGCCCCCTTACCCGCCATTATTCATTGGGATCAATATCATTTTGTAGTGCTTACGCCAGGCTCTACAAAAAGCAAATTCATTATTGCAGACCCTGCCAGGGGCTTGATAAAATTGAGCAAGGGAGAGTTTGTTAAACATTGGGTTACCACTACTGAAAATGAGGGTGGCAAGGGAATTACGCTCTTGCTAGAGAGCACCCCATCTTTTAAACAAATGGATTTTTCTGACACCGGGCAAACGCCGCAAAGCAAGATTGGCTGGAATTTTTTATTCGGTTATTTAAAAGATCACAAAGCTTATTTTTTTCAGATATTGCTGGGCCTTTTGCTTGGCAGCGTTATACAACTTATTTTTCCTTACCTAACACAAAGTATTGTTGATACCGGTATCAATACACAAAACATTAACTTTATACAGATTGTTTTGGCTGCCCAACTAATGCTGCTGTTTTCGCAAACAGTGGTGGAGTTTATCCGCAGCCGCATACTGCTGCACATTAGTACGAGGATAAATATTTCGTTGCTCTCGGGCTTTTGGAGCAAGCTCTTAAAACTGCCCATGCAGTTTTTTGACAGCAAACATCCGGGAGATATTATTCAACGTATCGGCGACCATCACCGCATTGAAAGTTTTTTAACCGGCACGGCATTAAATACTTTTTTCTCCATCATCAACTTAATTATTTTCTCTTTTGTATTACTGAGTTATAATGTTACCATATTTGTAATTTTTTTAACGGGCAGCATTTTATATTTAGGCTGGATACAGTTTTTTTTACGCTATCGCCGCAAGTTAGATTATCAACGTTTTGCAATCGCTTCAAAAGAAAACAATGCCACCATGCAATTGGTGTATGGCATGCAGGAAATAAAATTAAACAACGCAGAAAACACCTACCGCTGGGCGTGGGAAGGTTTGCAGGCAGGGTTGTTTAAACTAAATTTTAAAAGTTTATCGCTTAATCAATACCAGCAAATAGGCGCATTTTTTATTAACCAGGGTAAAAATATTTTGATAACTTTTGTTGTTGCCAAACTGGTGATTGACGGGCAACTTACTATGGGTATGATGCTCGCCATCCAATATATCATAGGGCAACTAAACAGCCCCATTGAACAATTGATTGGCTTTACACAACAGGCACAGGATGCAAAAATATCGCTGGAACGTTTAAATGATATTCACGCATTGGATGATGAAGAACCGTTGCACAAAGAATATACCCATGCTTTGCCACAAGAATATAGTATTCAAATAAAAAATCTTTCCTTCACTTATCCCGGCGCAGGGAACGAACCCGTACTAAAAAATATCAACCTGCTAATACCACAGGGCAAGGTAACCGCCATTGTGGGTATGAGTGGCAGTGGCAAAACTACCCTTGTAAAATTACTGTTGCGATTTTACGATACCTATAAAGGCGATATAAATTTAGGAACAGCAAACTTTAAAACTATCGGCCCAAAATACTGGCGCAGCATAAGCGGTGCCGTAATGCAGGACAGTTTTATATTTAACGACAACATCAGGAAAAACATTACTGTTACAGATGATAAAGTGGATAACGAACGATTGATGCATGCCTGTAAAACCGCAAACATTCTTCCTTTTATTGAGTCGTTGCCATTAGGGTTTTACACAAAGCTTGGTGCAGAAGGTAACGGCATCAGTGGCGGCCAAAAACAGCGCCTTTCTATTGCAAGGGCTGTGTATAAAAACCCGGAATTTATTTTTTTTGATGAAGCCACCAATTCACTGGATGCCAATAATGAAAAAGTAATACTGGAAAATCTACAGGAGTTCTTTAAAAACAGAACAGTCATCATTGTAGCACACAGGCTAAGTACCGTAAAGAATGCCGATAAAATTATTGTGCTCGACAACGGAGAAATTGCTGAAGAAGGAACACATACCGAACTTACTTTACAAAGAGGGAAATATTATGAACTCGTAAAAAATCAACTGGAACTTGGAAACTGATAAAACCATATCGCCAACCGATGCCGGATTAAAAGACGATGTATTTGTGATGAAGAATACCTTCTCTAACCACGTCAATGAAATTGAAGAAATTATTTCTAATAAGCCGCCGCTAATTGTTAGGTGGGGCACTGTATATTTTTTCTTTGTGTTGGCAGGCATTGGCCTGGTAAGCTGGTTTATAAAATATCCTGATATTGTTGTAGCAAGAGCTAAGTTAAATAGTGTGAATGCACCAAAAGAAGTAATTACCAGAACAGAGGGTAAGTTGATTAAAATTGTAATAAAAGAAAATGAAAGGGTTGAGGCAGGGCAGGTTTTAGGTTTTATGGAGAGTATCGGCAATCATCAATCAATACTGACAATAGGAAAACAGATAGATTCCATCAATAACCTGATTAGCCAAAACAGAACAGATGAAATCACCCATTTTTTTCCTGATTACAGCAATCAACAATTCAGTAGCAATTTGGGAGAACTTCAAACACCTTATCAAACATTTATACAGTCGTTTATAACCTTCAGGGATTTTTTAGGCAGCGGTTTCTTTTTACGAAAGAAAAAAATGTTGCAAACCGATATGCAGAATATCCAAAAACTAAATGCCATACTGGCAAGCCAAAAAATATTACTTAACCAGGACCTTACCCTGAGCAATGAAACTTATGATGCCAATAAATCTTTAGCGAATGACAAAGTAATTTCTTCATTAGATTACCGCAATGAAAAAAGTAAACTGATTGCCAAACAATTATCGTTGCCGCAAATTAATTCGTCTATCGTTACAAACGAAAGCCAGCAAAACGAAAAAAGAAAAGAAATAGCAGAACTCGAAAACCAGCTCCTTGTTCAGAAAAATACTTTTATACAAGCTTTACAGACAATCAAAAGCCAGGTGCAGGCATGGGAGTTTAAATACTTGTTAAAGGCCCCGGTTGCCGGCACTATTTCTTTTACCGGTTTCTTCCAGGAAAATCAGGAAATAAAAATAGGGCAAACATTATTTTATGTACAGCCAGACAGCATAGCTTATTTTATTGAAATGCTGGTGCCTCAATACAATTTTGGAAAAGTAAAAAAGGGGCAACAGGTACTGTTAAAATTTCAGGCATACCCGTTTGAGCAATATGGTGCTGTTGTGGGTAAAATAGATTACATCAACACAACACCATCAGACAGTGGTTACCTGGCAAAAGTAAGTTTGCCCCAAGGGTTGATAAGCAATTACAAAAAGCCTTTGCAATACCGCAATGGGTTGTTGGCTCAGGCAGATATAATAACTGAAAACATGCGGTTGCTGCAACGGTTTTATTATAATCTTGCCAGGCAAATTAAAAGATAATTTCTTAATTTAAAATCACCTGTAAATATCCAACAGGCCATCTGGTAATGTAACAAACACCTTTCTATTTTGCTGATCAATCTTATCGAGTGATTCCTGGTGAATGGGTACCAGGGCTTCTTTGCCATTTAATAAAATGGCGCACAATATCTGGTGAGGCTGTTCTATCACTTCTATAATTTCTCCCAGGTCTTCGTCTTCATCAGTAATAAGGTTAAAACCAAGCAGCGCAATAGGTGAAGATGCTGCGGCAAAATTATTAAAGTCTTCCACAGTAAGCCATACCTCTTTTGGTGTTAATTTACGAGCCGTTTCTTTGCTGTCTATCCCTTCTAATTTAATGTATACTTCGGCATCATTTTTTACAGCAGTACCTGTAATAAAATAGGGCATAAAATTATCCTTCCTCTCTTCAAGGAAAATGGTTTCCAGCCCCTTTAAAGCTGTTTTTTTACCGAGGCTGTGTTGCAATACCAACTCGCCCTTTAAACCAAAACTGGCAGCTAATTTCCCTATTTTAAAATACTGACTCATGATGCATGCAAGTTATGAATTATGCGGTTGGATAAGGCATAAAAAAAGCAATCCCGAATAATCGAAATTGCTTTAAAAGAATTAACGGAACAGCTGAATTATTCTGCTGCTTTGGTTTCTTCAGTGGAAGGCGTTTCTGCAGGAGCAGCTTCAGCAGCTGCAACCGGTACATCAGCAACCTTACGTACTACTGGCTGGTTACGACTATCAGTACGGGCCTTTTTATGGGCTCCCTGACGTTTTGCGATGTGAGCATCATGCTCAGCACTCCAGGCAGTAAACTTTTGCATTGCAACAGCCTCATCAAACAGACCTAAGCCAACACCTCTTAACAAATGCTTCAGAAACAATACGCCTTTAAAGGAAAGGATACGACGTACAGTGTCAGTAGGCTGAGCACCTTTGTGTAACCAGTCCAATGCCTTTTGACGATCGATCTGCACAGTTGCAGGAACAGTCAATGGATTGTACGTACCAAGTTTTTGAATAAATTTGCCGTCGCGGGGGCTCCGTCCGTCTGCAACTACAATAAAGTAGAACGGTCTTTTTTTAGATCCGTGGCGTTGCAGTCTCATTTTTACAGCCATAAAAAATAGAAATTTTTTTGGGTTGTGAACAAATAGGGTTTCTTTAATCTCCTTAAAAAAGGAAAGCGAAGATAACATGCTACTGTAAAATATCCAAATATTTAATACTGATAGCAAAAGTTTAACCTTAATATATTGTTTTGATACTAGCTGGAGGGCACAAGTACCAGGCGATATTATTTGTGTTTGCCTGTTTTAAAAATACGCGACAGATTAAATCCGAAACGGATATCGCCTTTAAAAAATTTACCGGTGGTTTCAGTAATGTATGCCCGTTCGTTCATGCCCACAGCATTTGAAAACTGTAGCTGAAATACATGGCCACCAGTTTCAATGTCTAAACCTAATGATAAGGGATCTGTGTTATTTTCATTAAGTGTACCAAAGTAGTGATGGTAATCTAATGTAACAGCCATCCTTTTACTCACTTTAAAGCGGGTGCCACCCCCCATTGCAAAAATGGTTTTATCATCTCCAGCATTAAAAGGGGTAACAGTATGAACAATTATTGGACTCAACTGAAGAGAAAATGCGGAATTAAATTTACGTCCTATAACCAGTTGAACATAATAAGAAGACCTATCAATAAAAGTCAATGAGGAATCTTCTGTATTAAAAGGTTGTTTAGGTCTTTCTAACCCACCCGCTGCAATAATCAAAGAAAAAGGAATTGCTCCTGCACCGGTAGATTGTTGTAACACTCTTGTTTTTATAAAAAGATCTAGCTCTTTTCTAAAAGTACTTCTTCCAAAACCAATGGTGGTATTATCAGTAATCCCATAATCAAAACTGATACGCATAGATGCATGATCAAGTCCGTATAATTCTTTTATACCTGTGCTTACCGGGCTAAAGCGATGCATAATCCTGAAATCTAAATTCCCTTTGTGCAACATTTCAATGGAGTGCGCATTAATAACCCTGGTTGATTTAAATGCACCTGTTATTTTTTCATTTGCCGGAACAGTATCCTCCAGATCCTTCAAAAGTGACTGTGCCTGCACTTGAACAGTTAATAAAAAACTGCAAAAAAAAAATAGTTCCTATAACTTTTATCATATACTTATTTTGAAAGGTTGTTGTTATTATAATTATTTTGAATTGAGTACCTGGAAAGCAGGAATGTTTATTGTAATAGCAATAGTTTTATTGATTTTATCTGAAACAACAGATGGTATTGTAATTTTGTAATCGGCCAGGATGATAGTAAATTTTGAGGTTGTACTAATAATACCGTTTTTTATAACTACCGTTGCTATAGTATTTACTGGGTTTGTAACACCATGCATTGTAAGCGTACCATTTACTTTTACTGTTATTACATTGTCTGTCGCAAGTGAAATAGCCTTGCTATTTTCGATCATTCCTTTAAAAGTGGCTTTAGGATATTTATCACTTTCAACATAATTTTCATTAAAATGTTCCTGCATCAATGCTTTCTCAAATTCAAATCCTTTCATTAACACAGCAAACTCAATTTGCCCTGTGCCCACATCCCAAATGCTTACCACTTTATTATTGATAGCTTCAATATTTTCCATTGCAGATTTGGAATAAAAAGAAATAGTGCCCGCCTTAGTGTAAAATTTTGTTTGAGCTATTGTGTTAAAAGAAAATAGTATTGCGGTATTCAGAAGAAATAAAAATTTCATACATGTAAAAATTTATTGTTCGTTATCATCAACTATAACACACCTGTTTAATTCTACATCCATTAAAAACCCGGTACAAATTCCTTTGAGCGTAATTTGTTGCCCCGCTGTGTATTTTTTTATTGAATTAAAATGTCTTTTATCCAATAGGCAACTAACCTTGTGTAAAGAGTTGGTATCGCCCACGAAAACATTAATAAGTGTATCCTGCTGATTGACAATTTCTGTAACGGCTCCCTTTACCTGGATTGTTTTATCAAGAAAAAGTTTATTGGCCTTTGCTTCATCATTCTCATACAGATCAACAATGTCTGCCACGGTTGTTTTTACTGATGGTTGCATACCCATTACATCTGCCGGTTTTCGAAAATATTCTTTCAAAAAAAAAGCTGTCATCAACAATAGAATGATTGAAGCAAAAACCGGAATATTTTTTTTAGTCAATTTCATTTACTGAAATAACGGGTAAATAATTTAGTTGGTAAATGTTCCCCCGGCAGTTATCCAGGTACTGATAACATCTTTTTCTGATTGTGGCAAAGCACCGGTTTGTGGCATAGTTCCTTCATCGACAGCTCTTACTTTAATGCGTGCTTTACTTTTGATGATATTACATTCAATTTCAAAATTCATTCCCCCATTGGCCAATGCGTTGTTATGACAACTCTTACATCTGGTAGTTACCAGATCTTTCACTGCTGTAAATAATGGTCCTATTGTACCGCCGGAACCAACAGTAACTGCAACAGATTTTTCGCAACCTGCGCCATCTTTTACAAAAACGGTATAAGCACCTTCTGCCAAATCTGTAAATTTTGATGCCGCCTGGTAGGTGCCACCGCTGTTTAATTTATAGGTAAAATTGGTACTTCCTGTAACAGCAATATCAATACTGCCATCGCTACTACAATGTTTGGCAGCTTCGGGTGTTGTGGTAATCGAAATGATTTTGCCGGCACAAGCATCTGGCGGCAATATTGGTGTTGAGGAATCACTTTTACTACACGCTGCAAAAGCTATGACTGTAAAAGAAAAAGTAAAAATGTTAAGGCAATTTGTGATACGTTTATTCATATAATTTGTTTTATAAACAATCGTATTTATTGATTCAAAGGTTGCCTTACCAAAAATTATTTATACATAAATTAAAACAAAAAGAGTCGCAATGCGACTCTCTAAAACAATTGTTGCATCTTTTTATTTATGTTTTCTATAAGGATAATATTTTAACCCCACTTGCAAAGCTGTAGAATATAGTTTTACACTACCATCTCCAACACCAGTAATAGGTAAGCTAACAGAAGGTTCTGCAAGGATAGAAAAATTAGTAGAAAGTTTTTTCTCCAGACCTATAGAAAAATTAGCGACAGCAAAAAGAGTCTTATTGCCTGTATAGGTCCAGGATGCTTTATGAGGTGTATTATAGCGGTTATAATAATAATTATAATCCTCCTTTTTCATTATAAAAGAAGAAACTCCTGTAGTGGCATAAAAAATAGTTGATGGCTTTTGTAAAAAATTATATCTGAAAGTTATAGGAATATCATACACCAGGCAGGAAGCATCAACTTTTATAATTTGCACCATATTCCAATAGGACCCTTGTTTGGCTTTATAATCACCAGGGCCAGCTATATATTTTTTTAACCCTACATAAAAACCTGTCTGTACGCTCATTCTTTTATTTAATTGATATCCAACACCAATGCCGTATTTAGCTGTAATCTTACTATTTTTTAGAGATAAAAATTTTACACTGCCTGCATCTGCACCAATAGTTGCCAGTAAATAAAAACGGGATAGTTTGTTGACTGCTAATTTTTCTGTCTTGCGTTTCTCGGGGCCTATTTTCGCAATTATTTTCGCACTGTCAATTTTTAGGGTAGAATCTTTTAAAACAACAGGGGTTGTATTTTCATTGTTATTTAAAGATGTAGCATTCAAAATTGTACTTGCAGTATCTTCTTTTATTGCTACTTCATCAGTAGATTCTACTTGTCCGGAATTAATATTTGAAGATAATTTTCCTTTTTTATTTTGCTGTATTCTTCCAGCTTTGTGGTTTACCGTGCCAACAAAAACACTACTCTCTTTATTTTTATTGTTGCTTGCTAACTGACTGGCAGCATATTCAAGTTCCGAAGTAATTATTTTATTTAAAGCCGGTTTCTTAGTAAAATCCTTGAGTTCGTCAGTAAGTGGCTGGGATTCCACTGGAACATTTTTAATTTGTGTTGATTGGTCTTCTATAAATTTTTGTTGCGTTTTAATTGAAGTTGTTTCTTTTAAGGGCTTATTCTTAAAAAACAGGTAAGTACCTCCTGCACTAACAAAAAGTAAAGGCAACAATATCCACCACAAAATATACCTGCGTTTATTATCTTTTTCTTTATCCAACAGGGCCTCCATTTTGCTCCAGGCAAATTCATCAAAGGCTGGCTCACTGTTTTCAGCGGCTTCCCTTATGCGATTCTCAATATGATCAAATGATTTTTTGCTCATAAAATTTAACTGCCCCTTCCCTGAGCATTTTTTGAATATTTGTTTTTGCTTTTGAAAGATTTGATTTTGAAGTACCAACAGAAATATTTAACCGGCTCGCTATTTCTTCATGCTTAAATCCGTCTATCACAAATAAGTTAAAAATAGTTTTATATACGGGAGATAAGCGTTGTACAATTTCCAGAATTTCTTTATAGGTCATTTTATCTACAACAGTTTCTTCAGTGTGCTCCATTTCAAAATGAGAATCTTCCAAATCATTCACCAAATAATTTTTATTGTTTTTTCTAAAATGATCAATGGCTGTATTTACAAGAATACTTTTCATCCAACCTTTCAACGAAGCTTCATAATTATCATACCTGGGCTTAAATACAGGTAGTTCCTTATATATTTTCAAAAATCCGTCATTCACAACTTCCATAGCATCATCTCTGGTATTGCAATACCTCATACAAATACCTGTAGCAAAGCCATAAAATTGTTGATAGAACATTTTTTGACTTTCCCGGTTCGACTTGACACACCCTTGGATAATATGGTCTAGTTCCTGCTTCGTTGGTATAATTTTAAGGTTGCTTAATAATCGTAAAATACATTTAAAAGGTTGCCTTAGTAAAATATAATTAAAATTTTACTAGTTTGCTCATGTTTAAGTAAAGACTGATAAATCAAAAGTAACCATGATTTTCACAAAAAACAATAACACATTAATTTAAAAAAGGGTTGCTATTTTTTTATATTTTTTTGCGCAATGAATACTGCTAAGCACATATTGGTTAAAAAAATGAAAACACATTTGTATGTAAAGGAAATAGTATCATTAATAATTTTTGTTGAAACTGATTAAGGCCGTTTTTCCGAAAGATCATCCGTTTTTTTTAACTGTATATCAGTTATGTTTTCACAAAGATTTGTTTAAACTAATTTTAGCTGTTCGTATTGTTAACTGGATAGGCCGGTTATTTTGTTAGCAATAATTTTTGAGTTGTTTCTCCATCAATACTCTTTACTTTAACAATATAAATCGCAGTTGTTTGAACTATCAATTCAGAAAGCAACACCTTGTTGTTTCCTTTCCTCACGGAAATTTTAAATGTTTTAATTTGCCTTCCTGTAAGGTCGGATAAGTAAATACTTACAGCTGTATTTTGTGAAGATGGTATTGACAACCAGGCTTCGTTATGTGCAGGATTTGGAAAAATAAATGGGATATTTTTTGCCCCACTATTTTCGTGATTAAATAAAATGGTATTGCTATACTTAGTACTTCTATTTCTTTCGATTAACCGAATCTTAAAATAAATAGCTGAAGGTCCAATACCTTTTAATGGCTCATGAAATGCATAATCTGCAATTGTGGATTTTGTAGTTGGCCATGTGGTTTCCAGTTCGCTAAATAATCGATTATCCTTACTGTATTCTATAACATATTTTGCAGCCTGTTCATTATTATCAACCTGCCAGCTAATTACCGCATCCTTACCATCATTCTGAACATTAAATTTTGTGAAGTTTATATTTAAAACTGAACAAACAGGATCAAATAAAATAGTGATAGAATCTACCGCTAAGCTAGGGCACATTGAATTCATTTGTTGGGTAACATAATAAGTACCCGGCGCATCAATAGTAATTAAACTATCTGTGGTTGATCCTACAATATTTCCATTATTAGTAGTCCATGTGTAAGTAGACGTTTCAATAGGGTTACTTACCTCAATGTTAGTAGAAGGCATCTTTCCACAAAAATATTTTAGAGTAGCTGCTGCTTTAACAGTTGGATATTCGAACATTTTAAAAGGAGCTACAAAATCTTTTAATTCTGATGTAAAGGAGGTAGAGGCCCTTGTTTTTATCAATACGCTTTTAAAAGGCATCGCACATGCATTGGTTGAATATGTTGCAGGGTCAATTCCAAGTTTGGTGAGGTTTACAGAAAATTCCATGAATTGACCCGGTATATAAGAACTAACTACACTGTTGTCACCCCTTACTAGTGCAAATGGACCAGCCCAGGTAACGCCCGCATTTTGAATACCCGCATAAAATGCACCCGCTGTTTTAGGTAAGATATTGGCATATCCATATGTAGCTCCTGAACCATCCCCATCAAATACACCTCCCCAGTCAAATGCAGCTGGAGTCATACTAAGCGTCGATTGATTTACCCATATCCGTGCTTCAACGAGGGTGAGAGAAGAACTGCTAAACTCTTCTGTAAAAATAATATCCCCCGGAGTTACAATATTACCTGCAGCATCAAATGTCCAGGAAGTATGGCCGGCATCCGGTCCATAACCTGAAAAGGTTTGAGTATTTTTATCGTAAACTAAATCTGTCTGAAATAATTCAAAATCAAAATACCTGTTACCGGTAGTGTTTTCGATAGACAATCCTCCAAACATCCATAGCGAATCTCCAGCAGTTGGAGTTGGCCCATCTCTTCTAACATGTGTAAAGGCATCCAGGATTTCATTTTTATCAGGTGCACTTTGTGATACCGGGCAACTCCACATAGCAGGAGTCATTCCATTTTTATTGCTGCCGGATGCAAAAATGGTTGAATCATCTCCATGATAATCTCTTGTAAAAACGGCATCTAACAATAACTTGTTATTGATTATAGAATAGAAAACCTGGTTCATATGTCTTGAGAAAGATGCTACCCTTGTTGCAGGATCAGTGGTGTACCCATCAACAATACCCGCTGCACCAGTGGTATCTATTATAAATTGTCCCGTTCCGGCATCACCGTTATTGAACCAATCATCTATTCCAGGTAGGAATGAATGATTATAGTAATTTGAACTAAGATCAGCCTCTACCCCAAAATTAGCTTTTATGATGGATGTAGTAATTTGACTGGTAGCAAGTTGAATACTAAGAAGTAAAAACGATAAAGGTAAAAGTACTTTCATAGGTATCACTATTATAGTGAAAATGCGGGATAAGCAACACTACATCTACCTTTGAACGAAGGACAAATAATTAAATTGTGCTAGCTGAAAATTAATAGATATTGTATTTAATTTAAAGATTAATGATTCAACATATCAGGCATTCTCTATATACTGTGTTCAAACTTTTATATAAGCCTGTTCATTTTAAAGGTTAACATAAAAATTAAAAAGCTGATTAGAATAATTAAATGAATTCCAAAAAAAATATATTGTACAATTTTTAGCCAGGTGTTCCATTGATGTGTAATCAATGAATATAAAGCACAACCTATTAGTATAACCTCTAATGATAACACCAACATTTCTCTTACTTCAAATATGTGTTGTGTAATGCTGATTTCATGTTGTATCCAATAAAAAAAAATAGATAAAGCAGCAACTAAATTTAACCAGGTAATTAAACTACAAAGTTTGTGAGTTTTGAATCCGATTATCCAAACTGACAAGTGTATTACAATCAAAAAGACTACTGCTAAATTTATCCACGCATCTGATTTACTCATTTTTAAAGTTTTACTTAGAAGCTGTTTGAGTTAATTAAATTTTTTCCCCATTAGATTAAGCATTGCTATGTATACAAAGCTAATAGCAGATTCCTTTGTTCGTTCGTAATCCATTACCAATCTTCTGAAATTTA
>JANXSR010000009.1 GCA_025352625.1 Ferruginibacter sp.
TACAATCAAATAGCCGAAATTTTAAAAAACATTTTTTGCTCTACGAGGCCTGCAACGCAAGTTTATAATGCCGGATGTGGATAACTATTCGATTTTCAAAAAATGCTATAAAATGATGATTCGGAAGGGGTGAGTAGTTACGAAAATAATAATGGTGCCTGATTCTCACACTATATTTTTAACACTAAGGGTATTCTCTGCAAAGGGCGGTATTGAAAAAGTTTGCTGTCTTGTGGGGAAGGCACTGCAGGAATTTTCTACCGCATCAACTAACAGAAATGTAAAAATACTTTCACTCTACGATACCCCTGGTGATCTAAATAATTTGTATTTTCCAGCAGCTATATTTTCCGGTTTTGGAAAACAACGGTCAACATTTTTATGGCAGGCTTTAAAACAAGGAAGAAAAAGCAGGGTAGTTATTTTAAGCCATGTTAATTTATTGGTGATTGGTTTTTTAATCAGGTGTATTGCTCCAAAAACAAAACTGGTTTTAATTACCCATGGCATTGAAGTATGGTATAAGTTTCCGTTATGGAAAAAATTAATGCTCAAACAAATAGATAAAATATTGCCGGTGAGTGAATTTACAAAAAGGAAGATGATGGAATTGAACCAGCTTCCCGAAGAAAAATTTACCGTTTTCAACAATTGCCTCGATCCGTTTTTACCCTTACCACTGTCTAGCCAAAAACCGGTACAACTGCTACACAGATACAAGCTAACCACTGATGATATCGTATTGTTGACATTAACCCGGATTAATTCAAAAGAGCGGTATAAAGGGTACGACCAGGTAATGCAGGCTGTGCATGATTTAAAGTCGGCATATCCAACCATTAAATACCTGATTGTAGGCAAATACGATGCAGCCGAAAAACACAGGATTGAAACTATTATTAACCGCCTGCAATTAAAAAACCAGGTTATTTTAACCGGCTTTATTCCTGATGAAGAGCTGGCTGAACATTTTGCACTGGCAGATATATATTGTATGCCAAGCCGAAAAGAAGGCTTTGGGATTGTGTTTATTGAAGCCATGTTTTATGGCAAACCGGTAATAGCCGGCAATATGGATGGCTCGGTAGATGCATTAAAAAATGGTGTTTTTGGTTTGCTGGTAAACCCTATGGATCAACAACAAATTACAGATGGAATTAAGGAAGTTATTTGCAACAAAGAAAAGTACATTCCCCAACAGAAGGAAGTAATGGCGCAGTTTAGTTTTGAAGTATATAAAGAAAAACTGCGTAAAATAATGGAAGAGATAGATACTGCATGAGTGCTATTTTATGTGGCAACTCATTCATAACTCATCATTTATAATTTATACCTTATTACTTACACAAAGCACGATACTGCAATAATTGATGATGGTTGTACCATCGGTGAGGGCACCAACATCTGGCATTTTACGCATATAATGAAAGGCTGTGTTGTTGGAAACAATTGTACCATTGCACAAAATGTTTTTATTGGCAGTGGGGTAGTGCTCGGCAACAATGTAAAAGTGCAAAACAATGTATCTGTTTATACCGGGGTTGTTTGTGAAGATGATGTTTTTTTAGGGCCTTCCATGGTTTTCACCAATGTAATCAATCCACGCAGTGCCATTGACCGCAAGCACGCCTTTAAAAAAACATGGGTAAAAAAAGGAGCCACCATTGGTGCCAACGCAACCATTGTATGCGGCAACACACTCGGCGAATATTGCATGATAGGGGCGGGAACTGTAATAACAAAACCGGTAAAGCCTTACGCATTAATGGTGGGTAACCCTGCCCGTCAGATAGGCTGGGTAAGTGAATACGGGCATACACTGTCTTTTTCAAAAGAAGGAAAAGCGGTTTGTTCCGAAAGTGGGGAAGCGTATAGGTTAGAAAATGAGACCGTTTCCAAAATTACAAATAGTATAAGTACAGCCTAGCATCCGATTTTTCACTTTTAATTTTTAGTTTTTAATTTATAATGCAAACACACTCCGAACATACATCCGGTACTGAACATTGGGATCTTATACTGGAACCCAAAGCAGCGTTGTTTGACTTACAGTTAAAAGAAGTTTGGAAATACAGAGACCTGCTGTGGTTATTTGTGAAGAGGGATTTTTCAGCACAATACAAACAAACCATTCTTGGGCCGTTGTGGCATTTTATACAACCCGTTTTTACCACGCTGGTTTTTTTATTGGTGTTTGGAAAAATTGCCAATATCTCTACCGATGGATTGCAACCCGTTTTGTTTTACATGAGTGGCATCACCATCTGGAATTATTTCAGTGCTTGTTTAACCGCCACCTCCAACACTTTTGTAGCCAATGCCGGTATTTTTGGTAAAGTATATTTTCCCCGGCTGGTGATTCCATTAAGTACCGTGCTGAGCAACATCGTAAAATTTGGTATCCAGTTTTTATTGTTGTTAGGTGTAATGGTTTGGTATGGCATTAAAAATAATCATTTTTATTTTGGTGTAAGCTGGCTGCTGTTACCCTTACTGGTATTGATGATGGCAGGTCTTGGCTTAGGGTTGGGTATCATTATTTCTTCCCTCACCACCAAGTACCGCGACTTTACTGTGCTGATAGGTTTTGCCGTACAACTGCTGATGTATGCAACACCGGTAGCCTATCCCTTATCTTTTTTAAAAGGTAAAAGTTTTGCCACCTGGATTGAATGGAACCCCTTAACACCAATTGTAGAAGCCTTTCGCTTTGCCCTGTTTGGTACAGGCACTGTTAACACCACCGGTCTTTTATACAGCGGTGGAATGATAGCCATTCTGCTGTTTTTAGGGATGTTGGTATTTAGTAAGGTAGAACGAACTTTTATGGATACTGTTTAACGGGAGGTTGAAAGTTGATGGTTCATAGTTGAAGGTTGAAGAAAGTTGATAGTTGAAGGTTGAAGAAAGTTGATAGTTGATGGTTGATAGTTGATGGTTAGTGATTTCGTTTCTTATCGTGTTCGTTTTAATAAGTAAGTTGAAGGTTGAAGAAAGTTGATAGTTGAAGGTTATGATTTCGTTTCTTATCATGTTCGTTTCAATTGAAAGTTGGTAGTTCAAGGATTTGTTTATTTAAAATTGCAATCTACATAATGGCGACGGTATCAAACTTTGAAGACCTTGAAATATGGCAGCTGGCAAGGCAACAGGCTATTGATATTTACCACCTGTTTATTACTGAACCATTTTCAAAAGATTGGGAATTAAAAAACCAGGTTAATGCAGCTTCCGGTTCTGTGATGGATAATATTGCGGAGGGTTTTGAACGCTCTGGCAATAAGGAATTTATCAACTTCTTATTAATAGCAAAAGGCTCTAATGGTGAAGTAAGGTCGCAATTATACCGGGCACAAGATCGAAATTATTTGTTACCTGAAAAAATGGATGTCCTGAAAAATAATTGCATAACCCTTAGTAAAAAAATAACCTCCTTTATAAAATATTTAAAAGAATCTGATCAAAAGGGGTTTCGGTATAGTTAGGGTTGAAGGTGGAAGAAAATTGAAGGTTGAAGGGGGAAGAAAGTTGATGGTTCAAGGTTCAAAGTTGAAGGTTGTGATTTCGTTTCTTATCGTATTCGTTTCAATGATGAAATTGAAGGTTGAAGAAAGTTGATAGTTGATTGTTGAAAGTTGAAGGTTGTGATTTCGTTTCTTAGTGTGCTTATTTCTTTAAAATAGTTTTTTTAAATACAAAAAAATGAAAGTTCAAAGTTGAAGGCGGGAGAAAATTGAAAGTTTAATGTTCAAAGTTGAAGGCGGAAGAAAATTGAAGGTTGAAGGTTGAAAGTTGAAGGTTATTGATTTCGTTTCTTAATATACTTATTTCATTAAAATGGGTTTTTTTAATACAATAAAAAAATGAAAGTTCAAAGTACTTGCTGGGTGGATGAAGTACCCAAACCATCAACCATCAACCATCAACATTGAACAATGAACCTACTATTGCATTGAATTTGAATAATAAAATATTACAGGTAAATTTGTTACTAAATTGATCTTTATGGAAGAAATTATTTTTATGGTAGAGGAAAGCCCCGAAGGGGGATTTATTGCTAAAGGCCTAGGCGTGTCAATTTTTACAGAGGCCGATACGATAGAGGCATTAAAAGTTATGGTGAAAGATGCTGTAAAATGCCACTTCGATGACAGTAAAAGAAGAATTATCCGCTTACATATTGTTAGTGAGGTAGTGATAGCGGCATGAAAATGCCCAGAGATATCAGTGGCCAGGAGTTGATCAGGTACCTTAAACCTTATGGGTATTTGATAACACGACAATCAGGTAGTCACATAGTTTAATGTTCAAAGTTGAAGGGGGAAGAAAATTGATGGTTGAAAGTTGAAGGTTGAAAGTTGAAGGTTGTGATTTCGTTTCTTAATATGCTTATTTCTTTAAAATAGTTTTCTTTAAATAAAAAAAAATGAACGTTAAAAGTTAAAGGGGGAAGAAAATTGATGGTTGAAGGTTGAAAGTTGAAGGCGGAAGAAAATTGAAGGTTGAAGGTTGAAAGTTGAAGGCGGAAGAAAATTGAAGGTTTAATGTTCAAAGTTGAAGGTTATTGATTTCGTTTCTTAGTATGCTTGTTTCTTTAAAATAATTTTCGATAATAAAATATAAAAAAAATAAAAATTGAAAGCACTTACAGAATATGTGAAGTACTCAAACCATCAACCATCAACCATCAACCTTCAACCTTGAACTTTCAACCTTCAACTATGAACTTTGAATCAATTGCTTCTCAGTTGTCACCGCATCTTTTTT
>JANXSR010000037.1 GCA_025352625.1 Ferruginibacter sp.
CTGTACATTTAATATCTAAAATATATAATCATGATTAAAGAAGCTTTGTTGGGTGAATTTGAGCATGAAGCTGAAAATACCCGTAAATTATTGCAAGCCATTCCTGATGCTGCACTGGATTATAGACCACAACCGCACTTATGGTCGGTTGGGCAGTTAGCATCGCACATTGCAGAAGTGTACAACTGGTTTGATGGTACCTTTAACCAGGATGTTTTTGATATGGGCTCCTACAAGTATGACAAGGGAAATATCAGTAAGGCATCGAATATTGTAGGCAAGTTTGAAGAAAATGTGGCTGCTGCAAGAACGGTGCTGGAGAATGCAGATGAAGCTGCTTTTATGAATGTGTGGCACATGCAAATTGGTGGACAAGATATTATGCCACCTATGCCTAAAGTGGTAGTGGTAAGAAGTTTTTTGTTCAATCACCTGTACCATCACCGTGGAGAACTGGTGGCGCATTTAAGGGCTACCGGCAATACCGTTCCTGGTTTGTATGGCCCTAATTACGAGGAAAGCCAGGCGATGATGGCACAGATGAAGTAGCCTTATTTTTTGAGTTGCCTACTGCCGCAGTTTATACTAACTGCGGCATCTATTTTTGTAAAGGGTGGGTTTCTACTTCTTTAAATCTGTGTTGGTCTTACTTCCGTGGATGGTACATCTCCCATCATCAAAAACTCTTTCTTGCCGTTGTCCCACCGACCACGTCTTCCTTTACAATACGTTGTCACGGCGGGTAAATGTCATTAAGATAAGGAATTTCAATTATCACGACCGGTCGGTTTGGCGCAACCTAGGGTGTGAGGTCCTGTGATCCTCACCGGCTGCGTACTCCGTTATTTTGTTTGAACCATGATTTATTTGGTTGTTATGATTGCTTGTTTTCCGGATTATACTTTTTCATGGTAATCATTTAATCACAAAAATCATAGTTTAGATAATTTTAGTAGCCTGCAGACACTGGAAAAATTCTCGCAAAACCTTTACCGCATTCCTGCACCTGATATAATAATTTCGTTTGACTAATACTACACCCTGCGCTTGTGGGAAAATTCAATAAAAAGGATAGCTTTTAATTTTTATTCAGTTTATAAAATAAACATTATCTTTCTACATCAATTCTCCCAATCCGATTTATCAGTTCCCCTTGAAATGATTATTATCACCTCGTGAAAAATATTGTCTGTTTATTATTTTAACCTTAAAAGCATTTTTATGAAAAAATGGACTGTTTTAATCGTATTATCTACGATCACTTTTTTTATGTTTTTAGCTTGTACCAATCAAAAAACAGCCGCCCCCGGTATTGCCGCTGCCAAAGAAAGTGTTGGTGGCTTTGAAAACCAGGTAAAATGGGGTGAATCCCTTGTTAAAAACGCTGGTTGCAACGATTGCCATACTCCTAAAAAAATGGGGCCTCACGGACCAGAGGATGATATGAGCCTGCTGCTTTCAGGCCACCCTGCACAAATGCCTCCTCCTGATTTTGACGTAAAAGAAGCTGCCAAAAAAGGGTTGATTGTTACCCAAACATTTACCTCCTGGACTGGCCCATGGGGTACAACTTATGCCGTAAACCTTACTTCCGACGCATCAGGTATCGGGGGCTGGAAAGAAGAACAGTTTTTAAAAGCCCTCCATGAGCGCAAATGGATGGGACTTGACAACACAAGGCCACTTATGCCCCCTATGTCTATGATGCCTGCAGTTAAAATGAGTGATGATGAACTGAAAGCCATTTTTGCTTATCTAAAGACAACAGCACCTATAAAAAACATTTCACCACAGGCAGTATTGTTACCGCCACCTGCTTCTAAATAGGGAGCAGGTGCACCCGACAGGGAGGTTTGGGTTTGGTATGTGGGCAATTTGTTTTGTGAGATTTTGTGCTACCTGTGTAACCTCGGGCAGCGTAGCTGTCGCCGGAGTCACACATTGTTCCATGAAGCAATAATTAAGTTGCTGCCTGCGCCCCTCGACGAGACAGCATTTGTTTTGTGGGACTTTGGGCCACCTGTGTGACCTTGATCAGTTTAGCTTGTCGTTAGTTTCACACAGTGTTCTATGAACCTACAAATTTATTAGCCGCCTGCAAAGAACAATTGCCTGTGCAATTATTGCTTTATGGTTTCACCAAAGCAGTGGTTCTTTTAATTTTACTTTGGGAAGTTGCAGACTGCATCATCCTGAATCCATTTGCTCTACTTACAGGACAATAATAATCAAGTGCATCCAGTGCTTCATTATAAGTAAGATCATATTCCATCACGTTTCCCCTGGTAACCACATCTGCAGTATGATTATAGAAATCCCTGTTACCACCACTACCAAAGTTTCCATACAACACATCTCCCTCATAGGTCCTTAATCCATCAAGGTTTCTAATAATGGTATATCCATACATGGTTTCAACCGCATAGTAGCCACAGGCGTTACTGCTATATACCACATCCCCCCTCTCCTGCGAAAGCCAGTGTGACCTGTTATCATATATGCGCTCTTTAACACAACTTGTTAATAAGATTGCAACCCAAGCGGGTACAATTAAATACATAAAAATCTTTTTCATGAGTAATGCTTTTTTATGATCAATGATTACTGCAATGAGACGACAAACAGCTGGCCAAGTTTCAGTACAACTTGTTAAAATAAAAAGAGGCTGTTTCAAAAGTTTCTGGTCATTGTCCTATTGAGTAGTGGATGTTATATTGAGCCTGTCAAAATACTACCATCGCTGGTAAAAAAATCTGTACCATTCATCCAGCGCCTGCTATCATTTTGTTTGGCTAATACATTACTGCTCCAGTGGGTTTGTTTGGGTTTGGCATGTTAGGCAATTTTTTGTGGCACTTTGTGCGGACTGTGTGACCTTGAGCAGCGTAGCTTGTCGCCGGTGTTACACATTGTACTATGAACCTGCAAATTTATTTGCTGCCTGCAAAGAAAAATTGCCTGTGTTCTGTAAGGGTTTTAGGTTAAAACGCTATAGTACTTAATTGATTTGTATTCAACAGATCATCAACAACCGGTGCTGTCCGTTTTTTTCCATTGGGGCACGGTGAACACAAGGAAGGACCTGACTTTCAGGATGATCAATCGCCAACCTCCATAAGTTTCCGAGGCCTAAGTTCACAGGATGTGCGGCAGGTGTGGCCAGATAGTGTAAATCAAAGAAATGCTCACTTAAAAATGATTCAAAACCTTCCTCTGCGCCACTATATAATTTTTTGAGTTGAGCACGTATTTCGGGAACAAGCACTTTTTGTTTGGCTTGTGCATTGGGCAATATTTCACTCGGCTCGCCATAGTAGGTGCATAAAAAGGTATCGGTAGGTACAGGAGATCGATCTACATGAAAAGAATAAACATCCGTTGGAAAAAACGGGTAGGCATCATCTCTCTCATAGCACTTGATTACATTAAGGATGGGAGATGCGCCATGCGCTTTCAACACCATCAAATCATGTAACAGCATTTCACGGGCAAGCTGCCCCTGTTCACTCAACTGAAGTGCAAGAAGGTCAGCTTCATCAAGTACCGTTATATTTTCGTTTAGCACTACCTTGTCGACAATCTCAGCAAAATCACCTGTTAGTGTACGAGTCCAGCAAATTGCATTTATTGCTCCATGAAAAGGCGTGGAAACAAGGTCCTGAAAATTCGTTACACTGTGAATTTGATTCTCAGCCTGAGATAAATTGATCATCATGGTTTATATAAGTATAAAATTATTTACTACCCTGTTTGATGTGTTGCCTGCAACGAAAATGGCTTTTACTTTTATTTGTAAGATAATTCATTTTGCTACAGGTCGGCGTTGCTCAACCTTGGATTTAAAGGAACCACTGAAGCAGGCAAACAAATAATAAAAGGATCATTTGATTATATATCTTTATCACCGGTTGAAGGTGCAGGGAAATTGTTTGTTATGTCCTTGTAAGTCCCGAAAAATGTGAGACCAGTAGTATACCTGTAATATCTTTCCCCATTGAAATTGTTGCCTGGAGTGTGAGTTGTTTCAATACAAATTCCTAATGCTATCTATAATTATAAAACCAGCAACAATGCGTAAACAAATTATTGTTACAGCAATGATCCTTTCTGTAATTATTTTAATTATTCAATGTCAACAGTCAACAAAAAATAATATTGTAAGCCCCGTGCTTATTTCAAAGTTTGCAAGACCTTTAACCAATGTAACTTTTACATCATCTCCGTACAGATTGCAACGTGGGCAATATCTTGTAAATGGTGTACTAAGGTGTTTTCATTGTCATGCAGCGGCAGATACAAACCAACCCGGGCATCCGCCCATTACAGATATGTTAGGCGGCGGAAGGCTTCTTTTCGGAACAGACAGTATACACTTATATGCACCCAATATTTCACCCGATAAAGAAACAGGTGCAGGCAATTGGACGGATGACATATTTGTAAGGGCTTTACGTGATGGCATTGGCCATGATGGACGTGCATTGGCTGCAATGCCCTGGTGGACATTTCGCAGTTTGAGTGATGAAGATATGGCTGCGATTATTGTATACCTGCGTTCTATCCCGCCCGTTAAAAATAAATTACCCGTAAGACTATTAAATCCTGAATGGGAGAAAGGACTTCAAAATGAACCAAGGCCAACCGCTGATGCACCTATGCCACAACCTGATACTTCTACTTTGCTTGCTAAAGGAAAATACCTTGTAACAATCGGCGAATGTGAAGGATGCCATACGGCGTGGTACAAACGCAATCCCGGCTTTTTTGGAGGTGGAAATTTAATAGCCAATGATGGAACAGATTCGGTTATTGCAAGCGCAAATATTTCATCAGATAGTACAGGTGTTGGCGGATGGGATGAGGAAACATTTATAAGGGTAATAAGAACAGGCAAAGCCGGCACGCTGCATTATACTATGCCATGGATTGCATTTAAAAATATAGCTGACACAGACCTGAAAGCAATGCTTGTGGCGTTAAAATCTCTTCCTCCGGTTAAGCATCGGATTGCTAACGGAACAAAACCAACTTTATGTGAAGTTTGCGGAATGATACATGGATATGGTGACCACAATAAAATTGTACCCATAATACCGGTAAATATGAATACGAAAATTTATACTTCTTATGCCGGCACCTATGCAGATGCAAATAAGGATACAGTTGTTGTTTTACTAAAAGATAAAAAATTGTGGGTAAGTATTGGAGAAGATAAATCAAAACCGATAGAGTTAATCCCTGTTGCAGAAAATGAATTTGATGGATCCGGACTTCCTTCCCGCATCACTTTTATGAAGAATGCTGCCGGCAAAGTGAACAGCTTTGTAAACCATGACTTAATGCCCAATAACTATTCAAAAACAAATAAGTTGTAGTAAGATCGTCGCAAGACGTTGGTAGGATAATTTAATAACCAATAAGTCTTTGCAGCAATGGCCGGATAAAATAAAAAAACTTCCGATATAATCACAGTATTTATTCAATCATTTAAAAATCATAGTACACACAATGTATTTTATAATCATAGTATTCATTTAATCATTTAAAATCATAGCTCAGACAATGTTCGTTTCCCCCATTGGCGCAAACACCTTTGCAACCTTGTAAACGCTTGCATTGGCGAAACGGGAGCCTTTAAGATACGATGCCATAAAAAAGTTGGCCTGTCACATAAAATATTTAACTCAAACAGTTTCTTAAAATGCAAAGACAAATACAATGAATGAATTTTATTTTTTAAGAGAATCATATACCAGCGTTATAAAAACAGAGCGGTCAAATACTGCTGGATATTCTTTCGTGGGAGCTGACGCAATAATCTCAGTAAGTGTTTTGCCTTTACTCATGGCGCCTGCAATCCTTTCACGCAAAGTTTGCAGCATCGCTCTGTATTCAATCAAATCTTTCTTTGTTGCAATGGCACCATGCCCGGGAATAATTTTTGTAACGTCATTTGCAAGTGCAATAATCTGGTCAGTACCTTTTATCATTCCATCAATACTGCCACCATGCGGCTGATCAATAAATGGCAGGCCATATCTTACATACACATCACCGGTATGAATAACGTTTGATTCTTTGAAAAATATAATTGCATCGCCATCTGTATGTGCATTGCTTACATGCATAACCTGCAGTGTTTCTCCGTTCAGGTGAAGTGTTACCGACTCTGTAAAAGTTACTTTTGGCAATGCATCGTAAGGTGCAGCAGGTGTTCGCGAATTGAATGCAGCAATAAATTGTTCAGTAGTCATTCTTGACCGGCTGTTGTCTTGTGCTATAATTACCGCTCCATCTTTCCCAAAATTTTCATTGCCACCTGAATGGTCACCATGAAAATGTGTGTTTATCACAAACCTTACAGGTTTATCGTTTAGTGCTTTTAAAGCAGTTTTTATTTTTTCAGAAAGCGGTGCAAACTGGTCGTCAATAATTATTGTTCCATCATTCCCGGTAAGTACGCCAATATTTCCGCCGTCACCCTCCAGCGTAAAAATTTTTTCTGTTATCTTATGTGTTATTATTTTAACTGTATCATAATTCTGTGCGCCCGATTGAAAGAAAGTTGCAATAAGAACGATTGTGCCAATTGCCGAAAGAAATTTATTCTTCATATAAATGGTTTTGGTTTTCGACATGTAAAATACAAAAAAAATATTTTTATACCCGTTTAATATTGTGAGCAACATTTAGAAGCTATTGCACCCGCATGTTAAACAACCGGCTTACAATTGGGGAGGTCTTTGCTTCCCTTTGTCAAGCATAATCACCACATTAAAGCCATCAATGTAGCGGCGCCTTTCTATATGGCTTGCCCGCAGGATATCTTTTTGGTTCCAGTTTCTTTTATTGTATTATGTAAAAAGCTGCCCCTATTGGGACAGCTTTTTTTATGTGGCCGATTTTATGGATGTTGCTTTCGGTAAAAAAAGCGGGGCAATTAATAACCCCAGCCCTTCATGATGTTGTAATCTTCTTTTACAGATTCAAGCGGTGTTTTGCCCTGGTAAGATTCCTGCTCTACAATAAATTCTGTTGTGCCTCCTGATTTTTTAAAGAGGTCTACAATTTCTTTCACCGGCAAAATTCCTTTGCCCAGCACACTGCTTTCGTAGGGGCTGTCCATCTCTCCTTTATCTTTTGCTTTAATCTCATCTTTTACATGCATACTTTCAAACCTGCCGGGATGCTTTTTAAGAATTTCAAGTGCCCTGCCACCTGCACCATACATGTTACCGATATCCATTTGCTGCGCTACCAACGCAGGGTCGGTATGTTCAAGAATAATATCGTAAATCTTTTTGTCGTTGAGGGAATATTTAAATTCAAAATCGTGGTTGTGATAGCCAAATTTCATTCCTGATTTTTTACACAACTCCCCCGATTTATTAAACACATCCAAAAAGCCAACAAGGGCATCATAGTCTTTACGCAGGGCTTCATCAAGCCATGGGCTTACTACATAGCGCTGTCCGGCAATGGCTGCATCTTCTACTGTTTGTTTCCACTCATCTGTAAAACTGCTGGCTGCTTTGTCCCAGTGTTTAGATAACAACTGCGTGTGGCCACTGGGCATTTTTAAACCAAGCCCGTCTAATATTTTTCTAAACTCGGTGGCTGAGTAACCATAAAATTTTCTGTCAACATAATTGGCATGCTCTACGTTTTTATATCCCATCTCCGCAATTTGTTTTAATGTTGCGAGGGGATCTTTTTTCATATCGTCACGAACAGAATACAACTGTATTCCAAGGTTAACAGGTGCTGCATTACCGGCAGCAAATATATTATTGGAGAAAAGCATTGTTCCCGCCAATGAAAGGGAACCATTTACAAGAAATTTTCGTCTGGACAGCTGCATATTTTGTTGATTTTTTATTGTGTAGAAATAAAATTATTTAGTTGACAATCGTTGTTAAAATGCTTTTGTAAATATATCAATTTATTGGCTCATTTGCGGTACCGTTTAACCAGGCTACTTTTTGTTGCGGTGTATGTGGCTGGCTTAAAACTGCCGCATACAAAGCTGGCCTTCTTGCCTGTTTGTAGCGGTATCCGCCTGCGTTGGTCAGGGTCGTTTTATTAAAGGTGGCTGTAATAACTTCATTGCCCATAGAGCGGCATTCTGCAATAATATCTCCAAAAGGATCTACAATCATGGAGCAGCCGTTTTTTAACTGGTCGTCATCCATACCAATGGCATTTGAAAAAACAGCATACAGGGCATTGTCGTAAGCTCTTGCAGGAAGCCATTTTATTAACCATTCACGGCCCTTCATCCCATCAAATTGCAAGCGCAATGAAGTAGGATCATTTTCTTTATTTTTCCAAAGTGCCGGATCAACAAAACCTGCACCCGGGCGGGGCGATGGTGTGCACATGGTTACATGCGGCATAAAAATAATGTCGGCCCCCAACAGACTGGTTGCTCTTACATTTTCAATGATGTTGTTATCATAACAAATAAGGATGCCACAGGTCCAACCATTTAAGTCAAACACGGTGTAGGCGTCGCCGGGAGTTATATCGGGATGAATAAAGGGATGCAGCTTACGGTGCTTTGCAATTAAGCCGCTGCCGTTAACAGCCACGTAAGCTTTATAAATTTTACCCGTTGCATCTTTTTCGAACAAACCGGCCAACACAACAATATGGTATTTTGCTGCTATTGCTATAAGGCTTTTTATACTTTCCCCATCCGGGATAAATTCTGCAACAGCAAGCAACTGTTGTTTTGAAAGATTTCTTGCAAACGAATACCCTGTAATAGAACATTCGTGAAAAGCAACTGCTGCAGCTCCCTGCTGCACTGCTGTTTGGCAAAGCCTGTCAATTGTTTGCAGGTTAAATTGTTTATCGCCGCTGCTGTTTTCAAACTGAGCGGTAGCTATTTTAATATGCTCCATGTTTTTAATTAGCGTTTAAAATTCGTATAATTCGTGCCTAAAAATTCGTGTATTAGT
Source organism: Ferruginibacter sp. (assembly GCA_025352625.1). Lineage (GTDB taxonomy): Bacteria > Bacteroidota > Bacteroidia > Chitinophagales > Chitinophagaceae > Ferruginibacter. The sequence goes on from JANXSR010000037.1 coordinate 8,964, forward strand.
ATTTAAAATTCGTGCTATTTGTGCTTAAAAAATTCGTGTAATGAGTATTTAAAATTCGTGTAACTAACACCTAAAAACTCGTGCCTTAACACACCCCGCTAACTAACAATAATTATTTTTTAGCAGCAATCTCACCAATGGCCCTCACCAGTTTATCGAGGTCTTGCAGGCGGGTGTACACATGTGGTGTAATGCGCACACAACTAATGTTTTCCCAAACAATACCAACAGTGTGAATTTTATAATTATTAAACAATGCGGCATCTAATTCTCCGGGTGTCATCCCATCAATACTAACCCCACAAATAGCACAGGAATAATTGGCTTTTAAAGAGGTATTAATTTTTACTTTGGGAATGTCTTTTACTTTTTCGGCCCAATAATTTTTAAGGTATCGAATGCGTTCTTCTTTTCTTTTGCTTCCAATGGCAGTCTGAAAATTAATGGCTTCCCCTATCCCCTGTTCAATGGGAAAGCTGCGGGTGCCAAGGGTTTCAAACTTCCGGATATCTGTTCCCCTTGGCTTATCATTGCATACCAATGGCCATATTTTCTCAATCTTTTCTTTCTTTATCCATAACATGCCGCTGCCAATTGGAGCACTTAAAAACTTATGTAAAGAAGTACCAAAATAATCACAGCCCAAATCAGGAATGGCGAAATCCAACAAGCCGAAAGAATGGGCTCCATCACACACAACTTCCAACCCATGGCGATGGGCCATATCACTTATTTTTTTTACCGGCATAATTTGCCCCACCCAGTTAATGATATGCGTTACATGAATAATTTTTGTTTTTGGTGTAATGGCTTTTTCATACAGGTCAACAATCACTTCATCATTTTCTATCGGAAAATTAAAACTGATTTGTTTGTAAACGATGCCTTCCCGTGCTACCCTTTGTTTCCATGCATTTATCATGTTGGGGTAATCCTGTTTGGTGCCAATTACTTCATCACCGGCTTTTAAATCCAATCCAAATATCACGGTGTTCAATGCTTCGGTGGCATTTCTGTTTACTGCAATTTCTTCCTTGTCTGCTCCGGCAAGTGCGGCTAACTTTTCACGAAGCGGTTCCCTGCCCTGGTCTAATATGCGCCACATAAAATAACTCGGCCCCTCGTTGGTTAATTTATTATAGCGATCCACGGCTTCCTGCACCACCCGTGGCGAAGGACTAACCCCGCCATTGTTTAAGTTGATGATTGCCGGGCTAACAGTAAATGATTGTTGAATATTACTCCAGTAGTCTTCATCTGCCGCTACATCGGTTGGAGATAGATGCAACACCTTTTTGTTGGCTGCTGTAATTGTTTCAGCATGCAACTGGTTAAATAAACTATTGGCTGAAAAGGCTCCAGCCATCAGTCCAATTTGCTGTATAAACTTTTTGCGGTTTGCCATAGTTATAAGTTGAATAAGAAAGGTAATTCATTTTGAGGATACTGGTATGTGCCGGGTAATTATGTGTGCATTCAATTGTTGCAGACTTTAGGCTTGCCAACTTATCGACATCGACGGCTGAACAGGATCATCCTGCAAAAGATTGGTAACCCTTTTAAATTAAAAATGCACCCGAATTATGATTTATGCATACTGTTACTTCGGGACATCATTTTGCTTCATTGGAATTTGTTACCTTACAGTCATCATTAAATAAATAAAATATGTCGTTATGAAAATTATATGTGTTGCTTTGTTTAGCCTTGTTTTTTTATTTTCCTGCAGCCCTAAATTATCGCCTGATCAAAACTGGGCAGAAGGTAAATGGGTATTGATAGAATTAAAACAGGTACCGGTACAGATAAGTGGCAACCTGGAGAAAAATGCACACATTGTTTTTCTTCCGTCATCAAAAACCTACCAGGGTTTTGGTGGATGCAATGGCATTAATGGAACCTATACCATTGGTACAAGCAGTATCAAATTTATATCGCTTGCCTCTCGGCTGGCTGGCTGTCCGGATGTTCCCTTTGAAGCCACTTTTCTGTCGTTGCTGAAAGACGTAAATAAATATTCCTTAGATGGCAATGTGCTTTCATTAAAAAAAGGGAATACTGTAGAAATGAAATTACAGCGGAAATAAAAATGGATGTAGTAACTACCTATCCACCACTTTACTCCATATAGTATTAGTTAGCTGGTTCTTTATAATTTACCAATAGGTTTAGTATGTCGGCCTCAGTTCCTGTAAACGGGCCGGAAGCTTCTATTTTTAAACTCGCCATGGCTGCTCCAAATTCGCCGGCCTCCTGCAGCGTTGTTCCTTTTATTCGCTGGTATAAATAGCCTGCCATATAGGTATCTCCACATCCCGTGGCATCTGTTTCAATTGCCGGCACATAGGCTGGTATAGTATAAAATTTATTATCTGCATAAATTACAGAACCTTTACTGCCAAGGGTTATTACCACTTCTTTAACACCCCATTCACTCAATATTTTGCAGCCCTGTTTTACATCTGTTATTCCTGTTAACACTTCCATTTCGTGTTCGTTGGCTTTTAAAATATGAATATGCTGTAAAGCCTCTTTTTTATCTGCCCAATCAATTGCAATCACCTGCTGGTTTTCAACTTTACGCAAATACCCCTGTACATCTAAAGAAACCTTGCCTCTTTTTGCAAGGGCCTTTATTAATTCAAGTGGAATATCATTGGCCAGTAATGGACCTAAATGAAAGATGGTGGCTTCAATACCACTTAACTGTTCAACCGTAAAAGCATCAGCTGTTTGCAAAACTCTTTGTGTACGATGATCGATATTTTGTGAATAAATGTTTTCAAAATAAACAGTATGGTTGCTATGTAGCGTAATTACTTTTGTACCAATGGCCTCCATATCCGTCACAAAATTCATCTCACTTTCACCAAGTTTTGTAACAAGGCAATAGTTTACCTGCATATTGCAAATAGCATTTGAAAAATAAAAGGAAGTGCCACCGGCCATATGCTTCTCCCCTCTTGGGGTTACTACTTTGTCAAGTGTTATATGTCCTATGCAAACAATATCGTACATGCGTTGATTTAAATTTTCTTGTATTCTTTTTTAAAAACCATAAAAATAATTAAATCTGCTTACTAAAAAGGCATCGTTTTTTTAAGGAATGATAGCTGCTATAGTAAGTTAACCTTTAACCAATTTGCCGGGTAGTATGCCAAACACTTTCTTAAATGCAATAGTAAAATTGCTGGTATTTTCATAGCCTAACATAATGGCTACTTTCTTAACAGAATAATTGCCCGACTTTAGTAAACCTTTGGCCTTTAACATTCGGTAATGCTGGTAATACTGGTAAATTGGTTTGTCATATACTTCTTTAAAAAGCCTTTTTAATTTGGTTGCACTCATAGAAGCCACCTTACTTAACTCATCAATACCAGGGCATGGTTGTGTAAAATCAGTGGTTATGATTGTCTCTACTTTTCTTACATTATTAATATCCTGTGCAGAAGCTTTACTTCTATGGCCAAGCTCATTTCTTTTATCATACAAATTGGTAAAGAAAAGCTCTATTAATTCCATGATGCGGTTGTGTGCAATGGTACGCATTGCAGGATGTTCAAAATCAAGCGACTTTAATTCGTCTAATATAACTTTATAACTAGCCTGGATGGGTTCCAGCAACAAGGCTGCGGTTTTTAAAGAAAGGTATTCTTCCAGGATGGAATCATAAGTTTCCATGCGTAGAAATTTTGCAAGCCATTCCCGTGGAAGTTGAATTGACAATGCCCTTGTGTAAGTGCCTGCAGTTGCTGAATAGCCGAGGTCAAAAAGCGAGCAGGTTAGATACACAACTGACCGTTCATCGTAGTGTTCGGTAAATGCATCATCATCTATCCGGGTAGTCATTTCTTTTGTAGAACGAACGGTTTCAAACCTCAGCGAATAATATTCTTCCTCCACATGAGGGCGGTCAAATTGAAGGTAAGTGTTAAGATAGTAATCAATTATTAATACCAACAGGCCATTGGGTAATTCTTCTACGGCAAAATATCCCTTCCCAAAATGTTCAGGAAGTTTAATGCGGTTATCAACTACAGGCATTTGTAAAGCCAACGCAAATTCATCAAGAAATTCCCGAAAATTTACTGTTTTAGAAACAAATGCAAACATGGCTTTTAATTTATATAAAAAAACGGTGATGGTGCAAAAAGCAGGCGGATGCATTTTAAATTGGGGCAATTAAAATACAGTCAAAACTACTCCTGTCCATTTGCCCAGTTATCCATTTTCTTTTCAATAATATCCAAAGGCATACAGCCATCCCTTAAAAACTCATCGTGAAAGGCAGATAGTTTAAATTTATTTCCTAACTGCTTTGTGTATTTTTCTCTGAGTTCTTTTATTTTTAATGCCCCTGTTTTGTAACTCAAAGCCTGTGCAGGATAGGCCATGTAGCGCTCAATTTCGGCTGTAGCGCCATCTTCACTAATGGCTTCATTATCGGTCATATATTTAATTGCTTCTTCTCTTGTCATTTTACCCGTATGCATGGCCACATCCACCACAAGGCGAATGGCTCGGTGTATTTCATCTCCCAATGCGCCCATGTGCTGGTACGGATCTGTGTAAAGTCCCAATTCTTTTCCCATGCTTTCACAATACAGCGCATATCCTTCTCCATAAGCACCATACCATATAAAACGGCGAAACTTTGGTAACTGGTCATTCTCCATTTGTAAAGATGACTGGTAATGATGCCCAGGAATGGCTTCATGTAAAAACAGGCTTTCCATTCCGCTGGTAGTATTAAATTTTGTTGCATCAATTATTGGAACATAAAAAATACCCGGTCGTTTACCATCAGGCAAACCGGGATAATATTCAGCACTGGCACTTGCTGCTCTAAATGCTTCTGTTTGTCGTACTTCAAAAGTAGTTTTTGGTGTACGGCCAAACATTTTTTTAAGATTCGGATCTATCCTGGTCTGTATATTTCGGAATGCCGTTAACACTTCTTCCGCAGATTTATAAGGCATAAATTGCTTATCAATTTTCATGAACTCAAAAAAAGCATTTAAATCGCCCTTAAATTGTACCGATGCTTTAATTGCTTCCATCTCGATGCGAATGCGCTTAACTTCAGACAGACCAGTGTTGTAAATTTCATCGGGTGTTTTATTGGTGGTAGTCCAGTATTTTACCATGTAAGCATAATATTCATCGCCGTGGGGCAGAGCATTTACACCTGTTGTCGTGCGTGCCTCAGGTAAATATGCTGATTTCAAAAACTGGGCTAGCTTATTATAGGATGGCATCAGTTGCCCAGTTATTAATGCTATGTAACTGCTGGTTAACCTTGCTTTATCAGCGGCACTAAAATCTGCCGGCAATAAACGGATTGGCTGATAAAATAAACTTTTGGTAACACTATCAGTAACCAGTGCCAGCAATTGAGGAATCATTTTTTTAACAAGCGCTTTTGGTAATGTGTAATTTTCAGCCATTCCTTTTTTAAAGTAAAGAATTGCACTATCTGCCCAGGGACTAAAAGCAGCGGCTCTTTGCAACCAATCATCATAATCTTTAACGGTTTTAAAAGGCTGGTTTCCTGTTCCACTACCCATTTGCCCGAGCATTAATGGAACACCATTAAACTGGTCAAAGGGCAAATAGCTATTTCCTGAAAAGGAACCTCCCAGGTAGTGTAATGGAATCCCCCGCAGCGCCTGCTCCATTTCATAGGTAAAAATATCCTTGCTTATCTGGTCATTTTCATTCAAATCATCACTGTTAAACTTTTTTATAGCAGTAAAATTCCTGGTAAAAAAATCAGTTAATTTACTGCGATAGCTGTCTGTAAAATCGGCCGGCAATAAATTATTAAACCGGTTATCACCGTTTACAGTAGCCTCAAGGGGAAACAATTGCATGCGTTCATCGTAATACTTTTCCAGCAAGGTCGCAAGTGCAACATTATTATCTATCTGCTTATGCTGGTGATTGTTTTTACAACTGGTGATCAAAGTCACCACAGTTAATACCAAAAATATTTTTTTCACTTGATTAAATTGAGGGATAAAAATAATTCTTATTGCCGCCGCAGGAAATAAATTTTTGAAATAGTTTTTGCAACTGGTTTCAATGAGCAGTTTAAAGATGCAGGTATTTAACAATAGAGGAAAACTTACCTTTAAATAAAAAGTATGAAAAATAATTTTGAAATTGGCGATGTTGTTGTATTTAAAGCCAATAAAAATATTCAGTTGGTAATTACCGGTATTGGAGCAGATGGCCTGGTACTGCTCCGTTATTTTGATACCCTTACCAATGAGTTTAAAAAAGTAGAAATGCCAGCGATCTGTTTTACAAAAATTGAGTAGATTTTATGGAATGAAATGATCGCCTTTGTGAAGATATACAGGT
>JANXSR010000055.1 GCA_025352625.1 Ferruginibacter sp.
CTGTTGTAAAAATCAATGCCTTGCTTATAGGTAATATATCATCAATTGATTGCTTGGCTTTTGAAAGTTCCTCAAACTCTGTTTCGGTTATAAGGTCCTTAAAATTATAGGCCAGTTGTGTACCACTTTTAATTGATTCTATCGCATTTCTCAACTTAGCTTCACCAACTGCAGTACTAAAAGCATAACCTATTGCAATGCTCCTGCTCTCTTCCATTTTTGTAACTGCTTTATCGTCATTAATGAAACCAGCTATATCACTTATTTGTCGGTACTGAGTAATAATTGGGTCTTTAATTATAGTATTTTTTTTCTCATCGGCTTCATCCACCTCTTCAGTTGTTGAAATCCAACTAAAAAGCCTTTCAAGATTTGCTTCGTTGTATGCCCTGTAATCATCATCAATCCATCCTATCCACCCCCTTACTACCGGAGTGCCAATAATGGCCTGAAAAATGGAATACATGTCAGCTTTGAACTGGTCGCCAAAATCACTTTCCTTATATTGCTCTATCAGCGAAAGCGTTCTTATATTTCTTCTTAGGGTATATTTTGAGATACCCAATTTTTCACAAACTTCATCTTCTGATAAATGATGTTTCTCCATTAAATCAGCAATTAGCTGAGATTCGTTGACAGCACTCCATCTTTTTTTGCCGCTGATATGATGCAGCCCCATTGTAATTAGATGTTGCACAGGATCTTCATCGGCGATTTCTACAAGGTTCACACTTTTAAAATCGGCCTCCGTAAGTTTACCTACATCGTTTCCTTTCTTATACTCTTCGTACAAATATTTAAGTGTAGCTGTTCTTCTATTACCTTCTAAAACAAGGTATTTATCTCCCACAGGTTTTACCTGAATCTGGTCAATATCCAAAAAGCCATTGGTTGTAAAACTGCTGATCAGGTCTTTTACATTCTCTTGGTTTTTGCCCAAAATAAAATTTAAAGTACGCTGCTGTACCCTGGCATCTGCCACTTCTTCGTTGGGTACTACTTTATAATCCGGTCTGTCAATAAACCTGTAATTATTTGGGTCTAAAATCATCCGGTCAATATGTTTAACTATTCTACTGCTGGCCATAGTTTTAATTATTAATGTTTTATGTCACTTTAATTTTGCCTGTTACTACTTCTGAAATAATGCTTTGTTTGTATTCATCTAATAACTTCTTTTCCTTTTCAAAAATTCTAACTAAGTGTTCGTATCTATCAAAATCATCTTGCATCCTCATAATATCATGAATAGGTGGAATTGGTAACGGCAAATCGCAAAAGTCAGCCCAATTGATATTTTTCCCTTCTCGAATACCTGAAACAGCAGTGTTAAGAAGTGAAATTAACTGGCGAGTTTTGAAAAGATATTTGAAATATCGGATATAAAATTCATTATTGTATTGCGGCTTTAACCTTATAACAGTATATGCAGGACTTATTATTCCTTTGTATGCAGAATGTTCAATACCGCCTTGAAATGAACGCAAACTAATTACAAAATCATTTTCAGCAACCAATTTCAAACCATTGTAATCGCCTGAAGGAGAAACAAAATCCTCATCACACAAACTTTTTAGTATAACACCTCTGTCCTGAGTAGCTGCTAATAATTCTTCTTCAGGATGGTTTTTACTATTAAACTCTGAGAATATGCGTTTCGCTTTTTCCAAATTCCAATTTTCCGGAATTGATGCCCAAAATTTTGAATTAGATTTTTCTTTAGTAAATCCACTTTGCACCAAAACATTAATCTTTTCAAGGTATTTTTCAATAAGTTGTTTCTTACTGAAAAGAAATGCTTTTATTTTTTCGTTTTTATTTTCAAGGAAGTTTGCAATAGCTTCTTGTTCGACATAGGGTGGAATAGGAAATTGAATCTCAAAGAAATCATCCGAATACATTCTCAAACGGGATTCTCTTATCCCCTTAGACCTCTTTCGGTATTCTGCAATAAAATTTGGTGTTCGTGCTAAGAAATCAAAATATTTCGGATGAAATTGCCTTTGGCTTCTAAACCTGTAAACGCCATAGGCACTGCTGACTATGCCTTTTTGATTAGATACCCCCAATGCACCTGCCCAGGCCCACATAATATTAATAACCAAGTCATCCTTATGACAAAGTTTAAACCCTGAATAATCTTCTGCCAAAATCATCGTAACATTTTCTTTTCTCAATGTTACACCTGTATAATTAGAAACGGAAAGCAACTCTTCACCACCATCAGCTGAACGTATGTCCACTTCTTTAAAAATCCTTCTTGATCTTAAAAAAAGCCAATGCGCTGGAATGAGCGGAATAGTTTCAATCTGTGTTTCTTTATATTTTGAATACGCATTCATTTAAAGCACTATTTCTTTTATAATGAGTTCAGTTTCTTGTTCAAGTTGAAGAATTTCTTCTGTGATAACCTCCAAATTTCTAAGCGGCACATAGCGATAAAATATTTTAGCAAAAGTTATCTCGTAGCCTTTAACTGTTTTAGTTTCATCAATCCAAGCATCGGGCACAAAAGGCAAAACTTCTACTTCAAAATATTCTTGTATGCTTTTCTTTAAGGGGACATTCTCGTATTCTCTTAACTCTGCATCTGCTTCATATGTAACACCTTCTTTACTCTTGCTCTTTATAACTTTCTCTGCTGTTTCATCTTTCCAGCTAATAGCTTCAAGAAATGATTTGCGATCTTTCGGTTTTAGTTTAAATGACTCAGATTTCAAAATTTTGTCTAATTCCTTGGTCAGCTTATTAAAATCCTTTTGTACTGCAATACCAATGGATGTTTGCAATGCCTTTACAATTGGTTTGTATTCATCTGCAATTTCAAGATTTGAAATTCTTTCATCTGTAATTTGAAAACTCAAACGCAGTGGTCTCTCTACTGTAATACTCCAATAGCCAAAGTCAGCATTATCAAATGTTTTTGATATGCCGTTTTCGGTAAAGTTTAGGAAGTAATCGGTAATTGTCTTTATCTGCTCTTCTTTCAGTTCGTTATTTTTATTACCCAATGCTCTTCGCATTTTGCTAAAGATATTTGAAGCGTCTATCAACTGTACTTTACCCTTTCGCTTTCCTGTTTTGCGGTTGTTCAATACCCATATGTATGTTGCTATGCCTGTATTGTAAAACATATTATTAGGCAATTGTATAATGGCTTCTAACAGATCATTCTCAATAATATGTTTTCTTATTTCACTTTCACCACTTCCGGCTTCTCCTGTAAATAAAGATGAGCCATTGTGTACGGATGCAATACGGCTTCCTAATTCGCTTTCCTTTTTCATTTTACTAACCATATTCATCAGAAAAAGTAATTGCCCATCACTAACTCTCGGCACACCAATACCTTTAAAACGATGGTCTAAAATTTCTTTGCTTTTAGAATCTACAATTGTTTCCTGGTCAATCTTCCATGTTTTGCCGTAAGGTGGATTGCTCAACATAAAGTCAAACTGAAAACTGGCAAAGCCATCATTAGACAAAGTAGAGCCGTAAGCAATTTTTTCAGGATCTTCTTCTTTAATCAACATATCTGCTTTGCAGATGGCATAGGTTTCAGGATTTACTTCCTGCCCATATAAATGAAATTTAGCTTTTGGGTTTATCTCCATTGCAAAATGTTCTGCTTCGGTAAGCATTCCACCGCTGCCACAAGCAGGATCATAAATTAAATATGTGCCGGCTTTTATTTTTGTTTTGATGGGTTCAAATATAAAGTGCGTCATTAACTTAATTATTTCCCTTGGTGTAAAGTGTTCTCCGGCTTCTTCGTTATTCTCTTCATTGAATTTTCTAATGAGTTCTTCAAACACATAGCCCATGCCTAAATTGCTTAACCCTTCCAAAAGGGTTTTGCCATCTTTGTCTTTTACCGGCACCGGGCTAAGATTTATTTGTGCCGAACAAAACTTTTCTATTAATGGAAAAGTGATGTTGGCTTCTTCCATTGTAGTAAGCTGGTTACGCAATTTGAATTTGCTAATAATATCCTGCACATCGGTAGAAAACCCATCCAGATAATTTTCAAGGTTTTGGCGAATGTTACCTGGGTCGTTCAATATTTTTTTAAACGTAAAGTTGGATGTGTTATAAAAAACATAACCACTCACTTTACGAAGCTGAGGTGATTGGTTGTCAATTTTCATTTTATTGAGTTGCCCGTGCATCTCAATCACATTATCCTTTGTAGGTTCAAGCAATGCATCTAATCTTCTTAATACAGTAAAAGGCAAAATAATATCCCTGTATTTACCACGGGTATAAACATCCCTTAGTACATCATCTGCTATACTCCAAATGAAAGAAATTAAAGTATTATGTTGGTTGTGATTCATTATTTATTTTTCTTAATTCGTTTTGAAACTAATTCTATTGCCCGTTGTGCCTGGTCCTCGCCTTTTATAGTATCCATAACCTGCTCTGCCAACCATAGCGATAACAACTCTTCTTTGCTGGCATGGTAGAGTTTTGCAAATAAAAGCACTTGTTCTTTCTTGGCTTTGCGTTCACCCCTTTCAATCTTACTGAGCATGGGTGTATCAATTTGCAACTCACTGGCTACCTGTCTTTGCAGCAAACTGTTGGCTTCACGTAGCTGTTTTATTTTCTCTCCAAACTGGCTTATCACTTGTTGTGTTTTTGACTTGTCAAATATTGAC
>JANXSR010000066.1 GCA_025352625.1 Ferruginibacter sp.
TGTTCCTGTTTTATCAAAGACAATTGTAGTAACCTTTGCAAGTTCTTCTAAAAATTTACCGCCTTTTACAAGTATGCCTTCTCTTGCTGCACGGGCAATTGCAGCGATGGTTACAAGTGGCGTTGCTAATCCTAATTCTGCCGGAGAAGTAAAAATTAGTAATGCAATTACAAGCCGTACATCACGGGTATAAAAATATACAGCACCAACAAAAACAAATACAACCGGTATAAGCCAAGATGCCACTTTATCTGTAAACTTTTCAATGGGAGCCTGTTCATTTTCTGCTTCTTCTACTAAAGTTATAATTCGGGAGAAAACGGTGTCCTTTCCGGCTTTAGTCATTTCAATATCGAGTGCTCCTAATTCAACAATAGTTCCGGCAAACGCATCGCTGCCAATATTTTTTTCCTGCGGAACACTTTCTCCTGTAATCGGTGCCTGGTTAACAGAACCTGCGCCACCTGTTACTTTTCCATCAACAGGAATTTTCTCCCCCGCTTTTACTAAAATAATATCCCCAATTTTTAAATCATCTATTTGAACTGTTTCTTCTCTGCCATCTTTTTTTATAATAGCCGTTTTTGGTACAGATCCTATCAACTCTTTTATAGATGCTCTTGCTCTTTCGCCGCTTGCACTTGCAATATATTCTGCAATCAGGATAATCATTAATACTACAGAACCGGCAAGATATTCTTTGCCAAGAACTGAGATGATTACGGCTATAGTAATAAAGATTTCTGTACCTATTTTTCGTTCCTTTATTAAATCGGTTGCAGCAACTTTTACTAAAGAGTAAAGCCCGAAAGCCATTGCAACAAGCAATACAGGCCCGGGTATTAATTGGAAATAAAATAAAAGACTTGCTATGCCAACAGTTAAAATGCGAACTATTTCCCAGAGGAACTGCCGGGAAAAAAATGTTTGTGAAATGGTCATGATATTTATGATTAATGATGAAACAAATAATATTTTAAATACCTTTTAAATTTTATTCTTCCTCCACATTTTTCATTGCTGATAATAGTGCGTATGCTCCTTTGATTACAATCTTAGCATTAGCAGCATTAAAGTTTTCGGGAAAAGTAATTGCTACAAATCCTTCCTGCTCTGTTCCTTTTATTACTGGTATCATTTTGAAATGAACTTTACCTTGTGCAGTATCTGTTTGGATAAAAATATAATCCTTTGCATCTGACTGAATAATGGCTTCAACAGGCAAAGCCTGTACATCTTCTGTTCTTGTTGCAATCAATGCTTTTACATACATACCGGGTAACATGGCAGGATCATTAGAAACATCCAAATGGCAATGCACCGGTATTGTTCCATCTTCTTCAGTAGCTTTTCCGATAAGGAAAACTTTTGCTGTTCTGTTATAATCTGTTTCACTCGCCAATGAAAATCTTATTGGCTGACCGGGGTTTATTTTTCTTACGTCTTTTTCAAAAACATCAAGAGCAAGGTGCATATCACTTTTGTTAGCTAATTCAAATAACACATCACTTGGCTGTACATACTTGCCCCTGTTTACGTTGCTTGCAGTTACATAGCCACTAATGGGTGAGTAGAGGTTGCTTGTCTTTACAATTCTTCCTGCCTGTAATGCTTTTGTGCTAATGCCAATCAATGACAGCTTTTGTTGCAAGGCATTAATCTTTGCTCTCATCATGTTGTATTCTGATGATACCTGTTGTAACGTTTTTGCTGAATTAATATCTTCCTTCCGAAGCTCCTGTTGCCTCTTTAATTCCTGCCCTAAAAAAACCATGCGGCTTGTGCTTTCTAAATAATCTTGTTGAACATCTATGAACTCCGCATTCTCAATTACTGCCATAACCTGACCTTTACGAACTACCTGTCCGGGTAACAGTCCTGAACTTTTTACATAACCTCCTAATGGTGCTGAAATGGAAACCATATTTTGAGGTTCCACATCAATTACTCCATTCACTTTAATAACACTACTTAGATTGCGCATTTGCACTGTACCTAATTGTATTTCTGCAATCTTGTATTGGTCTGTTGTTAAAGTAACCTGGTCGGATGTTGTACTATCTTTTTTTGTTATAACTGTTTCTTCTGTTTCTTTCTTTTTATTATCAGAACATGCCGTGATTGTTGTGGTGATAACTATTAATGAGAAAAGAATTTTTATTATTGACTTCATTATTATTTGTTTGTAGATGGATGATTTTATTTTATGCCAATGATGCTTTCTATTGCAAGTGTTGATTGATTATACTGGTAAATGCTTTCAATGTAATCGTTCTTAATTTTTAATGCAATTGCGAGGCTTTGCTGGTATTGTATGTAGGTTAATTCACCTGCTCTAAAACCTTTCTCAGCGTTTTTGATAATTAGTTCTGCCTGTGGCAATGCCGTTTTTTCGTAATAACCTATTGCTGATTTATGTTTATAATATTGCTGTAGCAGTATGTTCAATTGCCCGGTAAGATTTGTTTGCTCGTAAGCTAAATTTTCTTGTGCAACCTGTTCATTTATTTTTGCTGCTGCTATTTTGGATTTAGAGCCGCCTGGTAAAAGTGGAATTGCAACACCAATCTGAAAACTGTTGAACCTGTCTAAACCTGTGAACTTTTCATTTACTCCATTTACATTCTGTATGCCTCTAAATGATTGGTTTGTATAACCTACTAAAAAATCAGGAAGGCGTTTAGCTTTTTGCACATCTGTTTCTTTCCTGTTTATTTCTATTTGCTGTTGCAGGTATTTTAGCATTGGATGGTTTGCAACTACACTACTATCTGCCGGCAGTTGGATTTCTCTTTTTGTAATTGCTGTATCTGCTGCTGTTATGTTTTCCTTTGTGTTAAGAAATACCTGTAATTGCTGTTGAGCAATCAAAATATCTATCTCATTTTGTTGCATCCTGTTTTTTAATTCCAACGATTGAGCTTCAGAAGTTGTTTTCTCTAACAATGTGCTTTCACCTGTTCTATACCTTACTGTACTCGCTCTTACAAGATTATTATACAAAGTGTCATGCACGGCAAACAACGCTCTCTTATTAATGAAATAAACTAACTGGTAATAAGTTGTCTTAACATTATTAGCAAGGTTTAACTTGTTTATTTCAACCTGGCTTTGGCTTCCTTTTATTCTTGCATCTGCTAACTTTAATTGATTGGTATAAACGGTAGGGTATTCAAAACGCTGGCTGATGTTAAGGTTATTGTCATAGTTAATACTGTTTATCTGACCTTGTGAAAGGCTGATATTTGTTTTATCAATATTCACTGCACTTCTTCTTAAAGCCTTTTGTAGTTCAACAGAATAATTCGCTGCTCTTATGCTGCTGTTGTTCTTTAATGCTGTGTCTATTGCCTGTTGTAAGGTTATGGGTACCGGTATGTTTGATGTAGTGTTTTGCCCGAATGAAGCTACAGGCAACAAGCCGCATAGTGCTATGCAAAGCACTATTATAGCAGTATTTGAAGATGGCTTCATGTTTAAAAAATTTTTATTTTTCTTTTCAAAAAGGATGTATAAACAAGGCAGCACAACAAGCGTTAAAAATGTTGCGGACAACAAACCACCGATAACTACAGTTGCCAAAGGACGTTGCACTTCTGCACCTGAAGAACCGGATAATGCCATTGGCAGAAATCCTAATGAAGCAACTGCCGCAGTTAATAGCACCGGTCTTAATCTTACTTTAGTTCCTTTCAACACCCGTTCATAAATGTCTGTTATGCCTTCTTCCTTTAGCCTGTTAAATTCTGCAATCAATACAATACCATTTAGCACTGCTACACCAAAGAGGGCAATAAATCCTACACCTGCTGAAATGCAAAATGGCATTCCTCGTATGAGCAAAGCAAATACACCACCAATGGCTGCTAACGGGATTGCTGAAAAAATTAAAAGGCTTTCTTTTATGGAATTAAAAGTGAAGTACAACAAAAGCAGTATTAGTAATAATGCTACAGGCACTGCAATTGATAATCTTTTATTTGCTGCCTGCAAGTGTTCAAACTGACCACCGTAAGTTGTATAGTAACCAGGTGGCAATTTTAATTTTGCATCTAACTGTTGTTGTATTTCTTTTACAATGCTTTGTACATCCCGGTTGCGAACATTGAAGCCTACGGTTATTCTTCGCTTTGTATCATCTCTTTGAATTTGGTTAGGACCATTTTTAAATTCAACTGTAGCCACTTCTTCTAAAGGAATTTGCTGACCTGTTGGTGTGCTTATGTATAAGCCACGAACATCAGATAAATCTTTTCGGTCTTCTTTGGTTAAACGTATTACAAGGTCAAAACGTTTTTCTCCTTCATACACCAACCCTGCTGCTTCTCCTGCAAAAGCTGTTTTGATTACTTTGTTGATGTCTGTAATATTCAAACCATATTGAG
>JANXSR010000069.1 GCA_025352625.1 Ferruginibacter sp.
TCTCCAACAACTTTACTTTTTACAAGTGTTTTTAAAATGAATTTAAAAAAGAGGTTTGGTTTAGGATGAATATTTTCATAAATCATTTCGTACGAAACATTGCAGTGAGCCAGCATTTGAGCCACGTTCATTGTGCCCCATTGAGGCTTTGTCTCAGCAGTTAAATGATTAATTCTTTCAATAATGTTATCAGCAACTTCTTTGGTAAAAATATTGGGTAACGGCATAATAAATTCATCTTTGTTGCAATAAAAATAGGCTAATATTTTTAATTGGTTTAATAAAACGATTGGGAAAATTTAATCAGGAAACTTTGTTTTGTCTATTCCCGGAATAATTTTAATGGCGTTTTTATAATACACTTTCTTCAATATTTCATCCGGCAAGCCAAGGCCGTACATACGCCAGAAAGCATGGTACTTTTTGTGGTAAGGAAAATATTCATCATTGGTTTCCAGCACCCTGAAATAGGTATGATATTCTTCAGGAATCCAGTTGTCTTTTCCAAATAAAATACGATTTTGGAACTTGGCAAAAAACTGGCTGGCCATTTTTGGCTGCCTTCCTATTTCGGCAATGATGGCGCCAAATTCTACATACATATTTGGCATTGCGGTAAGCAGGCTGTCAAGGTATTGCAGATTATTTGCGTACCAGCCAAAATGGGCCGCTATAAAATTAGTGTGTGGATGTTTGGCAAAAAGATGGTGCTGCTGTTTCATTAAAGTATCCCATGGTGCAGGATTAGTGTTGCTGCGTTTTCTGTCTGGATGGGTGGCCAGTTCAAGCCAGCGTTCATTGTGCTCATCTTCTTCATCCCAAAATGATTTTGGATCTGCAGTATGGATAATCACAGGAATGTGCAGTTCACCACACTTCTCCCAAACAGCATCCAGTCGGCTATCATCCACTGCAATAATTTTTCCTTTTTCATCTTTAAAGCCCATGCCGAAATCTTTGTACAACTTTAGTCCGCATGCACCAGCCTTCACATCTTTCTCCAATTCGGCGAGGGTATTACTTAACCAGTTTTTTGATCCAAAATCTACAAAAGAAAGGTTGGTAAAAAAGAGTAATCTCGTAGCATTTGTTTTCTTTACCTTTTCAATAGATTGTACCAAATAACTATTGTCTCTTACATCAAAGTCGCCATTTACCTTTCCCGGTGTTTCTTTATAACTTTTGCCGCTAAGGTTTATCATTACCTGCATGTGTAAACTATCCATGTCTCTAAAAAGTCTTGCAATGTCCTGGTTGGGCACATCCCACTGGTGATTGTGTACATCAATGAATGGGAATTTGGCTTTATGAGGATGGTGCTCTGGCACTACAAGGGTAGAAGTGGGGTTGTATTTTTCAAAGTCCATTTTTTCAGTAGCGGTTTGCTGGCTGTAAACTGACGAAGAAAAAAATAAAATACTGATGATAAAAGGTGTAAAATGTTTTTGCATACGGTGTTTATTAATAATAGAATTATAAAAGTATCAATTTATAACCGGCTGTATAATTTTTTATGCGGGCTTATATATTATCAGTAAGGGATGGTAGTATAAAACTTTAGCAATACCTGTTTTTGTGCAGGTATTTTATTTTGAACAAACAGGTAATCTTGCTGACATCCCGTACTACCACATAGCGGTAAATGTATAAGAGAGCGATTCGCCATGGCCGACAAATAGTAGAAATATTTTCAAAAACTGCCTGGCCCGAACAAATAAAAGTATATTCTTGTATAAATTATTTGATGAAAATGCATACAATTTATTGTAGCGGATGTAAAATAAAAAGATCACAGTTCCCCGTGATCCTTTAAAATATAAATAACAACGTAAACTTAAATATCTGTTGCTTCGCCGTAAGCCATAGCAGTAGCTTCTTTCAGCGCTTCGCTCATGGTTGGGTGAGGGTGTACTGAGTTGAGTATTTCGTGGCCGGTTGTTTCCAGCTTACGGGCTACTACTACTTCAGCGATCATTTCTGTAACGTTCATTCCAATCATGTGACAGCCTAAAAACTCACCATACTTGGCATCGTAAATAACTTTTACAAAACCTTCTGTAGCACCGGCAGCACTAGCTTTACCGCTTGCCATAAAAGGAAATTTACCAACTTTAATTTCGTAACCTGCATCCTTTGCTGCTTTTTCGGTGTAACCTACAGAAGCAACTTCAGGTGAACAATAAGTGCAGCCAGGAATGTTATTATAATCCATAGGCTCAGGATGGTGGCCTGCAATATGTTCTGCTACACTGATGCCTTCTTTTGTTGCTACGTGCGCCAAAGCTTGTCCCGGAGTACAATCACCAATAGCATAAACACCGGGTATGTTTGTAAGACCGTTTACATCTCTTACAATCTTTCCTTTTTCGATTTTAATGCCCAATTCCTCAAGTCCTATATTTTCAAGGTTAGCAACAACGCCTACTGCACTTAATAAAATATCGGCAGTCAATTCAATTTCGCCATTGGGTGTTTTAACTTTTGCTTTTACACCTTCACCACTTGTATCAACACTTAATACTTCGCTGTTGGTCATTATTTCAATGCCCTGTTTTTTAAATTGTTTTTCCAGTTCTTTGCTAATGTCTTCATCTTCTACCGGTACAATGCGTGGCATAAACTCAACGATGGTAACCTTGGTACCCATGGTGTTGTAGAAATAAGCAAACTCACTTCCTATAGCGCCGCTACCACAAATAATCATACTTTTTGGTTGAGGGGATGGCAGTACCATTGCCTCACGATAACCTATAATTTTTTTTCCATCAATAGGCATTGTAGGTAATTGGCGTGCCCTGCCACCCGTTGCAATAACAATATTTTTTGCTTCAACAATTTGTTTGGTGCCGTCTGCCGCAGTTACTTCTATTTTAGTTGGGGCTACCAGTTTACCATAACCCATTATAACATCTATCTTATTTTTCTTCATTAAAAACTGAACACCTTTACTCATCTTATCTGCCACACCACGGCTACGTTTAATAACGCCGTCAAAATCATGACCGGGGTTTTCAACCTTGATGCCATAAGTTGCTGCATGTTTTGCATACTCATATACATTGGCACTTTTTAATAACGCTTTGGTAGGGATACAACCCCAGTTAAGGCAAACACCACCCAGGCTTTCTTTTTCTATAATAGCTACTTTTTTACCAAACTGACTAGCTCTAATTGCTGCCGGGTATCCACCAGGGCCGCTGCCTAACACAATTACATCGTATGCCATACTTTATTATTTGTTTATTGGTTGAAATATTTTTTAGTAAACGATCTATTAAGGTATTCGTTTTGCGTTGCAAAAATACTTTGAAATAGGGGATTAGCCAAATGGTTATTTTGGTATGTCTGATCCTTTATTTTGCTGCTTTTTCCAAATTTCCTTTATGTCAATTGATGGATGCCTCTGTAATTTTATTTTATTTTACTTTTGTTGAAATGTCATTTTAAAAACAAATCAGCCGTAGAAAAATCAAAAATCAGTCATTTTTTTTTCTGTTATTTCCCTTTGTTCGGCAATCGATTTCAGTGTTTTAATACTCACATTCAACTCGAAGCCAATTAAGAGTACCAAAGAGTTTATATAGACAAGTGCCATTAAAACGATGATGGTACCGATTGATCCATACAAGGCATTGTATCTGCCAAAATTGTTAACAAAGTAAGAGAAGCCAACGGAAAGTAATATACTTAACGACGTAGCCAATATGGTTCCCGGGCTAACCAATTTCCAGCGCTTGTGCACAGCAGGAGCATATTTATAAATAAAGGCCATGGAATAAAATATCATGGCAACTATAAATATCCATCTTACATAATATATGGTGTTTAATATGGTTACACTTTTAATACCTATCACTTTTAATACCGCACCTTGTGTAATCAATAAAATAAGACTGCTTAACACTACTAAAAATAACAAGGCCGTTAGCTTGATGGCCATCCAGCGGTTATAAAGTCCTTTTCTTTTTGCAAAGCCAACATAATTTTTATTGAACGAACGCATTATACCCATCATAGCGTTAGAAGCAAAATACAAAGCCAGTATAAAACCAAAAGAAATAACGCCGATTTTTGAACTGTCGATAAATGAATCAACAAATTTGATTAGGTTTTCATTGTGCACTTTCAGTGGAATAATATCTGTAATTAAGCCATGCAACTGCAACTTGATACTTCGCTTGGATATAAATGGTAAACTGGGTATAAGGGTAAATAAAAATAGAAAAGAAGGAGGTATGGCCATGATGAAATTATAAGCAATGGCAGACGCTCTCTCAGTGAGTCCTACAGTTTTTATCTGTTTGTAAAAAAAAATAATTACATCATATAATGGTACACCTTCAAAGCCGGGTAAATGCACCTTTTTACATTTACGCAAAAGAAAACCAAGGGGTGTTTTTGTAACTATTATCCTTTCTAATTTGTTCAATGTATAATTGCTTTACAAAATTGGGTTGATGTTGTATTGTGTTTTATCAAATCTACAGATTAAGCATTTAAAAATACAAACCTTTATTTTGGAATGATTAGTATTGTTATGATATCGGAATTATTTAGTAGCTATGATTTCTAAAGTTGGTAAACACTAAAAATGTCTATTTTCCTTTAGGGTTGCTGAGCCTTTTCTTTTGCTTTCAAATATTCAGTTAACCATTGCTGGTATTGCTTTGCAAATACCAAATGCTCCTGAAAGTCGGTAGCAAAATTTGAATAACCCGTTAAATTGGGCTGTGCTACAAAATACAAATAACTTGTACTGGGAGCATTCAATACGGCATCAATTGTTTTAATAGATGGCGTGCAAATTGGCCCTGGTGGTAGCCCGCTAATGAGATAAGTATTGAAAGGAGAAGGAAATTCTGTATACTTTTTATATACTCTTTTAATGGTGAAATCTTTTAAAGCAAAAATAACTGTTGGGTCGGCAGAGAGTCTCATACCAGTTTCCATTCGGTTAAGGTATACACTCGCTATCTTTCCTTTGTCTTCGTCTTTATTGCTTTCTTCTTCAACAATACTTGCCAGCGTATATGCCTGTCGGATTGATAAATTTAGACCAGCCGCTTTCTTTCTTCTTTCTTCTGTCCAAAATTTTTCCTGTTCGTTATATAATTTTTTAAATAGTCTTGAGGGGGAAGTATTCCATAAAATAGCATAAGTGTTGGGGATAATAGCTGTCATTGCAGTGTTACTATCTAACCCATAATTTTTTAGCGAGTCATTGCTTTTTAATAAAGCCATAATACTGGCTGAATCACATTCAAAGTTGCTGGCAACTTTTTGAGCAAAGTCTTCTTTAGTTCTAAGTTTTGTAATCACTAAATTCACAGGTGTTTGTCTGCCAGATTTTAATATTTTAGCAACATTAAAAATGCTGAACCCGTTATCAATAATGTATTTGCCGGGCTTAATATTTTCATCGTATTTTATTTGTTGGGCAATCAATTTAAAAGTGCCTGGATTTTTAAGAATTTGTTGTTCTTCCAGTTGTTTAATTACATCATTAAAGTTGCTGCCTGTTTTTATATAAAAACTTTTTTTTGCCTCGGTAAAATTGGTGTTACTGCCGAAAATGCGCCATGCAGCAAAACCGGCAAATACAACTAAAAAAAGAAAAATAAAGCGGAATGATTTTTTGGGAGAACGCATAATTATAAAATAAAGTTTTCAATGGATACTCAAAGTAAAATAAAAACCCCGTCTTCAGCAGACGAGGTTACAAAATTTGTGTAAAATATTTTATTTGCTAACTGGCGAGTCTTGCGCAGGTACCGTGGTAGCTGGCATTGTAACAGTATTAGGCTGAGTTGTTTTAGGCGCTGTAGCGGGTGCATTTTTAATTAAATCATCATTTTTTGATGATGAGCCAGTTGCAGAGTTAATAAAAACCGGAGAAACTACACAAAGTATCGCAACGATAGCAGCAAAAACCCAGGTTCCTTTTTCTAAAACATCCGTAGTTTGTTTAACGCCCATTAACTGGTTGCTAAATCCACCCAGGCTACCCGATAAACCGCCCCCTTTGGGGTTTTGAACCAGTACAATTAATCCTAATATTATCGAAGCAAGGATGATTAAAATTCCAAAAACAATTAACATGATAGTATTCTTTAATTAAATTATTTGAGTAGTTGTTTAAGCGACCTATTTTTTAATATGGTCAATTTTGGCTGCAAAGTAAGCACTTTTAGAAGGATTGAGCAAACTTAATTTTTTATAAACTTCAATAGCTTTTACACTTTTGCCTTGTTGCAATAATACATCTGCCATAGCCTCGGTCAGCACTTCATCTTCGGTGTTTGATTTTTCTGCCATTTTTTGAATCACAATGACTGATTGCTCGCTTTGTGGCGGCAGCTGATCATTATGGATTTTCTTCATTGTTTTAAGCCAGTCTGTAAAACTTTTAAGCTGTTTACCTAGTTTATCACCGGGTTTTACCTCCTCATTAAATTTAATGCCAACACTTGCAAAATAGTCTGAGGTATGCAATGGTTCAAAGGAGATGGTATCTTCAGTTGTGGCAATAGCAGTAGTAAAATTTAGCTTGATATTCATTGGCTCAATTTCTTTCTCCTCGGTTGGAAGTTCATCTTCCAGCTGCTCCTTATCTTCTAAATATTGCTGCTCTGAATAATTTTCTTTAACACCTTCGTCCGTATGTTGCAATGCGGTAGCGGTTAAATCATCTGCTGCCGGTTCTATTTTATGTTCTGTTAGCGTTTTATTATCTGCAACATTCTCGGGAAGCTTTCGATCTTCTTCTTTTTCCAAGCCGTCATCACTTGTATCCAAAATAGCGGGTGCTTTTTCAAATGATTCTATGTTTATATCAGCTGTTTGTAATGCCACTGTTGTTGAACTACCAACAGCAGAATCAGCGTTAATAAAAACCAGTGATTCATTTTCTACAGGCTTTTCAGCCAGGTTTATATCTTCGCTATGTTCTTCTAAACCGGCATCACTTATCTCTATAGCAGGATGTATTTTTTCAAGCGATTCTATTTCATTATCATAAATAGGAGCACTAATTACTTCTTTGCTAATTATATTTTGCTCCGAAGTAAAAGGCCGGATGATTGACTGATTATTTAACTGAAAGTCTAACCAGAAAGGATTGTTAAAAAGAAGAGATGTTTTTGCGGCCTGTTTTGGATAAGCAATGCTGGCAGGATCTGTTTGCCGTAATAAATAAAATTGCGCTGCTGTAAAATAAGGATGCTCTTTAACAAGTTTTTCCAAAAAATTATTAGCATCTCCATCTGAAAGATTTTGATTAAATATAGTATCAAAAAGATGCTCACTGTTACCCATGTTTCAAAACTAAACTTTTTAATATTAATCAAGATAATTTACAGCAAATTTTTACCAGTTACTAAAAATTTTATTAAAAATTCCATCTACCGTGTTTTTTATAATATCTGGTGTTAGGGTAGACTCCGCCTGTGAAAGATTTTGTGAGGCACTAAAATCATAATTGGTTGTAATCTCGGACTCGAAATTTTTTGAAAGGTCAAGGTTATTTTTAAAAATGAGGTGAAATGATACCGATAACCGGTTACTGCTTGCATTGTTGCCCGATATGCCGCTTGTGCTAACTGTATAGTCAGATACATAGCCACTGATATCATAATGAGCACTATCTTCATTTACCTGGCGAAGTCTTGTGTTGCCACGAATTTTATCTTTCAACTTCTCAGTAAGTTGAGGACTTAATTGGGTGTTAACGTACCGGGCTTTATTTTCAAGAAAATTTACCCGAAAACTTTTTATTTCCGGTGGGATAGGAGAGGTATCTTTAAATGAATACTTACAGGTAGCGAAGTTAAAAATGGCCATTATAAAAAGACCTGCAATCAGCAAACCAATATTATTAAAAAAAATATTTTGCTTATTAATATTCAAATTTTGTTGCATCATATTGCAAGATTAACCTGTTTAGATTATGAGGAATTGTTAAAAGATAAATACCCCCAATAGAATAGCCAATGCCTGGTAGAATGGTGTGTAATGTTTCACCATTCATTCTTTATTCTTCTATATCATATTCTTTTAATTTTCTGTACAATGTTCTTTCACTTATGCCTAGATCAGAGGATGCATCTTTTCGTTTTCCCTTATGCTTTTTCAACGCTTTTATAATGAGTTCTTTTTCTTTATCCATAATGCTTAATGATTCTTCTATCTGTTCATGATGATGAATTTCATTTCCATTTTGATGGATAAAAACAGGCATATTAGACTGTGAAAAATTGCCCGGGGTGCCAGTGTTTTTTATCTCCTGTATGGAAGAATCATTATTGTTGTACATCGGAATATGTTGCGCCATACCGGGGTTTTGCAAAAGGTCGAAGAACATTTTTTTAAGTTCATTTACATCCTTCTTCATATCGAAAAATAGCTTGTACAATATTTCTCTTTCGTTGGCAAATTCCTGCTGACTTACTGCAGCTTTTCCACCTGCTAAAACGGGTAAACGGTTGTAGTTATGATCTGGTAAAAAGCTTTGTAATTCTTTGGCCGAAATATTTTTTTCTTTAGATAGCACGGATATCTGTTCCGCAATATTTTTCAATTCTCTAACATTACCCGGCCATGGATAATTCATTAATAAATTCCTTGCGTCGTCATCGAGCTGAATGGGAGCTCCTTTGTAACGGTCAGAAAAATCAGCAGCAAATTTTCTGAACAAAAGAGGGATGTCTTCTTTTCTGTCTCTTAGTGATGGAACCCTGATTGGAACTGTATTTAAACGGTAATAAAGATCTTCTCTAAACCTGCCTGTTTGTGTAAATTCTATCAATTCTTTGTTGGTTGCTGCAATTACCCTAACGTCAGTTTTTTGTACTTTACTGCTACCTACACGGATGTACTCACCAGCTTCCAGCACACGCAGCAATCTAGCCTGCGTACCAAGCGGAAGCTCTCCAATTTCATCTAAAAATATGGTGCCGCCATTTACTGTTTCAAAATACCCTTTGCGGCTGTCTACAGCACCGGTAAAAGATCCTTTTTCGTGGCCAAATAATTCACTATCGATTGTACCTTCAGGGATAGCACCGCAGTTTACCGCAATAAATGGGTTATGTTTACGGGCGCTTAATGCATGAATGATTTGCGAGAATACTTCTTTACCCACGCCGCTTTCGCCATTGATCAATACACTAAGATCTGTGTTTGCCACCTGCGTAGCTACCATTAACGCATGGTTAAGGGCAGGGGAGTTACCTATAATAGCAAAACGGTTTTTTATTGATTGTAAGTCCATAATTTGAATTCCTGTATTTCTATAATGACGAATACGAAGCGTTATTATTTTTAAATGTTTTTAATAATTTATGTGGTTAAAGGAATACCAATTAATGTGCCCGAAGTACAGGATGTTATTTTAACATAAACATAATCGCCTTTTTTTAAATTTGCTTTTGGAAATACGACCACTTTATTCTGGTCATTTCTGCCCTGCAAATCATCTTCTGTTTTTTTTGAAAATCCTTCAACCAGCACTTTGCAGGTTTTACCTATATCCCGTTGCATACTTTCAAGTGTATTCTGACGATGCAGGTCTACCATTTGCTGTAACCTTCTTTTCTTTACAGTTTCTGGAATGTCATCTTCAAACCTTCTGGCAGCAAGGGTTCCGGGGCGTTCGCTATAAAAGTACATGTAGGCAAGATCGTATTTGCAATACCTCATTAAACTCATTGATTCCTCGTGGTCTTCTTCTGTTTCTGTACAAAAACCCGTGATCATATCGGTTGATAATCCGGCATCTGGTAATATTTCCCTGATACGGTTTACTTTTGCTATGTACCATTCCCTTGTGTAGGTTCTGTTCATCAATTGCAAAATTCTGGTGCTGCCGCTTTGAACAGGTAAGTGTATATAATTACAGATGTTATCGTATTTTACCATGGTAAATAACACCTCATCAGTAATATCTTTGGGATGGGAGGTGGAAAAACGTACCCGTAACAACGGAGAGATTAAAGCAACTTTTTCCAATAGCATAGCAAATGTAATAGGGTCGTCATAAGCATCGCCCGGGGTAGTATTTTGTGAACCAACCCAATGATAGCTGTCAACATTTTGTCCTAATAAAGTTACTTCTCTATAGCCTTCATCAAAAAGCGCTTTACATTCATTAAGTATGGATGCTGCATCGCGGCTTCTTTCTCTTCCTCTTGTAAAAGGCACTACACAAAACGAGCACATATTATTACAACCCCTCATGATGCTGACAAAAGCATTTACGCCATTGCTGTTTAAACGAATAGGGGCAATGTCGGCATAGGTTTCATCACGGCTTAATAATACGTTAACGGCTTTCTGACCTGTTTCCGCTTCTTCTATAAGTCCGGGTAAAGTTCGGTATGCATCAGGCCCAACCACCATATCCACCAACTTTTCTTCCTCAATAAATTTTGCTTTCAAACGTTCGGCCATACAGCCCAAAACACCTACTAACAAACCAGGGTTTACTTTTTTTAATTTGCGGAATTCTGTCAGCCTTTTTCTAACGGTAGCTTCAGCTTTCTCTCTTATTGAACAGGTATTGACAAATATTAAATCAGCTTCTTCAAAATTGTTGGTAGCTCCAAAGCCATTACCCTGTAGTATTGACGCTACAACCTCGCTGTCTGCGAAATTCATTGCGCAGCCATAGCTTTCTATGTAAAATAATTTTTTGTATAAATTAGTATCCTCAACGCAGGGAGCAAAGGCTTCACCTTGCCTCTTTTCGTCATGAGTTTTTGTATTAAAAGCTAAAAAAGTATCCATCAGTAAAATTAGTGTGCAAAAATAAGCAATTATGATGGAACTGTGCCAGATTGGCATAGGGCTTTATCAGATCAATTTAAAAACGTACGATTAATAAAAAAACAGGCTATCTTATGCAAAACGTTGGCTACTTGTTTAATTGTACGGTAGTCTTGTTTTCAGGAATTTTTTTATCAAAAAAAAGCATTTTTACTGCAACAATAATCAATAAAATTGCGAATATTTTTTTTACTGTTTCCTGAGATAAACTAAGCGCTAGTTTACTACCTAATAAACTTCCTAAAAAAAGCCTGTTGAAATAAGCAGAACCACACGCATATCTACATAGCCTTCTTTGTAATATTGTATTACACCCAGTATGCCAACGGGTAACAACAAAATACCGAGGGAGGTACCCTGGGCCATTTTTTGAGAAAATCCAAGAAAAAAAACCAATGCAGGAACAATAATTATACCTCCACCAACGCCTACCATTCCACCAAGCATTCCTGCAGCAATGCCTATTATGATTAAAATAATCAAAGTTTGTGTATCCATGGTTGTCTTTTGTTTAATCATTTATTACCGTTCGGATAACTTCTTTTATAAAATGCAATCGCATGGGTAATTACTTCATAGGCAGCTTTTTTATCCTGGAACTCATCAATTTCAACTACCTTATTTTCAAGTGCCTTGTATTGCTCAAAATAATTTTTAAGTACGGCAATAAAATGCTTGGGTAATTCATGCACGTTAGAAAAATGATTCACTGTAGGGTCGTTGGTAGCCACAGCGATAATTTTATCATCCCTTTCTCCATTGTCAATCATTTGCATGTTGCCAATTACAGTTGCCTCTACCAGGCAAAGTGGTTGTATACTTTCACTACACATAACCAATATATCAAGCGGATCATGATCGTCTCCCAGTGTTTGGGGAATAAAGCCATAATTAATAGGGTAGTGGAAGGAGGAATGTATTACCCTGTCTAAAATTAATAGACCTGTGGCTTTATCAATTTCATATTTTGCTCTTGATCCTTGCGGAATTTCTATTAAAGCATTTACAATTTCTGGAGCCTTTTCTCC
>JANXSR010000093.1 GCA_025352625.1 Ferruginibacter sp.
AAATGTTCATGCAGCAACCCAGGGGAAAATTGATTGCTATTGGAGGTGCCGAAGATAAAGGTACCGTGCCCGAAAAAGGCGAGTTACAAAAACTAAGCAATCTAAATTTTATTGAGTTAGGTATTTTAAACCGCATTGTAAACGAAAGTGGTGGCCAGGCTGCAAAGATTGAAGTTATTACTACGGCTTCGATGATTCCCAATGAAGTAGGCGAGAACTACCTGAACGCCTTTGGAAAAATTGGCTGCACTGATGTCAGCATCATGAACATCCGTAACCGTGCCGATGCCCTTGATGCGGAATATATTGAACGCATCCGCAACTGCCACGCCGTAATGTTCAGCGGCGGCAACCAGCTTAGATTATCCACCACATTCGGCGGCACACAATTATTGCAATTAATGCTGCAGCGTTACCACAACGAGGCAGGTTTTGTGGTGGCAGGCACCAGTGCCGGTGCCATGGGTATGAGCAACACCATGATCTACGAAGGCAACGCCACCAGGGCACATTTAAAAGGCGAAGTAAAAATAACAACAGGATTAGGTTTTATGGACGATGTGGTGTTTGACAGCCACTTTGAAAAACGTGGCCGCTTTGGCCGCCTGGCACAGGTAGTAGCTACTAACCCCTCCTGCATTGGTATTGGTTTGGGCGAAGATACCGGCATGCTCATCACCGAAGGAAATAAAATGGAAGCCATCGGCAGCGGTTGTGTCATCATCATTGACGGTTATGATATCCGTTACAGCAATATCGCCGACATTCCCGATGGCAGCCCCTACAGCATTGAAAATTTAAAGGTGCACGTGTGTGAAAAAGGCAACGGCTACCTGGTAAACGAAAGAAAATTTTTAGCTGAAGCGGTGGAAGGTGCTGTTGTGAAGAAGCAGGTGGAGGTGGAGTGATTAAATATCCTTACCCTACAACCACCAAATAATAATTCTTCTTCCCCTTCTGCACCAGCAAATATTTTTCATTCAATAAACCGGTTGTAGTAACCATGGTTTCAATAGCATCTACTTTTATTTTATTGATGCTAACGCCGCCACCTTGTACCATTTTTCGGGCTTCGCCTTTGCTGGGGAATATTTTTGTATCGGCTAAAAAACTTACTACATCAATGCCGGTTTCAGCAGTTGCTTTTGAAAATTCAACTGTTGGTACACCTTCCATTACCTGCAACAATTGTTCTTCATTCAACTGTTGTAAAATATCTGCGGTATCATTGTTAAATAATATTTCAGAGGCCTTTACAGCAAAATCATAATCGGCCCTGCTGTGTACAAAACAGGTAACTTCTTCTGCCAGTTTTTTCTGTAATAGCCGCTGGTGCTCATTTCCTTTGTGTTGTTCCAGCAAAGTTTCAATTGCTTCTCTGCTCAACAGGGTAAATATCTTGATGTATTTTTCTGCATCTGCATCTGCTGCATTTAACCAAAACTGGTAGAACTGGTAAGGGGATGTTTTCTTTGCATCCAGCCAGATATTACCCTTTTCTGTTTTACCAAACTTACCACCATCTGCTTTGGTCATCAACGGACAGGTAAAGGCAAAAGCCTCACCACCACTTTTTTTACGGATAATTTCTGTACCTGTAACAATATTGCCCCACTGGTCGCTGCCACCCATTTGCAGCTTGCAGTTGTTGTTTTTATTGAGCCAGTAAAAATCATAGCCCTGCACCAGTTGGTAAGTAAATTCTGTAAAGCTCATGCCGTTATCGCCATCCAGTCTTTTACGTACACTGTCCTTACTCATCATGTAATTAACGGTGATGTATTTGCCTACTTCTTTAATAAAGTTCAAAAAAGTAAAATCTTTAAACCAATCATAGTTATTGGCCATTTCTGCTCCGTTGGGTTTGCTGGCATCAAAGTCTAAAAATTTTTCCAACTGTGCTTTTACACAAACCACATTGTGGTTAAGTACGTCTTCACTTAATAAATTTCTTTCTTCACTTTTTCCACTTGGATCACCCACCATACCGGTGGCACCGCCTACCAGCGCAATGGGTTTATGCCCGAATTTTTGTAAATGTTTTAATAAGATGATGGGCACCAGGCTGCCAATGTGTAAACTATCTGCGGTTGGATCAAAGCCAATATAACCAGTCGTCATTTCCTTGTTCAACTGTTCTTCCGTTCCAGGCATTATATCTTGTATCATGCCTCTCCATTGTAATTCCTGTATCAAATTTGCCATTATCACTGATTTATAGAGTTGTTACACTAATCAGCTTTATAGCTGAAAGTTTTGCAAAAGTGCTTAGAAAAATTGAAAAATTAATTTAGTTTATAATAGTATTTACAATTTAAACCATTCGCAGGTTTGAATTACTTTAGTCTTTAATCAAAAAGAAGGTATGAGAAACGAAAAATCTGTCAGCTTTCCTGGTATATTTCCACTCAATTCATCCGGTTCAAAATACTTGCAAAAGCAGCCTTTCCTTTAAATAAACCGTCATATTAAAATATTATGGTTCACACTTGAAAAATGCTGTAAACAATGTGATTTATATATTAATTATTTTTGTATAAATAATAATAGTTGCTATTGAAATAAAAACACAATTTACTTTGGGCAAATTCGTTTTGCGAGGATAGGTTTACAAATACAATAGCATTAAAACCAGAAACTAAATATCTATGAGTTCAAAACTGTCGGCTTTTATACTGGTGATACTATTATTTCCTGTTACTTCATTTTCTCAGTTTAGAAAATATTCCAATGAATTTTTAAACATCGGTGCAGGTGCAAGAGGGCTTGCAATGGGCGGTGCGCAAGTAGCTTCTGTGCAGGATGGCACTGCAGGTTACTGGAATCCGGCAGGTCTTGTGGGTGTTAAAGATCACCCGGAGGTTAATTTAATGCATGCTGAATATTTTGCCGGTATTGGAAAATATGACTACGGTTCTGTAGCAATTCCTATTCAGGATAATAAGAGAACCATCGGCTTGTCATTATTACGTTTTGCAGTTGATGATATTCCTAATACATTGTTTTTAGTGCAACCGGATGGCAGCGTTGATTATGGAAGTATTACAAGTTTTTCTTCAGCGGATTATGCCATGCTTTTATCATTCGCACAAAAGGTTGTTGAAACCGATGATAAAATAATAAGCTTTGGTGTTAACGCAAAAATTATTCACCGTAAAGTAGGGCAGTTTGCAAGTGCCTGGGGTTTTGGTGTGGATGCAGGTATTCAAATGCATGGTACCAACTGGCATGTAGGTTTGGTGGCAAAAGATTTAACTACCACTTTTAATGCCTGGTCATTTAAGTTTACAGAAAAAGAAAAGGAAGTTTTATACCTTACTAAAAATGATATTCCTGTAAGATCGACTGAGTTAACTTCGCCAAGGTTAACCCTTGGTGGTGGATACAATTTTGTGATAAGCAGCTCCTTTAGTTTATTAACGGAGGCCAATTTCGATATGACTTTTGATGGTAAACGTAATACTGTCATTAGCAGCAACCCCATTAGTATCGATCCGCACCTTGGGCTGGAAGCATCTATTAAAGATGTTTTCTTTGTTAGGGCAGGGGTTACTAACTTTCAAAAAGCATTATCAGATGGGGATACTTTAAACCAAAAAAAAGTGTGGATTTACCAGCCAAGTTTAGGTGCCGGATTTAAAATAAAAAATGTAACGCTTGATTATGCATACAGCAATCTTGCAAATCAATCCAATCCTTTGTACACTCATATTTTTTCACTAAAGCTTAATTTAGTGAAAAAAGAGAGAGACTAAAAAATCAAACTAATTATACTGCAAGATGAAAAAATTATTACTGCCACTTTTTTTACTTTGTGTTACTATAACTCATGCACAACTTAATAATAGTTGGATTGATTATAGTAAGACTTACTTTAAATTTAAAGTAGGGAAAAGTGGTGTTTACCGGATTAACCAACCTGCGTTGGTAACAGCAGGTTTAGGTAATACCCCTGCTGAACAATTTCAATTATGGCGCAACGGAGCACAGGTTCCTATTTTCACTTCTGTGCTAAGCGGCGCTTTGGCAGCTACTGATTATATTGAATTTTGGGGCGAAAGAAATGATGGCAAACCTGATAAAGCCTTGTATCGTGATACAAGCAATCAACTCTCGGATAGTTTTAGTTTGCATACGGATACTGCTACCTATTTTTTAACAATTAACCAGGCAGGTAACAATTTAAGATTTGCATCTGCTGTAAATAATGTAGCGGGAAATACGCTGGCTCCGGATGCTTATTTTATGCGTAAAGTAACGGCTGCATATAAAGATCAATACAACCGTGGGCTCGGTAATTATGTGGGGGAAACCGTTTTCTCTTCCTCCTATGATGCTGGCGAAGGTTATACCAGTCCTAATATTTCACCTTGTAATGGCTGCGATCTTTACCAGAATTTTACTAATTTAAATGTTTACACAGCAGGGCCAGCCAATAGTGTATCCTTTTATATTTCAGCATTTGGTAATGCTTTATATGCAAGAAATTTGAGGGTTAATTTTTATAATACTAAACTCTTTGATGATGTGCCACTGAAGTACTATGCTAAGGTAAAAAAACAGCTAGATAATTTGCCATTAAGTATACTTCCAAATGTCGACAATCTTCAGGTTGGTGTAAACGGATATACGCCACCTCCCGGCGTTGCAAATGGCAATGATCGCATAGTGGTTGGAGAAATGACACTTACTTATCCTGCAACATTTAATTTTAATAACGAAAAAAATTTCTATTTTGAATTAAAGGCATCGCCGAATGGTAATTTTCTTGTTATAGATAATTTTAATACCGGAGGAACTGCGCCGGTTTTATATGCTGTTACTGATGGGATAAGATTAGTGGGAGATATTTCAGTGCCGGGGAAAGTTAGATTTGCCCTGCCAGGTTCAACAATAGCTGTAAGAAAGTTTTACCTTGTAAATCAGGAAGCGGGCAATATTACACCAGTAAATACAGTAACAACTAAAGCATTCACTAATTTTAATACCGTTTCCAATCAGGGTGATTATATTATTATTAGTCACCCTTCTTTGTACAATGATGGTAATGGTGTGAATTATGTTGATGAATATAAAAAATACCGGACCTCTGCAGCTGGAGGTAGTTTTCATCCTCAGATAATTTCAATTGATGAACTGACAGACCAATTTGGTTTTGGTATTAAAAAACATCCGGCTGCTATACGCGACTTTATCAGGTTTGCCAGCCAGCAATTTAGTGTTACCCCAAAATATATTTTTATAATTGGAAGAGGGATGAATTCTGTTGATTATAAGCAATACGAAACTGACCCAACTATTGATAAAATTGATTTGGTACAAACCTTTGGTTGGCCAGCTTCTGATGTATTATTATCCTGTGCTCCCGGTACAAATGTGCCAATAATTCCGATTGGCCGATTGGCCGCTATCAATGGTACAGAAATTAAATATTACCTAAATAAAGTTAAAGAATACGAACTCGCCCAAGCTTCAGCCAGCCAAACAATTGAAGATAAAGGATGGATGAAAAATGTAATTAATGTTGCCGGTGGTGCAGATACTCAGGAAAGTGATTTATTTGTAAATTACCTCAATGATTATGAAAGAGCTATGGTAGATACTGCCTTTGGGGCACATGTTGAAACATTTGTAAAGGCTTCTTCATCTGCGGTAGAACAGGCAAATGGCGAACGAATTGAGCAGTTGATAAACCAAGGGGTAAGTTTGATTCAATATTTTGGACACTCATCAGCAAATACATTGGCCTTTAATTTAAGCAGTCCAGAAATATATACCAACCAGGGGAAGTATCCTTTTTTTAATGTAAGCGGTTGCAGCGCAGGCAATTTCTATACTTTCGACCCAAGCCGTTTATCTGGAAGTCTTTCACTTTCAGAAAAATATGTTTTGGCAGATCAGCGTGGAAGCATTGGTTTTATTGCAAGTACACACTTAGGCATCCCGCCATTTTTGAATTTTTTTAATGCTCAATTATATAAAAATATAGCACTTGATTTATACGGTAATAGTATAGGCAACCAGCTTAAGGCAATTTGCCAATCTTTGGGAAATAATCCGCAAACCCTGGATTTTTATACCCGGATACACCTGGAAGAACTTAACCTTCATGGAGACCCTGCCATTAGAATAAATGCATTTACCCTGCCAGATTATGTAATTGAAGATCCACTTGTAAAAGTTAGTCCAACTGTTATTTCAGTGGCAGATAATAGTTTTAAAGTTGATATTAAAATGATGAATATTGGTAAAGTAACCAAAGATTCAATTAGGGTTTTAATAACCAGAAAACTACCCAATGATTCTACCAAGATTATATTTAACCAGCTTGTTCCTGCTATAAAAAATACTGATTCTTTAAGTTTTACTTTGCTTATTAATCCTACAACGGATAAAGGGTTAAATAAATTAATTATTACACTGGATGCTGATAATATTACTAAAGAGTTGTCAGAAACAAACAATACCATCACAAAGGAATTTTATATTCTGGAAGACGAAATAAGACCTGTTTCTCCCTACAATTATTCAATTGTAAATAAACAGGATATAAGTTTTGTTGCTTCTACAGCCGATGCTTTAAGTAGTCAGCGTCAATACCTGATGGAGCTGGATACAACAGAATTATTTAACTCTCCCTTTAAGAAACAATATTCAGCAAATGGTATTGGAGGCCCAATTGAGTTTAAACCAACCAATATAACATTTACAGATAGTACTGTTTATTATTGGAGAACCTCCATTGTACCATTAAACGGAGCAAAGCAAATTTGGAATTCATTTTCTTTTGTTTACCTTCCTAATGGTGGTAGCGGATTTAACCAGTCTCATTATTTTCAGCATACAAAAAGTTCGTACAGCAATACTATTAGTCTGGATAGTGACAGGGTTTTTCGATATAAGAATATTCAGCGTACCCTAACCATAAATACCGGTGTTTATCCTTATACAAGTTATGAGCGAATTAATGTAAATCTTGATTTTTCTCAATTAGATTTTTATGGTTGTCAATTTGGGGTCTTACAATTTTTTGTGTATGATAGTACCACATTGCAACCCTGGGGAAATTTTAATACTGTAAATCCTGTCACAGGTGAAAATACCGGGCGTTTTGGAAGTTTTCCAGTCTGTCAACGTGATCCATATTCAGGCTATAAGCGAAACTTTTTTGAATTCCCATATAACAGTCCAAAATTCCGTAAGAGAGCAATGGATTTTATTGATAGTATTCCTAGCGGCATGTATGTGTCAATTACTAATTTGGGTATGACTTCAAATACATCTTTTATAAGCGATTGGCAAACAGATCAGACAACGCTGGGAGCTGGTAATTCTTTATACCATAAATTAAAATCAATCGGGTTTAACCAGATAGATAGTTTTACACGCAATCTTCCTTTTGTATATTTTTTCAGGAAAAATACGCCTTCTTATCAACCAAAAACAAGAATGGGAGCACTTCCATCAGACCAGATTTCAGCTGCTTTTTCAATGCCAACAAAATATACCTCAGGTACAATTCAGTCTCCTCCATTTGGTCCGGCAAAAACATGGAAATCTTTGCATTGGTATGGAAAAAGTATTGATAACACCCTGAAGGATATTGTATCAATTCAAGTATTGGGCATAACATCCACCGGAACAGAAACCTTGGTTGCAACAGTAAGTTCTGCAACTGATACTACGCTAAGTTTTGTAGATGCAACAACCTATCCATATGTTAAATTGGTAATGGTAAACACAGATGATGCTTATACAACCCCTAACCAGTTAAAATACTGGAGAATAAATGCAGATTATGTACCGGAGGGAGTAGTGGCACCCAATATTGTTTATACTATGAGGGATTCAGTTGAGCAGGGGGATAAAATTAATTTTGCGCTTGCCTTTAAAAATATTAGTCCGGTTGCGTTCGATAGTTTAAAAGTTAAATTTGTAATAACCGATCGCAATAATGTACCTCATGCAGTTGCGATAAGTAAAAAGAAGGCATTGGTTTCAGGCGATACATTGATGGTAAATTACAGCATTGATACTAAAGATTTTCCTGGAAACAATACCTTGTATGTAATGATCAATCCAGATAATGATCAACCCGAACAGTATTTATATAACAACTTTATTTTTAAAAGTTTTTATGTAAAAGAAGACAAGTTTAACCCTGCACTAGATGTAACTTTTGACGGGGTGCATATTCTTAACAGGGATATAATTGCTGCCAAGCCACATATATTGGTTAAGTTAAAGGATGAGAGCCATTTTCTTGCACTAAGTGATACCGCTTTGTTAAAGGTACAGGTTCGTTATCCGGATGGGGTTTTGCGTAATTACTTTTTTGGTGATTCTGTGAGGTTTAATCCTGCCAATTTAGCAAATGGAGAAAATACAGCATCTATTGATTTTCTTCCTTATTTTCCAGAGGATGGTGATTACCAGTTTATAGTTTCGGGCAAAGATGTTGTTGGAAATAAAGCAGGCAAACTGGAATACCGGGTTACTTTTAGTATCATTAATAAACCAATGATCAGTAACATGCTCAATTACCCCAATCCATTTACCACTTCTACTGCGTTTGTATTTACTGTTACAGGAAGCGAAGTTCCCCAGAATTTGCGGATACAGGTACTTACAATAACCGGTAAGGTTGTACGGGAAATTACAAAAGATGAATTAGGGCCAATACATGTAGGGCGGAATATTACAGACTTTAAATGGGATGGCACAGATGCTTATGGGCAAAAGTTGGCTAATGGTGTTTATCTGTATAGAGTAATAACAAACCTTAATGGAAAATCACTGGATAAATATAAATCGGAAGGTGATAAAACGGATAAATATTTTAATAGCGGGTATGGTAAAATGTACCTGATGAGATAATTTGCAAATACTAAAAGGAAAATTTTACATAGAAAATTTCAATAAAAAACGGGCTCATTTATAATGGTCCGTTTTTTATGTCATTATCGTTCAAACTAATAATCATTATTTTTTGCCGGCTTCAATTTATCCGGATTCATTGCTTTCTTATTTTTATCATCTGCCGGTTTTATGGGCGGAGGCATTATGGCCTTTGGATCTTTTTTTTCTTCGGAGGGCTTGGGAAGTGTTGAAGGAAGAACAGGCTTAGTTTTAACTTTGAGGCCAGTGTCTTTTTTGGGGTCTCCAAATTCACTTTCAACAGGCACTACAGGAGCTTTATTATCTGTAACAGGGTCAACAATAAAATCTCCGGCATTGCCATTGCCAACATCCCCATTAGTGCTATCCCCACTGTTTACTATATCCTTAAAATTTTGATCTGCATAAATTGGATCATTTGCCATCTTTGCAGGTTCTTCAAAATTCAACGTTTTTCCATAAGGAAGATTCTTATCAGCATAAATCTTTTTCATAAAATAGCCCCATTTTGGTAAGGCCATTTCGTTACCACCACTGGTGCCTGAATAAATTCTAATAAAAGGATCGTCACAACCAACCCATGTGCCTGCAAGTAATTCGGGCGTATATCCCATAAACCAACCATCTGCATTATCATTGGTAGTACCTGTTTTACCTGCTTTTTGAGCAGGTATATCATAGTTGTTTAGAGATCGACCGGTTCCTATTTCTACCACGCCTTCCATTAGTTTTACCATTGTAAATGCATCCTGTTCACTCATTACCTGTTTACCCGAAACTGAACTAAATTCTTCTAACAAATTACCATCCTTATCTTCTAACCGGCTTATCATTACCGGTTCTGTATTAAATCCTTTATTGGGGAACATAGTATAAGCTTGCAACATTTGTAATAATGGTATTTCTGCAGCACCCAAAGCAAGAGAAATATAAGGAGGTAATTTTGCACTTACACCAACAGATTTTGCAAATTCAATTACCCGGCTTACACCTAACATATTTGTCATTCTTACAGAAGCTGTGTTTTTTGAATAAGCAAGGCAATTTGCCAATGTACCGCCGCCGCCGTCAAAGGTTCTCGATATTTTACCATATTGTACAGGGCCACCTGGAATTACGGTAGAAGGCGTATAACCTGCATCCTGCACTGCCAAAGCATAAATGAGTGGTTTAATTGTAGAACCCACCTGTCTGCTGGCTGTAACATGATCATATTTAAACCATTTAAAATCGATGCCGCCTACCCAACATTTTACCTCGCCTGTTTTAGGGTCGATTGCTACAAAAGATGTCTGCAACAATTGCCGGTGGTATTTAATAGAATCTCTCGGCGTCATAACAGTATCTAATTCTCTTTTTGCATTCCATGCAAATACTTTCATTCTTACTTTAACAAGAAATGACTTTTTAATATCTTCTTCTTTTGCCTCATCTTCTTTCATATTTTTCCAACGCTCGCTGCTCTTCATGGCTGCTTCAATAACATTCTCATGTTCTTTCCACATTTTGTCGCCATTGGTTTTCAATAAACCATTCAACTTTTTTTGAATAACTGGCATATGCTGTACTACCGACTCTTCAGCATACTGTTGCATTTTAGAATTGATGGTTGTATATATTCTTAATCCATCCCTGTATAAATCATAATTGTCTCCTGTTTTGGGATTAGTATGAGTCTTACACCAGTCTTTCATTTTATCTGCCACTGCAAAACGGAAATAGGGTGCTATTCCTACATTGTCATCTACCTTTTTAAAACTTGTAATAAGAGGTTTTGCTTTTAATTTAATGGCTTGCTCATCGGTAAGATAATGTTGTTTGCAATCCACCATTCTTTCTATCACAGTATTACGCCTGTTTAACGAAGCACTTGGATGACGGATAGGATCATAAATAAATCCTTTTAACATGCCTACTAAAACTGCAGACTCTTCGATATTTAACTCGATAGGCTCCTTCTGAAAATAAGTTCTGGATGCATTTCTTATTCCGTAATTATTTCCCCATGGCGCCCTGTTAAGATAGAGGGTGATAATTTCTTCTTTTGTAAAATTGCGTTCAAGTTTTACGGCAATTACCCATTCTTTTATTTTTTGAAAACCTCTTTTTAAAATATTTCCTTTACCCTGGCCCAGCATCATTTTGGCTAACTGTTGTGTAATGGGGCTTCCTCCTCCATCAGTCCCTAATTTTATTACAGCTCTTGCAACTGCTTTTGCATCAATGCCTGAATGATCATAAAAATTTTGATCTTCTGTGGCTACCAAAGCATGGATAATATTCGGTGATATTTCATTGTACTTTACTTCGCTTCGGTTTTCTGCATAATATTTACCCATCAGTTTTCCATCTGAAGTGTACACTTCGCTGGCAAGATCTGCTTCGGGGTTTTCTAATTCTTTTAAGGAAGGCATTTTACCTAATAAACCAAAGTTAGCTGCGGTAAAAATGAGAATCACCAGCAATAAACCTCCAAAAAAAACACGCCATAAAATTTTTACTGAACTTTTCATTATCCTGTTTTCTATTTATAAATATTATAGTAAACCTTTCTAAAACCTGCAAACTAAAAAAACAAATGCAAGCTATTAAAATTTACCGGGGTACTGTTTATTTAAAAGATCTTTATATTCTTTTAAATTTTTATTGAGTTGTAACAATTGAAGGTTATCATCTGAGATAATGAGGAAAGAATATTTAGCAGCCGGCAGCCACGAAACCTCATCCGGCGCCACTTTTCTTAGTTTATTTAAAAATTGTAAAGCTGCATCTGCATTTTCAAATGATGAAAATACCAATAGCGAAATATCTTTATCAACGGCAGTTTTTGTAACTGTAATGGTTTGCCCCCTCAGATTTTCACCAACAAAGCGGGTGAAGGCATTTTTAGATTCAGTAACATAAGTGCCATCTACTTTATCCAACACCATAATTACATTTTGAGGCATAGTTGGTCTAAATGTATATGGACCATTTACAAGTATTGGTACAACCTTTTTTACAGAATCTTTTGTTGAAACAAGGGGAGGAGGAATTACGGCTTTACTGCTGTCAAAAAGTTTTGGAGATACAATCAGGTTTGAATCATTTCTCACCAACTTTTCCTTTGGAGCTACTACTACATCATCCTCTTTTGCCCTGGTAATTTCGAGGTTGGTTAAATAGGTTTCAATTTCTGCTCTTCTTTTTAAAACATCAATCATGCGCCCGGCTTTTTGTCCAAGTGGCGATTTTGGGTATAAACTTATTATATTACCGAGTTTGTCAATTGCAATACTATCCTGGTGTTGTTTTACATAGTACACAGATTCAATGTATAGTAATTGCGGACTCCAGTAATTATTGCTATACAAACTATCTGCCTTTTTCTTTTCTGAAAGTGCCTCATCAAATTTACCTTCAATAAATAAATTATAAATTGCTTCATAACGGGTAGTGCCTTCTTTGCTTTTTAAAGCAGGGTTAGCATCAAGCGGATTGGTTAATAATTTATTGGAAGGACTACCAGCAAATTTTGTATTAACAAGATTTTTATAGTAAGCAGCTTTTTGAGTATCACCTAATTTGGTGTAACAAAAATACAGGCCAAGGTAAATATCTCCATTGTACAACGAATCGGGAAAGCGCTGTAAAGATTGATCATAGGCAATAACTGCTTGCTGATAATCTTCCATTTCTGTTTGGAATAATTTAGCCAGATCGAATAAACTATTTGCTACTGCCGTATTACTCTCTGCTAATTTTTCAGGTGTTAAAGGAATGTTTGCCATCAATCCCTCAAAACTGACATCCTGAGGTGGCGTATTTGCTAGATCACTCTTAACACCTCCTCCAACTGCCTGATTCGGGTCGTTTGGTTTTGAAGGTGCTGCATCAAGATCTGTAACACCCATATC
This sequence comes from Ferruginibacter sp., assembly GCA_025352625.1. GTDB lineage: Bacteria > Bacteroidota > Bacteroidia > Chitinophagales > Chitinophagaceae > Ferruginibacter. The sequence continues at coordinate 12,795 of JANXSR010000093.1, forward strand.
TGGAGGAGATGTATTAGGGGCATTTTTAATCGCGGTAGCCTCTGCACTTTTTCTTCTCCAGTTATCCGCATTGGTTCTGGTACCCCACTTTCTTTTAAACTCACTTAACCCTTTTGATTTTAGGGATGCATTGTAAAAGTACCATTCGCCTTTTGTGCTGCTACCAGAAAAAAGATCTGCCGGTTCATTTTTCTTACTATCAAAACTAATAGGAGCCGAACCATTATTGTCAATAACTTCCTCCTCCTTCAACCCTTTTTCTTTCCGTAGTTTTTTCGCCAGCTGTTTAATAAAAATTGTCCTTTCCGCAACGGGCATGGCTGCTAGTTTTTGCAGGCTATCTTCTCTTTCAATGATAACTATCTTCTCTACAATTTTTGATAAGCTGTTTCTTCTTTCCTGAATTTGTGGCAACCGGTCATTTAATGATGTATCGCCGGATTGTAAACTATCATACATAGCAAATGATAACTTAAACTGCTTGCGGTCATAGGCTATGTCTGCTAATTTTAAAAAGGCTTTGTTCTTAAATGAAATGTTGTTTTCATTGTATTGCAAACTTTTATTGTAATATACTACGGCGGCATTGGTATCCGGTTTTAGCGTGGCTAAATCACCTGCCGTATAATTATGGTAAAAACGGCTGTCGGCAACATCAGGCTTTTGCATGGCTAAATCCCCGGCAGAATAATAAATGATATCCCGATAAGATAGGAATTTATCTTTTTTTGCCATGCGTACCAGGTCATCAATGCCTTTTTGCCGTTGTACAGAATCTACCCCTTTTATCATTTTTGCATTGTTCAATTGGGCATAAATATCCATCAATGGATCTGTAGTGTGTTTTGATGCTTTGTTGTAATAAATCATTGCCTGGTCGAAACGATGACTTATTTCAAATAATTGAGCCAGTAAATATTCAGCTCTGGCCTGCTCCTCTAATGATGGTGCATTACTTAAAGCCTGTTCTAAATGAGAGGCTGAGCTATCAAACATATTTTGCTTAAAAAACCAGTATGCATTTATCTCTTCCAAATCGTTTGTTAGGCGCTGAGGTAAATTAGCGTCGTGTTGTAAAGTGTTGATTAATGATGCCGCATCTCCTAATTCATTCTGTTCAATTAAGGTGCGTATTATCCATAGCAACGCATCATTTCTGCTGGGTGGTTGTGCTGTTAATTTTTGCAGCACATT
>JANXSR010000144.1 GCA_025352625.1 Ferruginibacter sp.
TTTTGTTCCGGAAGGTTATTTTGAAAATCTGAGTAATGCTGTATTAATATGTATTAAGGAAGATATCGGTATTACAAACAATTCAAAACTTGATGATGTACCTGAAGGATATTTTGAAAATTTCCCGGCAGCTATCTTAAATAAAATAAAAGCACAGCAAAAAAATACAGTAGTTAATGATTTAGAAGAACTATCTGAATCATTAAGGAATATAAAACAAAAAGAATTGTTTGAAGTACCAGCCGGATATTTTGAGAACCTGGCTGTAACCATTCTAAATAAGTTAAAAGTAGCGGAAAAAAGTACTGATACAGAGGAATCAATATTATCAGAATCAATTCAAAGCTTAGATCAAAAGACCTTTTTTGATGTACCGGCAGGGTACTTTGAAAATTTGTCTGTATCTATTTTAGATAAAATAAAAGCCGGAGCAAGTAGCAAAGAAGAGATAAAAAAACTTTCCCCTCTAATGGAAAGTTTACAGCAGGTAAATGTGTTTGAAGTACCGGAAGGTTATTTTAGTACAGTGCAGGATAATATTATTAATGCCGCCAAAACAACAACAGGTACAACAGCCAAAGTTGTGAGCATGCCCAAACTAAAATCAATTTTTAGATATGCAGCTGCCGCCGTTATTACTGGTGCTATGGTTTTGGGTGTTTATAAATACACTAATAAACCTGCTATTAATGTCCCAGTTCCAGCATTAAGTTTTGCTAAACTCGATTCTTCAATTGAAAAAGGTAAGGCAATGAATGAAGATCAGTTTAATGAAGCCTTAAACAGTCTTACAAAAGAAGATATTACCAGCTATCTTGAAAAAAATGGAAGCGATGAAGACATATCACTGCTAACAAACAATGTTGAAGTAAATGACCTGCCTAGTAAAGATGATTATTTATTAGATGAAAAAACTTTAGAGAATTATCTTGATAAAATTAAATTTCAAAATTAAAATAATAAAGGAGGAAGAGATATGAAGAAGCTATACATTATATTGGCTTTTATAGGCATCGCAGGATTGGCTAATGCACAGGATGAGCAACCATCAGAAAAAAAACAAGAGAATATAGAAGCGCTTAAAGTTGCCTTTATCAGCAAGGAGCTTGACCTTACACCAGATGAAGCACAAAAATTTTGGCCACAATACAACCAATATTCAAAGGAATTAAAGGCGATTAAATTGAGTAATCCTGATGATGTTTTAGACAGGGACGAAAAAGTATTAAACCTGAGAAAAAGTTATAAAGAACAGTTTACAAAAATACTGGGGCCGCAAAGAGTAAATAATATGTACAATGCAGAAAGTCGTTTTCACCAGTTGTTATTTAAAGCTATGCGCAAACAAAACCAACTTCAAAACAGGCCTGTGAGGCCATTGCAAAGAAGAAATTTTTAGCCCCTCTAAAAAAATGGCTTAATGGTTTGTGGTGCAACGATAGCTGGTGCCCAATCCAGTACGGTTGCTGTATTTAATTAATTTTGTTTGCAAATATTAAAATTCAACAACAGGTGTTTTAATATCATGGTAAAAAAGAAAGATCCATTTTTCCTCCTGGCCTGTCTGCCACCATTGCTGCCTTAACTCCATGCATTTCTTTCCATCAAAATCATATTTTGCAATAAAACGACTTTTCATTTGCTGTAGCTGTGGTGCCACATCTCCCCCAAAAAAGATTTTTTTCCCATCTTCCACAATCCAAAACACCTGGTGAAAAGGACAGTGTGCCCCGGTAACTTCATACCTGATATAACCATCAATTACTCCGTTTCCTTCTGTAAAAACAACTTTATCTACAGTGGATAATAACTCAAAATCTTCCTGAACATAAGAGGTATTATTTTTATCTAAACCAAATGCCAGTTCATCTTTATTTACATAGTAAGTCGCATTGGGGAAACTTAAAAAATGTTGATGCAATATCTTGTCTCGGATGCTGATTGCACCTGAATGATCTTTATGTAAGTGGCTCAGTAAAACCTTGGTTACATCCAATGGATTGATGTCATTGTTCAACAGGTTTTGATGGATTTGTAAATGGCCTTCTTTATTGCTAAAGCCTAACCCGGCATCAATTACAATTACATCTTTTTTTGTAACAATACAAAAGGGCTGCACTTCTACCAGCAAGCTTCCAATGGCTCTTTGCTGCAGGTTATCTTCGTCTTTATTAAAGGGAATAAACTTTTTAGTTTTGTCTATTGTAAAAGCGCCTTCACTCAGTGGAATTATTTTCATCTGCACCTATAGCTTATTGATAAATTTTATTGCCCCCGAAAATTTAATGACTTAATTATTAAAAATTAGGTTTCGTTGTAAAGTTAACTGAAACGTATGATGAAGCATTTACTGATACAGATAAAAATTACCTTAACACCATCTGCCTGTCTGCATCCAATTTAATAGCAATGAATAAAAGAACAGTAAAAGTAACAAGGGATGATCCTCCATAACTTAATAAGGGCAATGTAATTCCGGGAGATGGAGCAATGCCCAGCGTCATACAAACATTTAATGCCACATGAAAAAACAGTATACCTGTTACACAATAAATATAAACCCTGCTAAAAGTACTTCTTTGCCTTTCTGCCAAAAATATTAACCGAAACATTAATCCAAAATAAAGTAACATAAGTATTGCACTGCCTATAAGACCAAAACTTTCGCCTACAGAAGAAAAAATAAAATCAGTATTTTGGGCAGGAACAAATTCACCCCTGGTTTGTGTGCCTTGCAAAAAACCTTTCCCCCAAAAACCACCACTACCAATAGCAATTTTAGATTGTTTTACATTATAACTTTCAACCTTTTCACCTGTACCTTTTTTTGTTGTCCCTAATTTTGAAAACTCTTTCTGAATTTCTGCTTCTCTTTCTTTGTTTGAAAATTTAAAATCATCGATACCAAATGTAGAAAATATTCTTACCACCTGGTGAGGTTTAAGCACCTTATCAAACAAGGCAGGAACCAAAAATTTCTGTACCCCCACACACAATACCCATGCACTGGCAATGACGAGTAAAATATTTTTATCCCGTTTTATTCTTCGTCTATACAAATAGCAAAAATAAGCCGCTATGATTGTGAGTGCTAAAAATAATGCATTGGGTGGCACGACTATGCTCGCAATAATTAAAATAACCAATGAAAAAAGTAATACGAGGTAAATGGCGGGTAAACCTTCGCGGTAAAAAGCAATACCAAAAGAAAAATATACAATTGCAGCTCCAGGTTCCTTTTGTAATATGGATAAGATAGCCGGCGTAAAAGCAATTACAGCTGCAATAATTTGCGACTTGGTTTTAGTAAAATCAGGTTCAATAAACGAAAGGTATTTTGCCAGTGCTAACGAAGTAAATATTTTACAAACTTCTACTGGTTGAACATTCATAAAACCCAATGGAATCCAGCTTTTAGACCCGCCCACTTCTTTACCCACTACAAAAGTGGCTAAAATTAATAACACCCCAAATGCATATCCAAGGTTTGCTGTAGCAGTAAAAAATTTACTGTCAGTAAGTAATATTAAAACAGCCATAAAAAGGCTTGCACCAAAAAAAAACAGTTGCTTGCTATACTCTTTTTTAAAGCCCAGAAAATTTTGCAAAACATTGTCGCCTAATTTATATTCAACCGAAAAAATACACAGCAATCCAATAGCAACCAACATTACATACAGCCATACCATTAGCCAATCAATTCCTTTTCCTATTTCCTTATTTTTTTGGTACATTTTTTTAAAAACTATTTTAATTTTTTACGGTGTCTTTAGGTTCGGGTTTCTTTTTTGAGTTTGGCAATACCGCTTCTGCTTTAATTACCGGCAAAGAATCATTGTTGTCTTTTTTAGGTAACTCCTTTTTTACTGTTGAATCTTTGTCTCGCTTCATTTTATCCAACACATCTGTTTCATCGTCCTGCTCAAGGCCAATGGTATCTTTAATAGTTTTTATATAATTTTTAGCAATCAGGTAGGCGGAATCTTTCGAATGCCTTAAGGAATCCTGTCTTTTTATTTCTATATAAATTCGGTCAGGTATTAAATTTAATTTTGATAACTCCTCTACTTTATCTAATCTTTTTTTATCTGTAATGGAGTCTTTCAAATATTTTTCTATCATCAATCCAACAATTGGCGCTGCGTAAGTACCCCCAAATCTTCCACTGTTTTCTACTACACACATAATTGCAATTCTGGGGTTTTCTCTTGGTGCAAAGCCACAAAAAAATGCGTGGTTGGGTTGTTTTATACCTCTGCTATAATTTTCTACAGTACCTGTTTTACCACAAATTGCTATTCCTTCAATCTTTGCTGCAATACCGGTACCCTTGTCAACCACATTTTGCATACCATCATGCACCGCTTCAAAAACACTATCTGGAATATCAGTGGCACTGTGTTTTTCCTGAAAAGTTTTTAACATCCCAAACTTGTCTCCGCCCTCAATTGAATCAACCACATGTGGAACTTTGTACCAACCTTTATTGGAGATATAAGCCATTTCATTTGCAACCTGTAGAGGAGTAACATCTACTTCACCTTGCCCAATACTTACTGAGCGAAAAGTACAATAGTTCCATCGGCCTTCGCCATACACTTTATTAAACTGAGCAGGTGTAGGTATATTGCCTCTTTTTTCTGAAGGAACATCTACTCCTAACTTGTGGCCAAGACCAAAAGCATACATGTAACGATCCCAGGCAGCAAGGCTGCTGTCAACATTGGGATATTTTGGGTTATTGATTACCCTTTGCATTACGGTAGCAAAATAAGTGTTATCAGAAATCGTAATGGCTCCTCTAAGATCGAATGTTCCTTTGTCTAAACATTTCATTGGGTTACCTCCGCCACAGCCATAAAAAGCACCTGAGCAGGAAACCCTGAAGTCTGTTGTAATCATGCCCTCATGCAACCCAATTAGTGCCTGTAAGGTTTTAAAAGTAGAGCCGGGAGAGTAGGTAGCACTCACCGTTCTGTTTAGTAATGGATTTGCGGGATTTAAAAAAAGTTCAGAAAAATGTTTTCTTCTTTCGCTACCCGAAAGAAATTTTGGCTTGTAAGTTGGTGCACTTACCATTGCCAATATTCCGCCAGTTCTGGGATCTACTGCAACAATAGAACCTAATTTATTTTGCATTAGCTTTTCACCCAGTTCCTGCAATTCAATATCAATAGACGTATGCATGTTTTGCCCTGCAACTGCAGCGGTATCAAATTTACCTTTTTCCAGTCTTTCTGTAAGGCGGTTTTTGTTATCTCTTTTCCAATATTCAATACCCCGTTCGCCCATTAACACTTTTTCATAACTGCGTTCAATACCCGTTATGCCGGCGTAATCACCAGAAACATATCCTTCGTCTTTGTGCTTTTTTAAAAAGTTGGTATCTATTTCTGCGGTATACCCCAACACGTTTGCAGCAGCATCATACGGATAACTTCTTACCGAACGTTCCTGCAAATAAAAGGCAGGGGCAAATTTGTACATCACTTCATTTAGCATGGCCATTTTTGCATCACTCAACAGTGCCTCAAAAACAGAAGGCCTTGTGCGGCCGTTGCGTATAATTAAATCCACTACTTTTTTATTAAACTGTGCAGTATCTATTTGCAGAATTTTACACAGCGCAAAGGTATCTACCCCTTTTAATTTGGTAGGTGCCATCATCAAATCGTAAATGGTGGCATTTTGCAATAAAACTTTGTTGTGCCTGTCGTACACAATACCCCTGTCAGGGTATATTACTTTCCTGAATTTACCCTGGTCATCGGCCATTATTTTGTATTTGGATGATATTACCTGTAAGGTAAAAAGCCTTGCAACAATAATAATAAATACAATGGCAAAGGATAAGCGTATTACATTTTGACGGGATTGGTTAAAGACAGACAATGTATATAATTTATTGTTTATAGTTTATGGTGCATTCCTTCATAAGAACTTACCCCCTTATGAATTATATAAATTCATTTATTGGAATAAATTCAGCAATAAAAAAACAAGAAATCTGACATTAAATTGTATTTGTTCTAAACTTTTGTTTTCGTGAGAACAACAATTCGGCGATAATTATTAGTACTAAACTGATCAGTGTTGAAAACAATGTTTTAATGATAAACTCCCAAAAATTTCCGAATTGAAAAGCTTCCAGTAAAAATAACCAGCTGTTGTGCAGCAAGGTTAATAAGCCTGCATACACCATATATGGCCCCAAGCCTCCCATGCTTTTTAAAGAAGGTTCTTCATAGTTAGATTCAGCCCCTTCATGTGGTATAAGGATATTTATCAAAAATGGGCGAACATAGGCAATTAACACACAAGCCGCCGCATGAAAACCCGGGTTGTGGCGAAAGCTATCCAGAGTAAAGCCCAATAAAAAGGCCAGCACCATCTGCAAGGTGCGGCTAAACTTAAAAGGCATCCAAAAAATAAATAAAATATAAATGTAGGGTGTAACCATGTAGCTTAGATGTACCCTGTCCAATACAAAAAACTGAACCAATATCAGTAATATAAAACGCAGTATATTTTTAACCAGTGTACTCATAGTTGCTTGCCCAGAGGCAATTAATTATTAATCTTAATTTTTGCTTTTTCTACCAATTTATTAATTTCTTCTCTTTGATTATTATCAATGGCATACACGAACTGAAGATTATAAAAGTTGGCCGTTGATTTTACTTTGATGATATAGTTATTGGTACTCTTTTCCGGTTCTACCTGGTCAACGGTACCAATCATTAAGCCATAAGGAAAAGTTGTCGTGATACCGCTTGTAAAAACAGTATCCCCTTTTGCTACTTTTACACTTTTTCTTACATTAATCATTGAAAGGTAGTTGGGTTCTTTACCGTCCCAAATGATGGTTCCTCCACCCTGCGGATCATTTTTCAGCAAGGCATTAATTTTGCTATCCTTATGCAGCAAACTCATTACTACAGCATAGTTTTCACTTACATCGGTTACAATACCCACTACGCCGTTATTGGGATCAATTACACCCTCATCTTTTTTTAATTGCTGTCCTGAACCTCTGCCTAAAACGATAAAATTATTTTGTGTGGATACAGAATTGGATACTACTTTCGCCGCCTGGTAAAGCCATTTACGGTGATTGCCCAACGTATCGTAAGGAATAGAATCTATCACTATTTTATTGGCAGTATCAGGACTTTCAAAATTTGCTTTCATCAAATTTCGCAAGCGCTCATTGTCTTTCACCAATTGCTGATTGGTTTTTTTTAACTGCAGGTAATAATCTACCTTATTGTACTGCTCGTTTACCCTGCCGGTAATTTCATTCATGTGCACACTGGCAATGGCATTATGATATTTGTTATAATGCACAATCAAATAAATACAGAACCCCTGCAATACCAGGAAGAAAATGAAATTAAAATACCTGCGAATGAAGAGAAAGATATTACGCATGAAGCATTCCTCCAAATCTCTCAGCGGGAGAGCTATTTGAGTGTATGAAATGTAGCAAAGTTTTCATAACAAAAGAACTTAAACACTTTCGGTTACAGGACAATCAATCATCAATAAAGACGAATTTTTAACGCATTACAAACGGATACCTGTCGTAATTTTTTAGTGCAATGCCGGTACCTCTAACAACGCTCTTCAGCGGATCATCTGCAACGTGTACCGGTAATTTTATTTTTGCGGCTATCCGTTTGTCCAATCCCCTTAGCAAAGCTCCTCCACCTGTAAGGTATAAACCCCGGCGATAAATATCTGCAGCTAATTCAGGAGGAGTAGTTTCTAATGCTTTTAAAATGGCTTCTTCAATTTTAAAAATACTTTTATCCAATGCTTCTGCCACTTCCTGAAAACTAACCATTACCTGCTTTGGAATACCTGTAACAAGGTCACGACCGTTAACAGGAATATCATCCGGCGGATTTTCGAGATCTTTCATAGCCGCACCAACCTGAATTTTAATTTGCTCAGCAGTACGTTCGCCAATTAACAAACTATGGTACCTGCGAAGCGCTTCCATAATATCAGCTGTAAATTCATCCCCTGCAATACGAATACTTTGATCGCAAACTATTCCGGCAAGGGCAATTACAGTTATACCTGTGGTACCACCTCCAATATCAATAATCATATTTCCAACCGGTTCCTCCACATCAATACCAATACCTAGGGCTGCAGCCATTGGT
>JANXSR010000154.1 GCA_025352625.1 Ferruginibacter sp.
GGGGCTTTGTTTTTTGTTGGATAGCATACATAAATCTGCGGCATTTTTAATGATTTTGCAAATAGCTGCCAGTTTTTTACTGTACTTTTTATTAAAAGCCCTTATCTAACGGGCTTCTCAGACTTTTTGAGGGATGACTAATTACAGAAGATGTGAATGACTTCTATTTTTCTTCCATCCCCATATTTAACGCAAATGTTTTTTTAGAAAAGCATTTGCGTTAGGCTTTTAAATATTTCCTTAATTCCTTTACCCCTTCTGTTGCAGGCATTTCTATAAGGGTTAGATTAGGATAATTATTTCCTCCAGGATTTTTTTTATCAATAATAAATTTTGGTAAAAATGGAGGCGCATACTGAACCAAAGAAGCTGCCGGATAAACTTGTAACGAGGTGCCTATTACCACAAAATAATCGGCATCCTGCAATATTTTGACAGCCTCTTCCATCATGGGCACTTCTTCCTCAAACCAAACAATATGCGGACGTAACTGCGTTCCATCGGTTGCCATATCCCCTATTTGTATATCCCCTCTTATTTCATAAATGGTATCTACATCAGTCACACTTCTCATCTTAAATATTTCGCCATGTAAATGAACAACCTTTGTTGAGCCAGCCCTTTCGTGAAGATCATCTATATTTTGAGTGATGATAGTTACATCAAAATCCTTTTCCAACTCAGCCAGGCCAATGTGTGCAGCGTTTGGTTTGGCGGCTGCCACATCCCTCCTGCGGTCATTATAAAAATCCAATACCAATTTTGGGTTTTTATTAAAACCACGGGGCGTAGCTACTTCATATACATCATATCCATTCCACAAACCATCACTATCTCTGAAAGTTTTTAAACCACTTTCAGCACTAACGCCTGCACCTGATAATACAATAATATGTTTCTTATTCATCAACCAAATTTACGAATTTTGAGCAATGATCTTGTTAGGTTTAAGTCTTTTCCAACCTATATAAATGGCTACTCCCAGTATCAGTAAAGGCCATATTGATATCAAGCCAATAAATAAATTTTCAATCCATGTAGCACCTGTTTTAAAAGCTTCGCTTATCCTTGTAAAAAAGGATGGAGTGCCTTCTACAGGTTTGTATCCATTGATGGGCTGGTAGAAAGTACAATTGATGGTACTGTAGGCAGACTGATGGGAAAGAAACTCAACCCGTCCGGCAGCAGACTCCATTTCTTCCTGGATGCTATTGATCTCATTTTGTACCTGCAATACCTCTTCCATATTTTTTGACTGCTTTAAAAACTCAAGGTATTTTAAACGCATTCCTTTTTTAGCTTCAAGCCTTAATCTTGTATCTACAACTTCACCGGTAACATCTTCCGAAGTGATTTTTCTTTCCAATACCTTGTTATCACTGCCTGGCAGTTGATTCATCATTGTTTCAAATTGCTCCACCGGTACCTTTATAACCATCACCGTTTCTGATTTTTCATCCGTAGCATTTTGTTCTTCCTGGGCAATGTATCCACCAAATTTTTTAATGGTTTGATGAATATTATCATTGTAAGTTTTAAAATCTTTTACTTCTAATTTAAGGGTGGCCGTTTTTATTATTTTCTTATCCCAATCAGGATTGGATATTGCTTTTACCGGCGTTGGAGAAGCTGCTGAATCTGCACTTGCTACTTGAAAATTAGTAACGGGGATTTTTTGTTTTTTATTTTTTTGTTGAGAGGGGGAATTATCTAATGGACTCATTTTAGTATCCAGAATAATGTCCTTGCTATTTTCATTCACAGCCCTGTGGCAGGAAGTTAGTATCAAAAAAAATAAAACCGAAAAAATAAACAGTGTTGTTTTCATGTCAATGAGTTTAGAGTTATTAGATGCTCATTGATACGAATTACATAAAACTTGTAACCGCCGGTAAATGTTAATTATTAAAAGAGTACTTAAATAATTTTAGCATTTTTTAACACTTTACAATAAACCGACTCAACAAAATCATATCTTAACTACATGAAAAAAGACTCAATCATTTCGGTTCTTGTTTTTTTATTGTTATCAGGAACTACTGTGCATGCACAGAACAGTCAAACAAGTGCAAATAAAGAAATCACTGGTCATAGTGAGCAAACAGACAAGATTGTGGGTAAAAAGATAGAGCAGAATACGCTGCTATCCGGCAATCGTTTTGAAAAGCTGGAAACCGTTAAGGCTCCTGCGGTAAAAGCAAAACCTCACAACAGGAAACCGGCTCATAAAAAAAAGAAAAAACAATAATTACAACAGAGCATAAAAAAAGGGGCCATCAGCCCCTTTTCTGACTATTTAATTTTTACCGTGATTTAAGAAAAAACATTCCGGTAAACTTGTTTTCGTATAATTTACTATTCAATGGCTGGTAACGTTTCTGTGCAGACAATTCACGCCTGTTTTTTTCATCCTCTGCAGATGATACCCTGCCAAATGAACCTGTACTGATATACCTCAGCGCAGCAGCCAGGGATGGCTCATTTACATCGCCCCAATTTCGGTTCACGCCATCGGGAGTTATTTTATCCGGTGCAAATCCGTCATAATATTCTGCACTGCCTGCACTGTTAACTGTTTTGAACGAAATGGGGTAAATAGCATAATTGTATATGGAAATAGGGAAAAAACCAACTGGTTTACCATAAGTAGTATCCCCCACCAATTTAACATCTACATAAGGCCGCAGGTTGTTAATCAGTAATTCACTGGCAGATGCTGTTTCTCCGCTAACAATAAAAAATACCCGGCTTAAAGAGTTTACAGTCCCGGCTTTTTTATAGTTCACTGTGTTATCGCCCGGTAAAAATGAAACATTGCTGAAGCCAGGCCTTCTTTTTAATAAAGGAAATTTACCAGCCGTAAGTGAGTCGTTGAAAATATAGGTATACATGGTTTTACCATCAGCTGTCGAAGGAACTATAAGATTAGCCAATGCATCCTGGGTGTTAGTGGAGCCTCCATGATTGTAACGGAGGTCAACAACAAGTTCATTAATTCCTTTTGCAGCAAAATCAGTAAAGGCTGTAGTTAACTCCGTAATAGAACCGGCACCAAAAAACTGATTGAATACAAGGTAGCCTGTTTTTGTAGCGCCACTTGTTATTACATCTGTATATAAAACAGAATTAGCCGTAAAAGCACCTTTTGTAAGGTTTAATGCAACTGTGCTGCCATCAGATTTTGTAAAAGTAAAACTGGCAGAAGTTCCTGTGCCAAAAAAGACATCGTTTAAAACTGTTACACTCGCATTATCATAACCAATAGGTGAATTATTTACCTGGCTGATATACCAACCTCTCTGTACACCTGCAATACCTGATGGAGAATTTTTGTAAACATACTCAACATACCAGTAAACAGAATCATACGGCATTGCTTTATCAAGAGAAGCGGCCTTAATAAAAAAACCATAATCCTCATTGTTACCAGTTTGTATGGCATCAGAACTGGCCTGGGTAGTTACAAAACTATAACTGTGTTTATTATCCTGTGGCTGCAAAGCTCTTATAGCCGCCATCTCATTCTTTGCTGCAATGAGGTCTGTACTGCCTGTAAATTGCCTTGGGTTAAATGCGGTATAAGATGGTATCACTTCGTGCCACAAGTATACTTCTTTGGTAAATAAATATAAAGAGTCCAGTAGTAAATCTTTTGCACTAGCTGTAGGAACTGGGTCGACAATTGGTGGAACAGGTGTTGGTGCCGGATTATTTTTTTTGCAGGATACGGCCATTAAAAGGGCTATCGTAAATAAGAGCAGGTACTGATAATTTTTCATAACTATAAATATTGTTATTGATATCTATAAAGATACGGCAATTTCTAAAAAAAGATTTCGGTTAAATTTGTAGACAGCAATTATATCCAACAAACAGTTAAAAAACGATGTTATACTGGTGTTAATCCTTTAGGCTTTGGCTGCTTTCTTTTAATCTGAAAAGGATTATAATTTTTCTCCTGCCAATTCCATTACTACATTCCATTCTTCATCGGTAACAGGTTGTACAGATAATCTGCCAAGACGTACCAATGCCATATTATCTAACCTTTTATCAGCTTTTACCTGTGCCAATGTTACGGGTTTCTTTAATTTTCTGATTGGCTTTAAATCTATTGCAACCCATCTTTCATCTTCAGTTGTAGGATCCTGGTACGACTCCCTTATTACTTTTGCAATACCAATAATCTCCACCCCTTCGTTGCTGTGATAATATAAAACTTCATCACCTTTTTGCATAGCCCTCAAATTAATACGGGCGGCGTAATTACGTACACCACTCCAAAAGGTTTGTTTGTCTTTTACAAATTTATCCCAACTGTATACCGAGGGTTCTGATTTTACTAACCAATAAGCCATAACTAATTATTTAAAAATGTGAAAAAAATTCCCCGTTTGCAAACATAAGAATGATGATTAATTAATAAATAAAAATAATGGTTACAATCTTAATTATTTTAAATCCAAGCATACCCTTCTGTCGTAATTGTTAAAGAATAATTTATCATTTTAAACAATTAATTCTTTTTTCACAACAAAATCAATTCGTTATGCCAACAAAAAATTCATCCGACAGAGAACTAGTGGCAGTGGCAGAAGTAAACATTAAAAATTTATCAAGAAGAAATTTTCTTGGATATCTTGGAGGTGCTTCTGCATTACTTTTAACAGCTGCTGCATGTAAAAAAGACGACAATCCTACCAGTAATAGTGGAACAGACCTGGGGTCAGGTGATGTCGGTATTTTAAATTATGCTTATGCCCTGGAGCAAATTGAAGCAGCTTTTTATACTAAAGTTTTTGAATCTCCTTATTCCGGAATAACTGCATCTGAAAGTGCACTATTAGGTGATATAAGAGATCATGAAGTTGCACACCGTGAATTCTTTAAAGCCGCGTTAGCAGCAGGTGCTATACCCGCTTTAGAATTGGATTTTTCATCTATTAATTTTAGCAGCAGAGATAGTGTTTTAGGAACTGCTAAAGCATTTGAAGACCTTGGTGTATCTGCGTACAATGGTGCTGGTAAGTTAATAGCAAGTGCTGATTATTTATTACTTGCAGGTAAGATTGTTTCTGTAGAGGCAAGGCATGCTGCATACATCAGAGATCTTATAATGCCTGGAACTTTTGCAGACGGGCTTGATGCAAATGGTTTAGATATGAGCCGATCACCAAGTGAGGTTTTTGCTATAGCAGGCACCTATGTAAAAACTAAATTAAACATAAGCAATTTACCAACCTCTTAAATTTATTTTATGAAAATAGAAAATATTATCAACGAAATTGAAAGCGTAGATTCTGAAATATATCAAAGGCTTGATGGGAGAAGAAGTGCCATGAAAAATTTTGCAAAGTTCTTTGGCAAATTTGCATTGGCATCATTACCAATTGCATTTGGCTCAATGCTAAACAAAGCATACGGTAGCCCAACGGGTACAACAGACGCAATTACTGATGTGCTGAATTTTGCATTAACATTGGAATATATTGAATCTGAATTTTACAAAAAAGGTTATGATGCAGGTGTTGCCGGAACATTGGCTATACCTGCTGGTGCTCCCATGGGTGCTATTAAAACAATTCGTGACCACGAAATTGCACACGTTGCTTTTTTAAAAACAGCCATTACTTCATTAGGAGGAACACCGGTTGCTTTTACAGCAGCATCTTTTGATTTTACTGCCAAGGGAACTTTTCCAACTGTATTTACAGACTATGGATTGTTTTTAGCAGTAGCCCAAACCTTTGAAGATACAGGCGTTAGAGCTTACAAAGGACAAGCTGGTAATTTGATAAGTAATAATGATGTGCTTACAGCAGCCTTAAATATTCATTCGGTTGAAGCAAGACATGCATCACACATTCGTCAGATGCGTAAAACAAATGGTGGCCTTGTACCTGCAGGTGTAAATGTAAAACCCTGGATTACTTTAAATCAAAGTGGTATCGGTAGTTCTGCTGTTCAGGCCAGTTATGATGGTGAAGAAGCAACAACACAAGCAGGCGTTAATATAGTAAATATTGGAGGCTTTACAATATCTCCAAGTGCGGCTTCTGAAGGTTTTGATGAGCCTTTAACAAAAGAGCAGGTTGTTGCAATTGTAACCCCCTTCTTTGCTTAATTAAATTTTATTTACAGAATGGCTGTATGAAAATACAGTCATTCTTTTATCTCGTATTTCAAACTAACAAAAAGATAGTAATCTGCGTATCTTTTTTGTATAAAATTTTTATCATGATATTTTCAAATGTTCTTTTAAGTATTTTTTTAGCAATGCCGGGCGGTACAGAATGGATATTTATTCTGTTGGCTGTGGTATTATTATTTGGTGGAAAAAAAATACCAGAGTTAATGAAAGGGATAGGTAAAGGCGTACGTGATTTTAATGATGCTAAGGCTTCCGTAAAAAATGATATTGAAGAAGGAATGAAACCAAAGCCTGTAAAAGAAACTGTTAACCCGGTAAGTAATTCAATTTAAGTCTCTTTAAACTTTTAATATTTTACTTGTTGGTTATATTGACTGATAATAAAAGTTGATTCAAAAATTACCACCTCTTCTTAAACCACTATTTTGTTAACAGTAACTTCAGAAAGAAAATATTTTTTTAAACGCATAAGCGGTAAAGAAGCACCAAAGAAATTTGAAATGAATTTCTTTGACCATATTGAAGATCTGCGCTGGCATTTGGTACGTAGTATTGTAGCCTGGCTGATAGCTGCTACATTTATATTCATCTACATTGATTATGTGTATGACAATATTATATTAGCACCTGCAAGAGAAACATTTTTTACTTACGGCGCATTGTGTAGATTAGGGCAATGGCTTCATCTGGGTAACTCCTTGTGTATGCCTGTAATAAAAATAGATTTTCAAATTACTACCGTAAACGGAACATTTACATCAGCGATAAATATTGCCATGATTGGAGGTATTATTGCAGCATTTCCCTATATTTTTTGGGAACTCTGGCGTTTTGTTAAGCCTGCACTTTCCCCTATAGAAAGAAAGTATGGAAGAACAAGCATATTTTGGGTGTCGGTATTCTTTTTTACGGGAGCTATTTTTGGCTATTATTTATTAGCACCTTTTACATTTAATTTTTTGGCAAGTTTTACATTGGGCAAAACAGGGATGATACAATACCGTCCATCTGTAAATGATTATGTAGATAGTTTAACGAACCTAATATTAGGTTGTGGAATTGCTTTCGAATTACCAGTACTTTGTTTTGTATTGGCAAAAATGGGAATTGTAACGGGTTCGTTGTTAAAAAAATATTTTAAATTTGCATTTGTAATTATATTGGTAGTGGCCGCCATTATTACACCTTCACCAGATTGGACAAGTCAATTTTTGGTTGCCATTCCTCTTTTATTTTTATATTGGATCAGCATTATTTTAGCTTCACGTGTAGAAAGACAGAGGGGAAAAGAAAGTAATCAATAACTAAAAAATAAGTTTTCAAAATATTATCTGGCCAATAAGCAGTACTGAATATCGTTTCAACTTGTCCTGATTTTATCGGATCAACTTCTTTGATACTATTATTTAATGTTGCTTCAGCTTTTTAAATTAAAGAGTTTGCTGAGGTATGTATAATTTATTTTTTTGAGTAATTGATACTAGTAGTTTAGAATGTATATTACCAGCCACTGGCTAGCACATCTGCAAGATGCATTGTTTTAAGTGTAAAATTTTTACCTTTTATATAGCCATCTAAATGCATCAGGCAACTTAAATCTGTAGAGATAATATATTCGGCTTTAGTAGCTAAAGCATGTGTAACTTTCTGATCAGCCATGCCAATTGATATACCGTCAAACTTTACAGCAAACGTGCCGCCAAAACCACAGCAGGTTTCTACATCATTCATTTCAACCAGTTCCAAACCAACCACATTACTTAATAATTTACGTGGCCCTTCTTTTATTTTACATTCCCTTAACGCGGCACAACTGTCGTGATAGGTTGCTTTAATATTCAACACTGCTCCGACATTTTCAACTTTTAATACATCAGTTAAAAATTCAGAAAATTCGTAAATACGTTTACATATATCTTTTACCTGGTTATATTGGGCTGCATTCTCGAATATTTTTTCATAATAATTTCTAATAAAACCTACACAACTTGCACTAGGCGCAACAATATAATCTGCGTTATCAAAATCTTTTAAAAACTTGCTACATACGGTTCTTGCCTCATCCCAAAAACCGGCATTAAAAGCAGGTTGACCACAGCAGGTTTGGTTGGTATTGTAATCAACTTCACAACCAGTTTTCTCCAATACTTTAATCATATTGAAAGCAGTTTGCGGATAAAGCTGATCAACAAAGCAAGGTATAAATAGCTGTACTTTCATGCACTTATCCCTGAAAGGGGAAATTTAATTTAAGATTGTAAAATATCTATGTTGAAAAGTAAAATCAAAAATACCGCAGGCTAAATCTCTAAATATTAAATAGCAAAACTTTCTTTTAACGCAATCATTTTTAATGCAGTTACAGCAGCTTCTTCTCCTTTATGGCCATGTTTGCCGCCTGTTCTTTCATCAATTTGTAATTGATTATCTACTGTTAAAACACCAAAAATAGTAGGCACCGGCAAACATAAATTTACTTGCAAAACACCTTCTGTTACAGCTTTACACACATAATCAAAATGAGGTGTATCGCCTTTTATTACACAACCCAATGCTATAAAAGCAAAAGGCTTATCATCTTTATATTTATGTGCATCCCAATAACTTTTAATACAAAACGGAATTTCAAATGCACCAGGAACGGTAATAATTTTAAAAGGTACTTTATTTTCCGTTAATACTTTTATGCAGCCGGTTTCCAGTTTGTCAATAGAAGCAGCATTCCATTCGGTACGCACAATAACTACACAGGCACCCTTTGGTAGTTGGATGCCTGCTGTTGAATATAAATTATCGGTTGATATTGCCATTTTAATTATTTGGTTACACCTAGTCTTGCAAGGTATTTATCCACTTGGAAATCAATTCTGTTATCTCTTAAAAAAGCAGGCGTAATTTCGTCTTTAATCTGTTGGTAATAATCAATAGCTTCTTTGGTTTTGCCAGTAGCTTCACAAAACATTGCTGCTCTTGACAATGATAAAAACCTGGTAGACTCATCCTTAACATCAGCCACATCAACTGCTTTTTTGTAGTAATTCAAAGCCTCATCATTCTGTTTTAATTCAGAATAAGCATCGCCTAACATTCTGTAAGAAGCACTTTGAGGTTGCTTACTTGGAGTAGAGAAATCCTTAAGATGTTTAACAGCATTGTTAAAATCTTTATTATGAAGGTAGCAGGCTCCGGCAATAAAATGTGCCCTGTTTCCAGCGGCTGTTCCACTATAATTACTTGCAACTTTTAAAACTCCGGTAATGCCATTGCCTCCATTTAAAACAATTGCAATGGAATCTTTATTAAAACCACTTTGAGTCATTTTATCAAACAACTGTTCTGCCGGAAAAATTTGT
>JANXSR010000163.1 GCA_025352625.1 Ferruginibacter sp.
TGCCGCCAATAAACTAAGGCCCGAAAAGATGTTGATTGTTTGTTTGCATCACTCGCCTTATTCGGCTGACATCAACCACGGTTCAAGCCTTGACATGATTACATTTTTGGAAACCTCGTTTACTGAAACAGGTGTTCGTCCTGATATTGTTTTTAGCGGCCATGTACATAGCTATGAGCGTTTTTTAAAAACATATCCTGATGGCAGCACCACCACTTTCATTGTGGCAGGTGCTGGTGGTTATGATGAATTGCATGCTGTAGCTGCATTGGATGATGCACAGTTTACAAATAACAATTCCTTATTCAGTAGTATTGAGCTTCTTAATTATTGTGATGATAAGCATGGCTTTCTAAAAATCACCATTGAAAAAACAGGCAATGGGCCACAGTTAACGGGAGAATATTTTTCTATTGCACATGAAAGTGTGCAAGCGCCGGCAATTGATGCGGTGTTTATTGAACGGTTTAGGGTAGAAGCGAAGCGATTTTAATCTCTTACTGCTGATGAGGTTGGGCTGGTTTTAATTAAAAGACTCCCGCAAAGTTTGATGCGAAAAATGCCGGTTACTGCATGTATATTCGCTTTCAGCTTTATCATGATAATAAGCATATTGCTTTAGCTATAAAAATTTGTACATAAAAGAATTACAATAAAATGATCAACCAGCGGATGAACAAACCCAGCTATTTTTATACAATTATGCTTGCAGTAATTTTTTGCAGTACTGCTTTTATTGGTGCGGCACAAACGGGTAAAAATTTTATTTCCAACCCAATAATGCCTGGCTATTTTGCAGACCCTATCATTGTAAAGGAAGGCGATACCTACTTTATTTATGCCACCATCGATCCGTGGGGTGGCGATGAACTGGCGGTGTTTGAAACCAACAACTTTAAAAAATTTACACGTCATCATATTAACTGGCCTACCAAAAAAGCCTGTACCAGCCCAACTTCCGGCGATTCAAAAGTATGGGCGCCTTCTGTAAGAAAAGGAGCGGACGGAAAATTTTACATGTATGTTTCGGTGGGGAGTGAAGTTTGGGCAGGGGTAAGCAACAAGCCACTTGGGCCATGGAAAAATTTAAAGGCAAACAATTCGCCGTTGGTCACAAAAAATGATTTTCCCCATGTACATAATATTGATGCCGATGTTTTTATTGATACCGATGGTGCTGCGTATTTGTATTGGGGCTCTGGTTTTAATTGGGTAAACGGGCATTGCATGGCAGTAAAATTAAAAAAGGATATGGTAACATTTGATGGTGTGCCAAAAGAGGTTACTCCACCTAACTATTTTGAAGCACCGCACATGATAAAACGAAACGGTAAATACTACCTGATGTTTTCTGAGGGCAAAGCCATTGACGCTACTTACCAAATTGGTTATGCCACCGGCGATACACCGTTTGGCCCTTTTACAGCCGGTGTGAACGACCCGATTCTTTCCACATCATCTGATAGTACTACCTATGGTCCCGGCCACCACACCGTGTTTACAGTAAAGGGGCAGGACTATATTTTATACCATCGTATCCATCCGCAAAATAAAGCCTATGTGTTAAGGCAATTGTGTATTGACAGCCTGCAATTTGATGCCAGCGGAAATATGTTGAAAGTAAAACCGGGCGGGGTGAAAAGATTTATAAAGCAAGAATAGTAAATAATACTTTAGCATTTTTTATAGCCATCAGTGCAAATGAAATCCTATAGGTTTTGTGTTGGCTCCTTAAATAAATTTATACGATTTTTAATAACTGTAGAAAGAGTGGTGCATTATCAAACTAAAGGGTTTTTATTAAAAATCAAAATAGCAAAAAGAAACCAGATAGGTTTATTTTTATGATAGCCTCCTCTTTTAATTCATTCAATAAAATTTATTCCTAAAAAATGAACACAAAAAAATACTTGCTGTTTACATTGATTGTATTGCACAGCATTGCCGCATTTTGTCAGCAAAGTACGGATGCAACACTCAGTGCCCTTAAAGTGGTAAAGCCCGGCGCCACGCTGGTAAAGTTGCCGCAGCAATTTGCGTTTGCTGAAGGCCCGGCGGTTGATAAAGTTGGCGATATTTATTTTACAGATCAACCCAATGATAAAATATGGAAGTATGATACCAATGGGAAGCTGTCTGTTTTTATGGATAAAACCGGTCGGGCCAATGGTTTGTATTTTGATCATCAACAACGCATCATCGCCTGTGCTGATGAACAAAATGAGCTGGTGGCCATTACACTTAAAAAGAAGGTAACGGTTTTATTAAGCAACTTTGAAGGCCAAAAACTAAACGGCCCCAACGATCTGTGGGTGGATAAAAAAGGAGGTATTTATTTTACAGATCCTTACTACCAGCGGGATTACTGGCAAAGAAAAAAGCCAGAGATGAAAGGCTGCTATGTATACTATCTTCCTAAGGGAAAAAGCAATGCCGTGATTGTTGACAGTCTGCTGGTACAACCCAATGGCATTGTAGGCAAAGCTGATGGCAGTACCCTGTATGTGGCCGATATCAACGACAATAAAACTTACCGCTATCAAATCAATGCGGATGGCAGTTTAAGCAACCGCCAGCTATTTGCAGCCCAGGGCTCCGATGGTATGACGATAGACGTGGAAGGCAATATTTATCTCGCCGGTGTGGGTGTAACCGTGTACAATGCGCAGGGCGTAAAATTGGGCAACATACCTGTGCCTTCCAAATGGGTGGGTAACCTGTGTTTCGGCGGCCCACACCGCGACTTGCTGCTGATAACCGCTTCTGAATCGGTGTATACTTTGCAGATGGCGGTGAAGGGGGAGGAATGAGTATGTAATAATCTCAACCTTATTTTCTATCTGATATACCGGATTGAGAAACTTATTATAAACACATTTATTGAATATTTATCCTCTTATATTTCATTAGCCTTTCAAATAAATTCTTACAGTAAACCCAGGTTGGCTAATAACAAACTGTTGTATCTTTTCATTTCAAATGTCTTTGTATCAATACGGCTTTGGTTGTTGATCAGTAGACACAATAGTAACCACTTATGACACCCAAAAAGCTATTGCCTTTACATTTATTTTTGGTCCTTTATTTTATCGGATCATTCAATGCAGGTTTTGCCCAGATTGCAACAATCAGCAATGATGTGAAGGAAAGAAAGATCGTATTCGGGAATGAAAAAATAATGGTGACGCTTGATTACAATAAAAAAGTGAACCTGTCTTCGGTGCTGTTAAATGGCCAGCAGGTAATTACGGGTAATGAAGGAATTTACTCCGCCATCAAAACAAAAGAGGCTGCTTATTCAACCTTGCAGCTTTCATCTCAACCGGTAGTAACTATTGCAAACAATACCATCCGGATCTCAGGAATTATTTATGGCAACAAAACTTTTACAATACATGAAAGCTGGACTTTTGCGATTAACGCCAGTAACATTAAATTTGAAATAGACAGAACCCTTTCCAAAGCAGTCATTGCAGAGCAGGTTGCCATGCCCGTTTTTATGTTTAATAATATGGATACCTGGGAAGGTGCTTATGAGGATTATGGCGGCGTTGCATGGTT
The DNA here is from genome assembly GCA_025352625.1 of Ferruginibacter sp. GTDB lineage: Bacteria > Bacteroidota > Bacteroidia > Chitinophagales > Chitinophagaceae > Ferruginibacter. Next base: position 3,562 of record JANXSR010000163.1, read on the forward strand.
CTATCTTTTTAATAAAAAACTGGATACCTACGGCGTACACAGCAGCACATCGCAATTTTGGAATAGCAAAACGGGCAATGGTTTAACTGTTGCTGTTGATGCTCCCGGCAGACAGGTTGCGATGAATTACAGCCGCACTGCTGACGATAAATTGGCCTATACAATAGCAGTTGCACAAAAGCAAATAATACCCCGTTTTGACTCTGGCACAAACAGAAGACTTTTTTTACGTGACAGGACAGATTTGTGGGCACCTATTACAATGAGTGCCGGTAAAACAAAGCAAACCATTACACTTTCTTACTTTGATTTTAAAACAAAATTTGACCGGGGAAATTTGGTTGGCATAAATGGCCAACAGGTAAATGCGGTGCTAAATACCATTGCAAGAATTGGCGTAATTGATAAGCAACATTTTGGTGGCAACAGTTGGCATACACCTTACGGACCGATTTGCCTGCATGAGCAATACATTGCACAAATGGGACTTGCCATCAACGACAACAACTATTTAAAAGGCTATCAGCAATGCCTTGATTTTTATCGTGACAATGCCATTAAACCAGATGGAAGAGTGTGGCCAAGATGGGCTTACAGCAATGAAGATGCAATGCCGGCGGGCTTTACAGATAAAGGTTTTTACGAAGCACAATGGGGATACCTGTTAGATGCTAACCCGGACTACGTAACGAATGTGTCGGAATTGTACGATCAGAACGGAGATGCTGCCTGGGTAAAAACGCAACAGCTGTCTTGCGAAAAAGCGTTGGACTGGATCATAAAAAGAGACAGCAATAAAAATGGTCTTGTTGAAATGATGACCGACAGCCATACCCAAAAAAGAGGCAGCGACTGGATAGATATTATATGGGCCGCTTACGAAAATGCTTTTGTAAATGCCAAGTTGTATCATGCACTTATTTTGTGGGCCGATATAGAAAAACAATTGGGCGATACCACCAAAGAAAAATACTATCATGAGTTCGCCGAAAAATTGAAACTCAATTTTAATAAACCAACTTCGGCCGGAGGCTTTTGGGATGAAGAAAAAAAATGTTACATCCACTGGAGAGATAAAGATGGCTCCATCCATGGAAACAATATGGTTACGCCGGTAAATTTTATGGCCATTGCGTATGGTATTTGTGATGACGATAACAGGAGAAAAACAATCCTTGATGCTATAGAAGTACAGATGCAAAAAGAACAACTTTTCTT
>JANXSR010000165.1 GCA_025352625.1 Ferruginibacter sp.
CTTAACTATATCCTTTATTTTAACCTATGTGGGTAATATGCAACCTTTTTCGAAATAATAAAAGTTATCCACAGACCTATTCATGCAACAAAGCCATTCATAATTATTTTACGCATCCAACTCTCCTGCAATCAAATTTAAACTACTCATGGTTATCACTGCGTCACTTAACATACCTCCCTTTATTAATTCTTCAAAGGCCTGGTAATAAATAAAACAAGGTCTTCTAAAATGTAGGCGGTATGGTGTTCTGCCACCATCGCTAATCAGGTAAAAACCTAATTCTCCATTACCTGCCTCAACAGAACTGTATAACTCACCCGCAGGAATATCCGTTTCGCCCATGATTATTTTGAAATGGTAGATTAATGCTTCCATTTTTGTGTACACATCCTTTTTCTCAGGCAGGTAATACGCAGGCACATCCGCATGAAACACCTCTGCATCGGCACCTTTAAATTCTTTTACTTTATTATAAGCCTGGTTTATTAAACTAAGACTCTGCCACATCTCTTCATTACGAACTAAAAAGCGATCATAGCAATCGCCGGTTTTACCCACAGGAATACTAAAATCAAAATCTTCGTAAGAACTATACGGTGTATGTACCCGAACATCATAATCAACACCCGATGCCCTTAAATTAGGACCTGTAAAACCATAGTTTAAAGCCCTTTCGGCACTGATGGCACCACACCCAATGGTACGCTCCATAAATATACGGTTACGGTTAAAAAGGTTTTCAAACTCTTTTAACTGCTTTGGATATTCTGCTAAAAATTTCTCTAACTTCTCAAATGCGGTGTTGGTAAAGTTTCTTTCAAAACCACCAATGCGACCAATGTTTGTAGTAAGTCGTGATCCGCAAACCTCCTCGTATATTTCGTAAATTAATTCTCTGAATTGCATCAGGTATAAAAACCCTGAAAAAGCGCCACTATCAACACCTACGATAGAATTACAAATCAAGTGATCAGATATTCTCGACAACTCCATAATAATAATGCGCAAATAATCTACCCTTTTGGGTAGCCTTATGGCCAACAATTTTTCGCAGGTAATATGCCACCCCATATTGTTGATGGGAGAAGAACAATAATTTAACCTGTCAGTTATAGGCGTAATCTGGTAAAGTGGTCTGCGCTCAGCAAGTTTTTCAAATGCACGATGAATATAACCTACGGTTGAAGTTGATTTTAAAATTCTTTCGCCATCCAACTCCAGGATATTTTGAAAAACTCCGTGGGTTGCGGGGTGAGTAGGCCCAAGGTTAAGGGTGGTAGTTAATTTTTCTATACTTCCTTCTGGTAATAAAATGTGATCGCTCATACCCTAACCCTAACGGGCTTTTTATTTAATTTATAATATTGTCTTTACAAATACCACTGCTTAATTACTTTAATAATCTATAAACGCTATCCTCTTCCAAACATCTCATCATCCTTATCCACTCTTGTTTGGTCTTCCAGTGGAAATTCCTTTCGCATGGGAAAGTAATCCATTTCATCAACGTTTAATATTCTTATCAAATTTGGATGACCTGTAAAATTTACACCAAAGAAATCGTACGTTTCCCTTTCCATAAAATTTGCGGAAGAATACAATGCTGTTGCACTGTAAACATCGGGCGTTGCAATATTTGTAAACACTTTAAAACGGAGTCGTATATTATCAGTCAAATTATGAAGATGGTATACTACAGCTAATTCAGCGCCCTTATTTTCAGGATAATGTACTGCTTGAAGATCTGTTAAAAATTGAAACCTTAATTCGGTATCGTCGTATAAAAATTGTAACACTTTTAAATTAAGTTCTTTTGGGGCGGTGAAGGTTAACATTCCATAAGGCTGCACCCAATCTGTTAGTTGATCGCCAAATTTATCAATTAATTTTTGCTGTACTAATTCGTTTGTTAAGGACATGAACTTTACACTTAGGCTTTTATTTTAATTACTAACTAACCAAAATTAATATATATAATCAATTATTGTATTCCATAACATTCCATCAAGTCTTTATACTTCTCCCCCTTTCTTCTTCTCAAACTTTCCTGGCCAATCAACTCCTGAATTTTTAAAAACCCGTCTAAAATTGCTTCGGGTCTTGGAGGACAACCCGGGACATATACATCAACTGGTATAATCTGATCAATACCTTGTAAAACTGAATACGTATCAAAAATACCTCCGCTACAGGCACAGGCACCAACTGATAAAACCCAGCGTGGTTCAGCCATTTGCAGGTAAACCTGGCGTAAAACCGGTCCCATTTTTTTTGATATGGTACCCATCACCATCAACAAATCGCACTGGCGGGGAGAAAAACTCATACGTTCTGCACCAAATCTTGCAATATCATAATGACTTGCAGCAGTAGCCATAAATTCAATACCACAGCAAGACGTTGCAAACGGTAAAGGCCAAATAGAATTTTTGCGTGCAAGGCCAACAACCTTTTCCAAAGAAGTTGCCATAAAGCCATCGCCCATCATTCCTTCGGGCGCTTCTACCGTTTTAAGTTTAGTATTATATTGTACAGGACGAGGCATAATGTTTTATTAAATTGGTTTGCTGAAAAGTTTAAGTTTTAGAAACATAAACAATCTTTCAACAAAATAGTTTCTAATTTATTTATCTTTTCACTTATAGCTTTATTACAATACTTAAACCATCTTTGAACCATCAGAATTTAATCTTCCCAATCCAACGCACCCTTTTTAATAATATAAATAAATCCTGCTATAAATAAGCCGACAAAAGTTGTTACAGCTGCAAATCCATTCCAACCTAATGATCTAAAATTTACAGCATAAGGGTAAAAAAAAATTACTTCCACATCAAACAACACAAATAAAATGGCTACTAAAAAATATTTAATAGCCATGGGCTGACGGGCATTTCCCTTAATTTCTATTCCACTTTCAAAATTTTGCAATTTATCCGACGTGTTTCTTTTTGGGCCAAAATAATGAGTAAGCCCCATCATTGTTACAATAAACCCAATAGCAAATATCAATTGTAAAGCAATGGGTAGATAATTTGCAGCGTTATTTATAGTATTGACTTGAAGAATAAAAAATTGCATAAAGCAAAAATAAGGCAGGGTGAGCAAAAAACAATCCATGGTTTATAAAAAGAAAAATCCCCCTTTATTTTTATAAAGAGGGATGAGATTATTTCACTTTATTTTTTACTTTTTTTTTGGATCTGAAGGTTTTGAAGGGGTAGCAGATTTTGGTGTTGCTGGTTTGCTTTGTTTTGGTGCAGGTGCCTGAAGTGCAATCTTATTATTTGCAGCTTCTGCATCCTGTGGGTCAAGTGCTAATATTTTATCACAGTATTCAATTGCTTTCGCATTGTCCTTTTTTATATTGGCATAATAACCTACAAAATATTTATAACTTCCAATTAAATAGAGCTTATACTTTACAGAATCTACTGTTCCTACAGCAATAGCTTTCTCAAAATCAGGGTTAGCCAATGCTTGCAACATAGCAGTATCAATTCCCCATTTAGATTTTGCCGCCATGTAATATCCAAAAGCATCTTCAGGAAATTTTTGACTGTAAATATTAAAGAGATTAATAGAAGAGGTATAATTACCAGAACGGAAATAATTAAATCCTGCATTGTATATATCTACTTTGCCGGGAGCTCTTTTTGTTAAAACTACTTTATTATACCATTCAGCAGCTTCTTTATATTTTTTTTGCCCTTCATAATTCAATGCAATACTTTTCAGGTATGTTACTTTATTTGCTTCCAGTGTATCAAGCGCTACGGCTTTATCAATAAAAGTACCTGCTACAGAATCGTTACCCGGAAATTTTAAAAGTACAGAAGCATAAGTTGTGTAATCGCCCATGCCTATTAAACTGCTATCGGCCATTTGAAAATATTTTTCAAATGATGCTTTTGCGTTTACCGAATCTTTTAATTTATTATACGCATAAGCCTTAATACCATATAATTTAGGGTAAGGTGCTGGGTTTGTTCCAATGCATTCATCTGCTTTTTTAACAGCATCAGCAAATAATGCCTGCGCATATAAAATAGAAGCTCTTAAATAACAATTCTTAGGATTATCATCTGTGTTGGCCAGAAATTTTTCAAGGTATTGTGCAGATTTTGGAACGTCTGTGGTATAATAAAGATTATATAAATTTTCATAAACAGGGGCATAGGCTGGATCTTTTGCAATAGCTTCATTATAATACTTCATGTAAATTTCCTCTTGTGCTACACCCTGAGTTTGATAAATTTTACCAATGCGGTAAGAAGCCCTTGCATATTTGGGATTTAATGCCAATGCCGCTTCATAAGCAGTCTGAGCCTGACCTCCATCACCTGTTTTTTTGTACGCATCGCCCAAATTTACAAACACATCAGGGTCGTTCATTTTTTTAATCGATGTCGCTAATTTAAGTTTTTCAATTGCATAAGCAGCATCCCCATTTTTTGCATTTACATTAGCAAAACCCACTGCATTCAACACAGGTACAACTTTAGCCTGAGATAAACTGATCGCTGTTTCAAAATGATTTCTTGCATCCTGGCTTTTCCCTTCCAATAACTCAATATTACCCATACCGGCTAATAATAAGGCGCTATTGCTATTTGCCATTAAAGTTTTTTGATACAACGCTTTTGCGGCTGCAATATCTGCGGGTGTTTTATCATCCGGTGCTATTAAAGTTTGCCCTAACCAATAAGCTGCATCTACATCATTGGGATTTGCTGCAATCAGTTTTTCAAAAACAGTTTTGGCGCTTTTGTATTTTTCATAATACAAAAAGTTTTTACCCTCATCTATAGTTTGTGCTTTCAATGATATTGAAAGAAACAATACAGCTACCAACAGCATTCCAGATTTCATATTTTTCATATTGCGTTACAATTAAAACTTTACAATGATAATTAATTTTATACCTATTTGCCAAAAACCTTCTATATTATTTTACTAATTTTTCATTAATCTTTACACTTCTTATTGCAAATCCCATTTTACTCGACCCCAGATAAGCTCTTTTAAAAATTAGCTGCCCTCTTTCATACTGCATAAAATCTACAAATCCGGCGCCAAGACCTGTGTAATTTTCTTTAAGGATATAATACAATCC
>JANXSR010000338.1 GCA_025352625.1 Ferruginibacter sp.
AAGTCTGCTTACTGTATTTCATGCTCCATAGGAGCCCCCGCTTTGTAATAAATAAACAGAACAAGCATTTGCTCCATGGGAGCATCCCCTTAAAATGCAGCTTTTGAAATTTTGGAGTTTTTAAAAGCATAGCAGTTGGCTACTTCACAGGCACAAGGATTGCCAGCGCACTTTACCCGCCCGACATCCTTGCGCCAAAAAACAGTTTTATACTTTGAAGATTTGCTTGCGCCAATGGAGGAAGAATGGTTGAACCTTGCCTAAGTCTGCTTACTGTATTTCATGCTCCATAGGAGCCCCCGCTTTGTAATAAATAAACAGAACAAGCATTTGCTCCATGGGAGCATCCCCTTAAAATGCAATTTTTGTATTGGAGGTTTATTTAGGCATTATCGTTGGCTACTTCTCGGCACAAGGATTGCCAGCGCACTTTACCCGCCCGACATCCTTGCGCCAACAACAGTTTTATAATTTGAAGAGTTGCTTTCCCCAAAGGGAGAAGGGAGAAATATTCTATAAATAATCTGATGTAGCACTTTCTCTGTTAACTCCTTTTTAATTGCGTTGGCTTCGGCTGTTGGTCAGAGACACAACAGCGGCATGCCTGGATAAGTTGAGTTTTTTATTTTGTGAAATAATACCAACAAGGGTAAAATTTTATACAGCCATTAGGCTGCTTGCATCACCTGCTCCATAGGAGCAACCCCTTTGTAATAAAACAAAGAACATAGTATTTGCTCCATAGGAGCATCCCCTTAAAATACAGCTTTTGAAATTTTGGAGTTTTTAAAAGCATAGCAGTTGGCTACTTCACAGGCACAAGGATTGCCAACGCACTTTACCCGCCCGACATCCTTGCGCCAATAACAGTTTTATGCTTTGAAGAGTTGCTTGCGCCAAAGGGGGGCCAATAACAGTTTTATACTTTAAAGAGTTGCTTGCGCCAATTGGGGAAGATGAAATAAAGAAAATGCATGTTAATATGTTGGTTGACACCGGCAGTATTTACATGTGTATTAATGAAAATATACAGGAGCAATTACAATTGCCCGTTATTGAAAAACGAAAAGGGCAATTGGCTGATGGCAGCATTGTTGAATACAATGTTGTAGGCCCCATAGAGGTGCGGTTTAAGAATCGTCGCTGCCATGTAGATGCGATGGTATTGCCTGGAGAAAATGAACCACTGTTAGGCGCAATCCCTTTGGAAGATATGGATGTATTGATTCATCCGCAGCGGCAGGAATTGATTGTTGATCCAGACCATCCGTATTTTGCCCAGATGAAATTAAAATAACACCGCTCACTTTTTTGTTTGCATAAATCAACCACCGAAGCACAGCCCATTTTACTTTTTGAAATTTTATTTGCTTTTATTTCGAAGAGTTTTTATTGTGGCAATGAGGATGATTACTATTATTTTCCAGTTCTTTTATTTTACAAGACTTCGGCCTCTTGTGAAACTTCGACAGGCTCAGTACACACAACGGCGGCTCACGGGGTAGGCTACATTATTTAGATCGAAGAAGGAACACCAACAAAGGCAAGAGGCGAAGAAAACGTTGCGCCAGACTAATGCGGTTTTTTAATAAATCTTAGTGATGCTGTTAAGGCAGCAACTTAAACATAACCGTTAATTTTCGCTCCGTAGTAGGCAACGTCGCTGGCTAACACACTGGCTTTGGAGGAGACCTTGCTGGGAAGGAGGACTATCTACAGGCTTTATATAATTCAGATTCTTTTCCTTTAGGGTCAATCTCTATCAGCATTTTGTTATAGATATAGCAAGTCATTTCGATTTGATTGTTTTTTGAATATGCGTTTATTGCTTTAATGCCACGTCTCCATAAATCTTTTTTATCTTCTATACCTAAATTTTCTATGTTAAGACCTTTAGATTCGGCGAGGACAACAAGTTCGCTATATACTCGAGAGGTGGAATTTAAATAAGCGTCCGAAGCAAGATTTAAGTTATTTGTTTGCATCCACGAATCACCTAATAATTCAAAGCAAATAGATAATAGAAAAGTATTTGATGCATCATTACGATTCGCAATTTTCGGCTTAACATTAGCATTCGCTTTGTCCGAATAAAAAATAGTAAATCTCGTTAAATGTGAAATCGCTGTATTGTAATCCTTAATAATGTAATTCATATAACCCAATATCGCTTCGAAAATTATTTCGTCAGGATTGATTTCGTATAAAGCTTTAAATTTACTTTCAATAGAAATTAAATCTGAGTGATTAATTTTTGGCAAATCATAAAAAAAACTAAATAAACTCCAATAAAGAATTGTTTGAAATCCATGTATTTTCGAAAAATCTTTCAAAGTTTCAATATAAGAATTATAAAGCTTTCTATCTTGTTCATATTTAAGCTTTGTAAACATTAGCCCCCATGATTTTGAAACAGGCTCATAATTAGATAACATTAACTTATAAGCCTCATCTTCGTTATTTGCCTTTAATAAATCATGTATTCTTTTAAAAGTAGGGTCGGAATTAATTTTAAAATTTTCAAGCATTGATAATTTTAATTTAAGATCATCCGTCTCTCTGATTGACGCCAAAATATCGTTAATTGAAATAGCAAAATTTATATTTTGTGATTGTACGAATTGGCTTGTGATGATTCCAATTAATACCCCTTGCTGGTTAACTAATGCACCTCCACTACTACCAGGTGATATTGGGCAAGTAAATTGTATAAGAGTATAATTTTTTTCATTCCTTGTTGATGAAATTACTCCATCAGTATAAATGTACTCTAAACCTCTTGGACTTGACATGGTATAAACTTTATTTCCTTTTTCTAATTCCTTATCCAAAGATTTAAGTTCAGCTTTTTTCAAAAGGCCATTTCTTTTGATTAAACTTTTGGATAAATCAAAAAATGCATAATCCATTTCGTAATTAATAGCGCATAGATTTAATATTGGAATAATTTCTTCTTTAAATATTGCTAATGCGCTATCTCCGCCATCAAGCACATGTGCATTTGTAAAACATTCAATTTCCTCAACCCCATTTTTTATTGTAGTAAAACCAACTACCCCTGATCCTGTTTTAATGGGTTCGCCCTTTTTAAATACTTTAATTTTAAAAGTATTTGTTTCAAGTTCCTTTATAGAGAGTTGACCAAAACTTTTGTAAAAAATCACTATGCTCATAAAAATTAAAAAATATTTTTTCATAAAAAGGGATTAATTCATTAATTCAGTTTATTGGAGTAAGCTAATACTTATAATCTATATGTAACAATTTATAAGTTTAAATTTATTAAAGACACCCAAATAGAGTTGTTTTTATATTACAAATGAGGTACAAATTCTGCATTACAAATATCCTAAAATAGTAAATCAATATCTTTTTGGTGATTAACATCAAACCGATAACAACTAACTATACCTGCCCAATCAAAATATAGTATAGTATCAGAATCATCTTCTGCATTTTTAGGATTTGCAAATGTGTACCACCCAAGATGTTCAGTGGGTATTTCGATATATGAACTTTCTTTCAATAATTTCACTAGATATGCAGGCTTAATGTTTATAGGAATATTTCTAATGCTTTCATTTTTAAAGTGAATCCAATAACCATTTATTGTATTTACAGGTACTAGACTTTCAATATTGGGATTGGTAGGGTTTTTTTCAATAAACTGTATTGAAACGCCATGAATACAAGGAAAAGATGAAGATCGAATTGTATTTAAAGGATTGAACATTGTATTTTCGTGACCTTGTCTTTCAATATCGGTATTATCTATTGGGTCAGCTAGTACAGATAAAATTACTTTATTTCCTTTGGCGGCATCAGTTAGATTAGAAAGCTTATTGGAATTCATTATTCCCTTAAATTTATCAATTAACTCTATTCGATCGTTTGTCTGTATCATATTTATTCCTTTTAATAAAATTAACATACGGAAAGACCATAACCTGAATATATTATATTATAGAAGTTTTATTAAACATTTTCTAATTCAACTATTCACGATCTGAGTATTATTTTACTGCCTATAAATTAGAACACGATAAACAAAAATAAAATTTAAGTATAAGGAGGGTGCTATAATTTGCCTACTTAATCCTGCCAATAAAACCTATCCTCCACACATAATCATTATTTAAAATTTGATTGTGTAAAGCCACTTAAAAACCCTGAATAACTCATGGTAATAATTTATGAACTATTCATCTTTATTTGCCTGCTTAGTTAAATTATAAAAACCCTTTAACTACTTCATTACTGTTGCGGAAAAACTACATTTCACTATGGATTCTTTTTCGGGTTCATCCTCGTATCATACATGTTCAGGATAATCACTTTATCGTCTTTAACAATATAATAAAGTTTGTTATGACGGGTAATTAATAAACCTCTTACGTTTTTTATTTTGGAGGATGACTTACCAACAAATGGCTGTTTGGTAAGCAGTTCAATTCGCCGGTCTATTTTTAGTAGAAAATTAGCAGCTACTTTGTGCGACCATTCTTTTTCGAGATAAACAAGCACTTCTTGTACTTTGTTGGTGAAGCATTTTTTTACAATTATTTGGTACGCCATTGTTGTGTGGCATTTTTAAATTCTTCCAAAGTATCGGTATCTTTTTTTTGGTCTTCTTCTGATAAAGCTTTTAACTCCTGCAGTTGTTCATCATTCAGACTGTCTGTAATGTCTGCATCTTTTACATTACCATAAAAAACAAAATCTTCTTTCAATAAATTAAGTAAGGCTTCATCGTTGGTATTTTCAATAAAATCTACCAGTTCCTTTTTTAATTTGTTTGTCTGCATAACAAATGGTTTTACCAAACTTACAAAAAATAACCCGAGCAGGTAAATATTGCAAAACTATTTAACATTGCACCCTTGATTCGCTTTTGCTAAACATCCCCGCTTAAATGAAAGTACCCCAAAGCTCAAAAAGTAAAAGTGAGTGACACAACAATGTACCACAAAGCTGTTCTCAGCCAGGCCAACAAAACTCATTTCCACACATAATCATTATTTAAAATTTAATTGTGTAAAACCTCTTAAAAACAGTGAATAACTCATGGCTGCTATTTATGAACCATTCGTCTATATTTGCCGCAACACTTAAAATATAGAACCGTGCGTTTAAAGAGTCTTGAAATTAAAGGATTTAAAAGTTTTGCCGATAAAACCGTACTGCATTTTGATGAGGGCATTACCGGCGTTATCGGACCCAATGGCTGTGGCAAAAGCAATATCATTGATAGTATTCGCTGGGTAATAGGCGAACATAAAATAAGCAACCTGCGTAGTGAAAACCTGGAGAGCCTGGTATTTAATGGCAGCAAAAGCCGTAGTGCCAGCGGCCTTGCAGAAGTTAGCCTAACCTTTGAGAATACCAAAAACCTGTTGCCCACCGAATTTAATACGGTTACGGTTACCCGCAAATATTACAAAAACGGGGAGAGCGAATACCGACTTAATGATGTGGCTTGCCGCATGAAGGATATTCATAATTTGTTTATGGATACCGGTGTTAGTACTGATAGTTATGCCATTATTGAGCTGGGCATGGTAGATGATATCATCAAGGATAAAGAGAACAGCCGCCGTAAAATGCTGGAACAGGCTGCGGGGATAACAATTTATAAAACC